>DATLAN010000462.1:0-17025 GCA_035527455.1 Thermoguttaceae bacterium
CGTGTCGCGGCGATGAAGCGATCGAGGTTGTTCAGCGCCATGTCCGGATCGGCACAACGGGGCAGGTGCTGCTGAAGCTGCCCGCAAATCACGGCCAGCAAATCAATCGTCAATCCGAAATCGGCCATCCGCACCAGGTTGGCGTGCGCCCGCTTCAGATCGACCACCCTCAGCCCGCGAAGCCAATCGGCCGCGGCGTTGGGGTCGTCGAGATACTGACGAAGGATAGTGGGGTCCATGAACTCCAGCCGCTGGCGGCTTGGCACCGATGCCGATTTTCCCTTTTTCGGGTGCAGGCGCGTCTCTACGTGATTGGTCCTGCAAAAAGGACCCCATTGTTGATATTCGAGAAGGAGTCCGAAATGGCCACGAAGAGAATCGTGCAGTCTGTGGTCGAGGAAGTCAAGAGCGTTTTGGCGAAAGCGGAGGGAGCGCTCCCGGGAGAAGTCGAGAACCCCGCAGTCAAAGAACCAGCAGCGCGACGCCGACGACCGAGAGTACGGCCCCCCCGACGGCGCGAAGACTGACTTTTTCGCGGTAGAGGATCACCACGAACGGCAGGATCCAGACGGGCGTCGTGCTGATGATCGTCGCCGCCACGCCCGCGTGGCAGTGACGCAACGCGATCATCAGTAAGACCACGCCCAGGAAAGGGCCCACGAACGATCCGAACGTGATGATCGCCATGGTCCGGCCGCGCCGGGTGGCCGTGATGATGGCCCTCCAGCGTCGAATCAGCGAAATCGACACGATATACCCGACCATGGCGCCGAGCACGCGGATGAACGTGGCGGCCGCGGCGTCGTAATCGCCGATCCCTTCCTTGGCGATCACCATGCCCAGCGCCTGTCCCGCCGCCGCGAGAACTCCCAAAACGACGCCCTGCCGCAGACGCCGCCGGTCGTGCGCCGCATGGCGTCCGTTGGGCCGCTCCAGGACGACCCACGTCACGCCCGAGAGGGTCACCATCATCGCCAGCCCGTCCTTCACCCCGAGGCCGTCCCCCAGCCAAACCCACGAGATCACCGCGGTCATCGGCGGCGTGAGGGCTTGCAGCAGCAGAGTCAGACGGGGACCGATCACCAAAAGGGCCTTGAACAGGCAGACGTCGGCCAGAAAGAAACCCACGAAACCGGAAACACCCATCAGCAGCCAGGTCTCGGCCGTCGCGTCGGTCGGCAGGCAGAGTCCCCGGAACACCTGCCCGTATGCCAACAGGAACACACTGGTGATCGCCAGCCGAATGAAACTGACGGCCAAGGCCCCGATGTGCTTGCCGCTGGTGGTCCAAGCCAGTGCAGAGAGCGTCCACAACAGGGCGGTCCCCATTGCCGCCAACTCGCCTGCGTGTATCAAAGCCGTCATCCCCGATGTGTTGTCTGGAAAAGGCGAAGCCACCCATTCTGGCCACAACTTCGCCGATTGCAAGCCGTGTGGGTACTCCATTCCTGATATCCGTAACCTCTTTGGCACAGGGGGTCACCGCATTGCCTTGCATTCCGAGTCGCCGGCCTCCTTCTCTTCCTGTCCTCGGCGCCCTCTCTTCGTGTCCTTCGTGCCCTTCGTGGATCGGACCCCATTTTTTCCCGTTTCGGCCGCCCGAAGACAACAATTGCCGCTCGACCTTGCCGCAGGGAGTTCCGCAAGTCGTTGTGGATGTTGTGGTTACGTTCACAAGCGCCGTTTCGGTCCCGGGCCCAAAACGCATTGTTTCCCGCTCCCTGCTTACGTGGCCGACGGCAACATGGCGGCCCATCTGTTCGTAACTTATTGCCCTTGAAGGGTTTAGATCACCTGCGCCCCTCTTGACATCGCCCGCTCGCTCGGGTCCATTGGGACTATTGTTGTCTCGCTGTAAACCATTTCGCCACAAGGCGTTAAAGCATTGTTGTCCGATTTTTGCAAATTTCGCGATTTCAGAAACAACAATGCCCGGAAGGGTGGCTGGGGCAAAGCGAAGCGGTGCCCCAGGACCCTCACGACCCTTTGCCTGGGGCTTCGCTGCGCTCAGCCACCAGCCACCCGGCCGATTCGACCTCCCCTCTCCCTCTGGGAGAGGGGCAGGGGGTGAGGGCATTTGGCTGGCCTCCTGAACACCGCGCACGTCCGCCCGCCGCTCGAATTATCAAAGAGCCGTCCGAAGAGAACTATACATCTATACACATACCCGATCCGCCCCCCGTTTTCAAGCCCGGATTTGGGCCACCCGGGACCTGCGCCGAAAAGCCGCGTTTCGCCTACTTTTCTACGGGATTTGTCACAGAAACCCTTCTCCGGCGTCTTGTTTGACAGAATCCGGCGTGGCTGCTATAGTGGGGGCCGTGTTGTTTTTCTTGGCGGAACCCGTGTTTCTGGCTACCACCCGTGGGGAGATTCTCAACTCATTGTGGGAATTCCGCTATCGTGAGGTTTTCCCGTTCGTGAACCGTCATAGGTAGGGTGCGTGAAACGCACCACGAATTTTCGAGGAGATCGCCATGAGAGCCGGCAGTTCCCGCTGCTGTGATGGTCGTCTATCATTCCGTAATTCTCGCCTTGTCCGAGACCGGGAAAGTTCGTTCGCGCGTCCGCGCCCACTCCGGTTGGAAAAGCTTGAGTCACGAGTGTTGCTCACTGGCGCTGATATCACGATTGGCACGACGGTTGTTGCGGAGGCGCCTGAACGTTTTGGTGCGAATATCGCGATGGCGGACTTCAACAATTGGACTAGCGATCCATCCATGGAAGGACAAATCTTGCGGTTACGGGCTAAGGCCACGGGCGGCGGTACGGACTTCATTCTCAACGACGAAGGCGAAAGAACGTGGTATTGGGATACAATCAAGGACGGCTTCTTCGATGGGGCTGACGTACGTGTTTACCGAATAGTCGACGGCGACGTGCAACTGATCCGTACGGACCGGGTGGAAGAGTACTTGGCCAGCGACCCGGCCCAAGGTGGGCGCGGCTTCCGCATCAATCTGGCCGGAACCGGTCAAGTGATTCAGCCAGGGGATCTCTACCACTTGGACCTGTGGCTTTCGAACGCGCGGCTGGAGAGCGTTTCCGACCGTCTGCCATGGATCCAGACCTGGGACACGTGGGAGTTGATCGGCAACGGTTCCACCGAGCGTGACCCGTCTACTTCGGCACCTGAGAACGGTGGTCGCAGTAGCCTGAAAATCACCGCCGACGATGCCAGTGAAGTCAGCATCCGGCAGTATCGTTACGGCTCAGTCGAGAGTACGTACCGACAGTTCGAACCCGGCCGGACCTACCGCATGGAAGTATGGATGAAGCAAGAAGGCGTGCCGAGCGGAGAAGCGCGATTCTGGATGAACGGTGCCTACAGCGAAGTACAGCATACATTCACTAATGTCGATGAATCCTGGCAGAAGTATAGTTTTGAATTCAGCGGCCCAGACTATCCTACTGGTGGAGGAGTCCTTCAGAACATTCTCGGCTTTGACGGACCGGGCACCGTTTGGGTGGACAACCTCGTCATCTACGATCCGACCTATCCACCGTTTGATGTCCACCCTGAAGTGGTCGACGCGTTACTTGACTTCAACCCTGGGCCTGTCCGTATCTGGAGCGGGCAGACGAACGGGAGTTGGGGCACCACGCTCGACAACTGGACTGACCCAGAGAGCATTAATCAACTCACCTGGAGCCCAAACAACGGGAAGCGTCCAGCACCAGCATTCAAGTTACCCACTGCGCTACCGCTGATCGAGCAAGCCGGAGGAACGCCCTGGCTGATCGTCGGACCCTACATGAACGAGGCGGAGTGGCTTGGGCTCATGGAGTATCTCGCAGGGCCTGCTGGAACAACCTCTGGCGACAAACGTATTGCGCAGGGGCAGGTTAACCCTTGGACAGATGAGTTCGCGAAGATTCGTCTTGAACTGGGAAACGAGACCTGGAACCCGCTCTTCTCTCCTTGGAATTACGAGAACGGCACGCAATACGGCCAGTTTGCCGAGTATTTCTACAGCATCGCGAAATCCAGTCCATACTACCCCGCCGTTGCAGACAAGATTGAGTTCGTCCTCGGTGGTTGGGCAATCCAGACAAGCGGAAATGGCTACGGTGCTCGCGCCGCGAGCGAGAGCCCTTCCTCTTCGCTGGTCGGTATTGCCGGCTACATCGGAGGCTGGGAAGCAGGGTACAGTGTCGGCGGCGATGAAGTGACGGATGAAGGATTTCAGGCACAACTGCTGTTCGTGCCACAGGGCATCCAAGATTCCACCGACGAACACGCTATGACACGCGATGCCGTCGCCGGCGAGGATGTTGACTACGATCTTGCACTCTATGAGGGCGGACCCGGCTACGATTTGCCCGATCCCGGTTCGCCGTTCAATGAGGTGCAGGAAATCTACGGCAAGTCACTAGCTGCCGGTGTGACAAACTTGGATTCGTATCTCTACCGTTCGTACCAGGATTTCGGCCCTCAGTGCTTCTTCCTCTTCCAGCCTGGCTACAACTGGTCGTCGCATTCCACACGTGCCCGCGGATACAATGCCCATCCGTCTTGGCTTTCGTTGCAGATGCGCAACCGCTATGCCTCGGGCGATATGGTGATCACCACGGCAACGGACGTGCCCACGATCGACTTGGAAGAGTCGCCGCATTACGATGCTCGTCCCAACACACCGCTGATTCAGACTTATGCCTTCCGCGACGGTGATAAGTACTCGATCTTCGTCCTCTCGCGCAGACTCGAAGGCAACACACCCGTGACCTTGCGACTGCCCTTTGAGTCCGCCGCTTCCACCACGCTTTACAGGCTTACGGGAGATCCACGGGCAAACAACATCGACTCGCTGAATATCGACATTCAAGAAGAGGTGGCGGCCAACCCAACATCTTCGGATTACACATTCAGCATGCCTGCCGGGTCGGTCTACTTGTTCGTGTTTGAAGACACGACTCTAGTACCGCAACCGCAGGAGCCGACAGTGACGGTTAATCAACTACCGGGTCAGGCGGATCCGACCGCCTCGCCGATCGTGCAATATCGAGTTTACTTCAACCAATCGGTCACCGGTTTTGAGGCCGATGATGTGGTGGTCGAGGGTACCGCCGGCGCGGCGACCGTAGAAGTCAATGAGGTTCCCGGCTCCGAGGGCACCACGTACACGGTCACGGTCCGCGATATGGAGCAAAGCGGCACCATAGTCGTCTCGATTCCGGCTGGCGCAGCCATCAACAGTGAAGGGTACGCCAACCTCGCGTCGACGGCCACCGACAATGTTGTCGAGTTCCAGGTTCCGTTACCGCGGAACGTCCTCCTATCGTACGACGGCTTCAGCGAAGATCCCAACGCCGGGCCTTATGCTCCGTTTCTCCATGGACTCGACACGGGGTTCGGTTGGTCCGACAGTTGGTATGCCCAGAATTTCAACCCCGATACTTACGGGGATGGATACAAGCTGGATAATGCCAATCCGCTAGGCTACGCAAACCTCGCTACCACCGACGCCTATGCCGTTGGCGGCCGGGCTTACGAGACCAGTGGTCGACCACTCGACGTGGATGGAGCGTTTTCGTACTTCAAGCAATTCGGCAGCGACCCGGCGGTGGTCGGCCAGGGGGGGACCACCCTCTGGGCCAGCGTGCTGCTCCGCAAAGAAACCGATGACGATTCACCATTGTACGTCCGGGGTGTTGACGGTTACTGGGCCCAAATGGAATCCCACGGGCGTATCGCCATGGGTTACTTCGGCGCTTCGTCCAACTATGACGGACAACGGTACTGGTCCCTTCAGGTTCGCAACGCCGCGGACGACGGATTCGACGTCATCCGCTCCGAAGTGCCGATGACCGTTGGTGAAGCGGCTCTGCTGGTGATAAAGATGGAATTCGGCGCAAAAGATGTATTTTCCCTCTACGTTAACCCAACCGATCTTGCTGTCGATTCGGCTGGCCAACCCGACGCGACTTTCGCCACTTCCGGCAAGACCGATGTTGTCTTTCGCACACTTGGCTTTTATGGGGGGCGAGGTACAAGCCAAGGATCGATGGACGAGTTGCGGCTGGGAGACACATATGCCGCGGTGACACCAATCCCCGTGGTGCGCAGCCGACACATCTTCTACAACGACTCGGCATTCGACGGAAACGACGGAAATGCGAATCCGCAGGACGACGATGCAATTGCCACCGACAAGACGGCCCTGCTCGCGCGAGAAACTGGCGCCTTCGCCAATTACACCAGCTATGAAAAGGGCATCAACGGCATTATGGTCGACATCGCCAACCCGGCGGGCACGCCGACGACTGCCGACTTTGAGTTCAAGGTCGGCAACGACAACAACCCGGCCGGCTGGAGCGATGTCAGCGCCACACCTACCGTCGCCGTTCGCCCGGGTGAAGGCTTCAACGGCTCCGATCGGGTGACGATTGTCTGGGACGACAACGTCATCGAGAACCAGTGGCTGCAAGTCACCGTGCTGGCCGCTAACCTGGGGCTGGCCAAAAACGACGTGTTCTACTTCGGCAACGCCGTGGGCGAGACGGGTAACTCAGCGGCGGACGCGCGGGTGACCGTGGCCGATCTGCTGTTGACGCGGAATAACCCGCGGGGAATTCTGGAGCCGGCCGGGATCGATTGCCCGTATGATTTTAACCGCGACGGGCGCGTCAATGCGACCGACGTGCTGCTGGCTCGGAACAGCCAGACGGGTTTCGCCGACGCCTTGAAGCGGATCGACCCGTGGGGCGCGGCGGCGGCGGCGGAACCGGTCGCCGCGGCCGAGCCTTTGGCGTGGCTGGAGGAGTTCTTCGACGCAGAGGAAGGGCGGCCCCAGAGGAAGACTCTCGATCGGGTCGTTTGCGAGTTGGCCGAATTGTCGGGCGCGGGTGATGGCTGGTAGCACGAAACGGTTTTTCGGCGGCTTGGCATCAAGTCGGGGATGTCACGGTGGGGTGGCACGCCCTAAGGAACGAAGGGCGTGGTACGTCGGGAAAACACGCCCTTCGGTCCTCAGGGCGTGCCACCCTAGCGTGGAAAAAGGGGACAGGCACCGAGCCGGCAGCGCTTTCACGCCTCTTGCGGCTCGGAGCCAGTCCCCGTTTTCGGCTCGCCGCGAATGGGCACGGGTTGGCGGGCGCCGTCGGCCAGTTCGATGGCCACGTAGGTGACTTCGGCCTCGGTGAGCTGGACCGGCTCTCCGGCGCGGTCTGCCCGGACCGAGACGTGCACGGTGATCGACGTGCGGCCGACGCGAACGATTTCGGTGAAGAAGCTGACCACGTCGCCCACGAAGACGGGCTGGTGGAACTCGACCCGGTTCATGGCGATGGTCACCAGCGGCCGGTCGGGCCAGCCGGCGCGGCGGATCTCGTGCCGGGCGCCGGTCGCGCCCGCCTGATCGATGTAGCTCAGCAGAACGCCGCCGAAGATGGTGCCGTAAGGATTCGTGTCCCGCGGCATCATCAGGGCCTTGATCGCCAGGTAGGGGTCTTGGTCATGACTGGTCATGGTTGTTTTCCGTCTGCTGCTTGAGGCTGCCGCGGAAACGATTTGTTCAACGGGGTGGCACGCCCTGAGGAACGAAGGGCGTGGAAAACCTGCCGAAACACGCCCTTCGTTCCTCAGGGCGTGCCACCCTCGTCAAAAGAGCGTCCAAGTTATCGCTGCGCAAACACCCGGGGCCGGTGCGCCGTCCTTGTCAGCGCTCCGAAGAGACAGTATATTCCCGGATGCTCGACAAGGGAAGATCAGGAGACCAGCCATGGAAGACCGCCGAGAGATGGTACTGCCGCGGAAGTTCCTGCGGATGTGCCGGGCCAACAGGCGGCGGACGAAGATCGCCGATTCCAGCCAGGCGGAGCTGACCGGCGGGGGGCTCTTGATGCGGACGCTGGTCCTGCGGCGGTTGTTGCGGCGCGAGGTGCTCGCGGCCGACGAGCGGCACGTGGGGCTGCTGCTGCCGCCGACGGTCGCCGCGGTCGTGGCCAACGCCGCGGTGTCGCTCGATCGGCGGATCGCCGTGAACCTCAACTACACCGTCTCGTCCGACGTGATGAACGCCTGCATCGGCCAGTGCGGCATCCGCCACGTGCTGACCAGCCGTCGGGTCATGGAGAAGCTCGACCTGGAGATCGACGCCGAGCTGGTCTATCTCGAAGATTTCAAGGGCAAGGTCAAGGTGAAAGACGGACTGGTCGCCTTGGCCCAATCGCGACTGATGCCGGTGTGGCTGCTGGAGCGCCGGCTCGGCCTGACGAAGATCGACCCCGACGACGTGCTGACGGTGATCTTCACGTCCGGCTCGACGGGCATGCCGAAGGGGGTGATGCTCACGCACCGCAACGTGGGCACGAATATCGAGGCGTTCAACTCGATCATTCGGCTCGGCCGCCGCGACGTGCTCTTGGGCATCCTGCCGCTGTTCCACTCGTTCGGCTACACGGTCACGCTCTGGACGGCGTTGACGCTGGAGCCGATGGTCGTCTATCACTATTCCCCGCTGGAGGCCCGGGCGATCGGCAAGCTCTGCCGCGACCACGGTGCCACGATGCTGATCGCCACGCCGACCTTCCTGCGATCCTACCTGCGGCGATGCCAGCCGGAGGATTTTGCTACCATGGAAGTCGTGCTCACGGGCGCGGAGAGGTTGCCGGTGGAATTGGCCGACGCGTTCGAGAACAAGTTCGGCGTTCGGCCGATGGAAGGTTACGGCACGACGGAGCTTTCGCCGGTGGTTTCGGTCAACGTCCCGCCCGGCCGCGCCCCGAGTACGGGCGAAATCGGCTGCCGCGAAGGGACGATCGGGCGGCCGCTGCCGGGCATCTCGGCCAAGGTGGTCGATCTGGATACGGGCGAAGACGTGGGCGCCGGCGAGTCGGGCATGTTGCTGGTCTCCGGGCCCAACGTGATGAAAGGCTATCTCGATCGCCCCGAGTTGACCGCCGAGGTGATCCGCGACGGCTGGTACGTCACCGGCGACGTGGCCGAGATCGACGCCGACGGGTTCATCCGAATCACCGGCCGCTTGAGCCGCTTCTCGAAGATCGGCGGCGAGATGGTCCCGCATATCCGCGTCGAGGAGGAGATCGCCCGGCTGTTGGAGTTGGATGAAGAGGCGGGCACGAGCGTGGTGGTGACCGCCGTGCCGGATCCGAAGAAGGGCGAGCGGCTGATCGTGTTGCACACGGGCCTGTCGCAATCGCCGGAAGAGATCTGCCGCGGGCTTTCCCAGCGCGGCCTGCCGCCGATCTGGATTCCCTCGCCGGAGAGCTTCCGCCGAATCGACGCGATTCCCATCCTCGGCACCGGCAAGGCCGACCTGAAGCAGGTCAAAGAAGCCGCGCTGCGAGAGTTCCCCGCATAAAGCCGCGACCGGCGGTCGCGCCAAATGGGGCGGCGACTAACGGACTCGCCAATTAGGCCCGTGTTTTGCGGATGTTGCAGGGCGCGACCAACGGTCGCGGCTTTGTGGCTATTGCCCATCCCGCACGGCGACCCGCGGCGTACTGGACGACGCGGCGGAGGACTGGACGGCGCTTTTTTCGGCGATGTTGGCGGCCAGTTCGGCCAGTTTCAGGCGGAGTTCCGGTTGCACGCGGTCGAGTCTGGCGGCCAGGTGCTGCACGCCGAGGCCGTTGACTTCCGCAGTCTTGGACAGACTCCCCAAGAAGGCGATGCTCTGCACGAAATTGGTGTCGGCCGTCTTACCCAGCCACGGCAGCAGCGTCTTGGCCAGCAGTTCGGCGCCGCCCTGCTCGAGGCTGAGGAAAGAATCGAGCCGAGAGGTGACGTAGAAACGGCCGTCGGTTTCGCGGATGTAGCCGGTCTTCAACACGGCCAGGCAACGCCCGGTGATCGGCACCGGCAGCAACGCTCCTTCGTACTTTCCCTCGGCGTAGAGCACGTGCGTGTCGAAACTGCTATAGAGAAACTCGATTTTTGCCGAGGTGCCGACGGTGTCGGCGACCTGATAGGTGTTCGGGCCGATCTGCTGTACCTTGAGCTTGCTGATCTTCAGCACCTCCCAGATGTTGACGACCACGTCGGGATGCCGGACCATGAACAGGTAGAGATTCGGATCGCACTCGACGGCATAGGGCGGCAAGCGGCGAAAAATGCTGACTTTCGACAGCACCGCGCCGACCTTGGCCCGGCCGATGGAATCGAGCTTCTCGATGGGGATCGATTGCACGGCACTGCGTCGAGCCTCGTCGCTGCTATCCGCCTGAGGCGCCTCGGGCCGGGTGGGCGGCGGGGCGGCCAAGAGGAAACGGGCCGATGGCCACGAGAGGTGGAAAGTCAAGGCCGTCACGGCCAGCACCGTGACCCACAGCGCGCGTTGATAAGGCGCGAAACTCGATTGCCGCACTGGCAAGCCCCCCTTTTGGCTGGTAATGCGGAGTCTTTCGATGGCAACGAGGCTCATCGCGGGCGTCCTTTTCCACGATGAGTCTGTCGGTAATTGTTGAGTATTCGGCTGACGGAGCCTGGTCAGGTCAGTCAAACTTTTCCGCCGCGAAGCGTTCTCTCGCATATTAGGCGATATAGGAAAACAGGCGTGATTTTTCTGCTCATTTTGCCCCAAGATCCGATCGCCGCCCGGAAATCCCAAATCTGAAATCTGAAATCTGAAATCCTAAATCCCAAATCTTCCTTCACTGCTCTTGCCGTCGATGGGCCGAATGCAGACAATGCCCGCCCCACGAAATGGGCCAATGGGACAACCATGAAGCGACCGAGACTGCTGCTGTTCTGTTTGGCGTTGGCGGCCGGGTTGCTGGCGTTGGCCGTCGCGTTGCGGGGATGGTATGCGCAGGTGGTCGCCGAACATTGGCGAGCCCAATTGAGGACCGTACCCGACCAACGCGCCGAGATCTTGTTGCGCAAAGTGGCCGCGCTGGGCGAGCCGGGTATCCCGGTATTGGTCGAGGCGCTCGGGTCGGAACGGGAAAGCGTCGCCCGGGCGGCAAACAGCCTGCTCACCGAGCGACTCCACTTTTGGCAGCGATCCCCCGAGGAGGACGACGAGCGGAATCAGGCGATCTTGGCCGAGGCGCTGGCGGAGCAAGTCGACGGATTCGGCCGCACCGCCCGGCGCGACGCGGCCGCGCTGGCCACCCGGATCCTCCAATGGCTGCCCGACCCGAAGGTGGTCGACCGCAGCCGGGTGATTGCTTGTTGCGAGAAGGTGTTTCGGACGATCGAGGGGAGCGGTGGATTGCCGTCGGACGAGCAACTGGCCGTCTGGTCGCCGCCGCAAACGGAGGAGGTCGCAAGTGGGAGCGATCGGCTGCCGGCGAATGATCCTGGAGAAGCAGCCGATTCGATCGCTCGGTTCAGCCTGCTGCCGGGCGGCGGATTGCCGATTCCCCTGCTTTCCGAGCCGCAGTGGGAACCCGAGGAGATGGGGACTTTCCGGCTGACCGCCGAGCGGCCCGAACGGCTATCCGCCTTGCCGATTGCCCGATCGCCGATCCCGCCTCGCCAACCGGATGCGTTGTTGCACGCACCGGAGGAGATCGGCCGCGTGCCCTCGTTGACGGTCCCCTCGCTGCAACGACCGTCGTCGGAACCGTCGCCGCCGGTATCTTTGCGAGTGGGCGAGTCGGGAGAGGGAATGGCGGAGGTACATACGCTGGACCTGATGCGTCTGCTGCGTGCGGAAGATGAGCGGACCATCGCCGGGGCGCGGGCCGAACTGAGCCGCCGGGGCTTCGGCACCGTCCACTTCGACCTGGCCCGGCGTTTGTTCGACCCGGATGCCCGGGTCCGCTGCCAGTTGGCGGTCGTGTTGCCGAGATTGCAGAGCGTGGATCCGGGGCCGTGGTTGCTGGCTCTTTGCCGCGATCCTACCGCCGACGTGCGACTGGCGGCCGTGACGGCGGCGGCCAGCCTCGGCGGTCCGGACCTGCTGGCCCAAGTGGAGCAGATCGCCCGGGAGGACCCCGATCCGCACATCCGGGATCAGGCAACACGGATTGCCGCCCTGCGAGACGGCCCGGTGCAGCAGTGACGTACCATCGGGGAATGCAGGTGATCTGCAAGTCATTGCGTCTCCGAGCTTTAGGAAAGGGGTGGCTGAGGGGACTCGAACCCCCGACTTCTGGATCCACAATCCAGTGCTCTAACCAACTGAGCTACAGCCACCAAATCATATCCAAGAATAGCAAAAAGGCGGCCGTTGACAAGCCGGGGGGAATTCAATCGCGGTGGTGCGTGTCCGTGCTGCCTTGCCAATTGGGCCCGCTGGCCGTGGTACCATCGTCCCGAGCACCGCCGAACGGGGGGAACTACGAGTCGGGAGACTCTGTCGGCTTGGGTTCCAGCGGCAACTCTACGGCGATTTGCGTGCCTTGGCCGGCCGCGGCGTTGACGACCGTCCGACCGCCGAGCAATCTGGCCCGTTCCCGGATTCCCCGCAGCCCGAGGCAGTGCCCGTCGACCTCGGCCGGATCGAAGCCAACTCCCCAGTCGCGCACGTGGATGTAGAGGCAGTCGTTCGCCTGGACCAACTCGACGCAGATCCTTTCGCTTCGGCTGTAACGGCACGCGTTGGTGAGCGATTCCTGGATGATGCGATAGACGGCGTTTTCCATCGGCCGCGGAAACCGCTCGGCAAGGACACGGTGGGAGAAGTGGATCCGGGGGTTTCCGTTGTGCTGGCATTCGCCCACCAGTTGGTCGATCGCCGAGATCAAGCCGGCGTGTTCGAGAACGGGCGGCTGCAATCCGCGGATCAACCGCCGGGCTTCGCCAATGGAGCGGGCCAGCAGCTCGACGGCGGTTTCGCACGATCTCTCGGACTGCTGCGGATTCTCTTCTCGCAGCCGCCGGCAGGTCTCGCAATGGGCCCGTGCAGCGGTCAGGTGCTGCGCCAAGCCGTCGTGGATCTCGAAGGCGAGCAATTGCCGATCTCGTTCGTAAACCTCGAGCAATCGGTTCAGCCGCCGACGTTCTTCGCCGGATTCCTCGCCGCAGGGTCCTTCGCCCGAAATATCCGTCTTGTTCATCGGAATTGCCCCAGATTGGTATTAGTCCCCGTCGGTAGCCCACAGGTCGGCGACTGCGCGCATCAAGGCGACCGCCGAATCCACGTGCATCTTTTTGAAAACGGACGATCGCAGTCGGTCGACCGTACGTTGACTGACGCTGAGATCGCGGGCGATCAACCGGTTCGGCCTGCCCGCGAGGATCGCTTCCATCAGTCGGCGTTCGCGCTCCGTGAGGCTGTCGAGCCGTCGCTGCACTTCGGCGTGACGGGCCTTCTCTTCGCGCAACCGCCGATTCAGCTCGAAGGCGGCCCGGATGGCGTCGGTCAACTCATCGTCCCGATACGGTTTCTCCAGCAGGGCGACGGCGCCGTTCTGCATACCCTTGACCGCCGTAGGCACGTCGGCGTAGGCGCTGATGAGGACCACGCCGAGCGTACAGCCGAGGGCGGCCAGCCGCCCCTGCAACTCGCTGCCGCTCATTCCCTTCAGGCGGAGGTCGATCAGCAGGCAGCCCGCACGCGAGGGATCGTATGCCTCGAGAAAGGCCTCGGCGGAGAGAAACGTCTCGCAGGGGATGCCCATGGACAAGGCCAAGGCGGCAACGCCCTTGCAGGCGCTCGGCTCGTCGTCGACCACGAACAGGGTTGGCTCGGCTTCGTTCATCGGGTCTTCAGTTCCTTCGCGCTGACGATCGGTTCGGGTTCTGCACGGATGCTCTATTGATATTCTTGTCCCAGGCATCGCACGGGACAACGACCAATGCCCGCATAGTTCTGCGGGAAGCCGCAGCGGATCATCGCGGGAGCGGAGTGGGTAGTGGGCAGTGGGTAGTGGGTAGTGAGGAGTGAAACGCGAGTTGGCGGTCTCTTATTGCGAATCGGTTGGCAATGTCGAGAGGTTTTTCCGCCGCGCCGGTGCCCGTTTTGGGCTTTTACTGCGATTGTCGCATCGTCGCGGCCCGGCCCGGCGGTTCTTTTCTGGGGACTTGTATTCGCTGCGTGTGGGCGTTATGATCGGGGCGGCCGGGCCGGCTCGGTTCATCCTGGCCGCACCTTTGGCAGACGGGACCGATGAGCGTTAGACAGAAACGGCCTATCACGCAGAAGGTCGCAGGGCAAATGAGCAACCAACAGCGACAGTTCGACTTACGACAATTGCCTGCCTGCGCGTTCGGCCGCAAATCTGCGGCCGACGGGTATTGTCTGAGATCTTTCTAACTCCAAGTTAGGCGATAACAATCACATGCAATCCCGAAGTGCGTTTCTTACTGGTGTTTCCATCATCCTCCTGGCGAGTGGCTGCGCGAGTCAGTCGTTGTCAGACGAAGAGACGGACTTACCTCGGATACGACCAGATCGCGGCGAGTCGGAGCTTATGTGTGTTACCGATGGCTGGGCTGTGTGGCGCACTTCCGAGTTGATCGAGGAGACCCGGCATCATCGCGGGCAACGTTTCATTCACCGATTCTACAGGCAACGATTGTCCGAGCCATTGGCCAGCTTCGCTTTTCGGTTCGTCAGCGGGCCAGGATTCGGCCGCGGCATGACAATCGATTCGGATGGCACGATTGTCTTCGTCGACCGCTACACAGTGAAGTGGTGTGATCCGGATGGGACCATACGGTCCAGCGACCCAGTCAGAGACGGGATGATTTGTCGTGTTTACGTTGACGGAGTCGTTGTTCAAGCCGGATCGCGCGTGGTTAACGACGGGAAAGAAATCGAAGCCGCACCGGCATCGTTCATTCCGATCAAGGGAAGAAGCTTGGATTTTGCGCACGAGGTGGAAATTGCGCCCGCTGGAGTGAAGAGTCTTAGCTACGGCGAGCCAATCCGTCATGGTAACGTTTTGGCATGGATGGCATCAAAGAGACTCCACTTGTTCAACGTGCAGACAGGCGTGGCCTCTATAATGCCAGCAGATGACAAGAACGAGACCGAATTCAACTTGCGAAATACACGCGTGATTGCGTTCGACGGCGAGACCGTCCTTGCCGGAAGCGGCGTCGTCATTGATGCCAATACGGGGAAGCGGATAGCCAGCAATTGGGACGACAAGCGAATTATCTCTCTGTTTGCGACAAGGAGTCGGATTGGGTATCGACTGAAGGACGGACAGCTAGAGGCGGTTGACATCATGCACCCGAGTCGTCCCCCCATGCACTTGGCGGACGTGCCACACCCGCTTGTCTTCCAAAGCGAAGCGGGTTTGCTGATCTGGACGGGCGCAAAATGGAAGACCGTACCATGGCTCTCATCATTCCCGGAACAAAGTGCAGGTGATTGAACGGAAACGCGAGCAGAAGACTCTCAAATACGTCAATCGGGAGCATTCTGGGGCCAGCGGGACTTGGATTGGTCGCGAAAGAGATTGCTGCACTGGTTGAGGCGCGAGCCGCCTTGAGAGAGATGCCACACTGCATGCTTTGGAGACTCGGTCGCGCTACGAAATACGCCTCATAACCCAACGCTGAAAGCGAGTGGGAATGGCGGTCGAGTCCAGTGATGAAACTAGCCTAACTGGGCGTCATTCCCGCGGGGTTAGCTAGGTCGTTAAGCGAGAAACGCCCCGTCCACCCATGCGGTTCGTGAATCGTGTTGAGCGACTGCCCTTCTTGACACGAGTGCCAACGGCCTGACGCTGCCGGTGTTGTTGCCCTCTTGACAGTGGTGCCCCGCCAGGCCGTGTCGCAGGACGGACTTGACGACTTGGGCGACGGACCTCAAGAGTTCAAGTCGGCCGCGATCGCCAGGCGCACGAGTTGGGCGACGGAATCTGCCTGCAACTTGGCGAACACCTCGCGCCGCCGGTTTTCGACCGTCCGCAGGCTGATGTCCAGCTCGTGGGCGATGGCCTTGTTGGGTTTTCCCTGGACGATCATGTCCATGACTTTGCGTTCGGCCGGCGTGAGCCGTGCAATGCGGTCGCGGATTTCGCGACGTTGCTGGTGGTCGGCCCGAGAGGCGGAGTCCGCGGTCAACGCGGCGCGGATCGCGTCCCAGAGGTCGTCGTCATCGTAGGGTTTTTCGAGCAGCGTGATGGCGCCGGCCTTCATGGCCCGAACGGTGATCGGGGTCCGGGCGTAAGCGGTCAAGACGACGGCCGGAAGCAGCACGTTGCGGCGTTTCAACTCCTCCTGGAGTTCCAGCCCGCTCATGCCGAACATGCGAACGTCGGTCACCAGGCAGCCCGGGCGTTCTCCCCGGTAAGCTTCGAGAAACTCTTCGGCCGAGGCGAACGACTCGGCCGGGATTCCCATCGAGCGGACCAGGGCGCAGACGGATTTGCGGCCTTGCGGATCGTCGTCGACGACGAACACGGTAGGTTCACTGGACACGGACGTGCCCTTCTCGCACTAGGGGCAACGTAAAGTGGAACGTTGCCCCGCCCTCGGGATTCGAGGCGGTCCAAATCTCTCCGCCGTGGGACTCGACGATCGACTTGCTGATGGCCAGCCCCATGCCCAAACCTTCACTTTTCGTGGTAGCAAAGGCGTTGAAGATTGTCAAGTCCTTATCGGGGGGGAGTCCGGGGCCGTTGTCGGCAACGGAAACGTCCACGAAGGCGTCGGTCGCCGCGGTCCGTATCGTGACCAGCCGCCGCGGCACCTCCGATTCCTCCAGCGCCTCGCACGCGTTGCGCAAGAGATTCACCAGGACCTGCTGGATTTCGACCCGATCGACGCTCGCGGCCAAAGCAGCTTTGCAGTGCTCCCGTTGCACCATGACGTGCCGCTGGCGGGCCTCGAAGGCAACCAGCTCGATCGACTCGCCGATGATTCCTTCGATGTCCGAAACGACTCGGATCGAGCCCGTCTTCCGGGCGAAGTCGCGCAACCGCCGGATGATATCGCCCGCGCGGGCGGCGGCGGCGGCGATTTCGTTCATCCAGTCGCGGAGGTCCTCCAGGTTCGGCTCGCGCTGGGCCGACAGCACGTTCCGGCTCGCTTTGGCGAAATTGAGGATGGAATAGAAGGGCTGATTGACCTCGTGGGCGATGCCGGCGACCATTTCCCCCATGGCCGAAAGTCTCGTCACGTGGGCCAAATGGGTCTCCATCTGCCGCAGCTTGTCC
>DATLAN010000463.1:0-2723 GCA_035527455.1 Thermoguttaceae bacterium
CCGTCGGTGCCCGGCATCACGATGTCCAGGGTCACGACGTCGGGCCGGAACCGCTCGTACTGCTCGACGGCTTCCTGGCCGTCGGTGGCTTCGGCGACGACTTCCCAACCGTCATCGGTAAGGATCTCCCCGACCATCTTCCGCATCAGCATCGAATCATCGACCACGAGGACTCGCTTCGACATGATCATGCTTCCTTATTCGTCCGAATCTTCTCCGACCGTCGTCTGCAAAAAAAAACAGGATACGATCTGCCCGGCGGCACGACATTCTTTCGTCGCCCGCTTTCTCGGCGGTGGGGTAAAGCCGTTCGATCCGCTACCATCGCGACAATCGGGCCAGCCCCGCCAGATGCTCCGGAATAACCCCTACCGTGCGGTGCGGCGTGAAGTCGAGCCGGCGGGCAACTCGATATAAGAAAGGGTATCGTTTCTCAACGACGGGACGCCGCAGAGGAGGATCGCAGGACGATGGAAATCAGTCGGAATCAGTACTTCATGGTGGGACTGGTTCTGGTGTTGCTGGGCCTCCAGTTTCGTCTGGTCGATTTGGTGACGCTGACGCCGGATTTCACGCAACTGCTCGCCAAGCAGACCAACCCGCCGGTGGCGGCCGTCAACACCACGACCCAAGCCATGCTGCAAACGCCGGAGCCGGTCTTCAAGAAATCGTTCCGCCCGCCCGAGTGGCTCGGATGGTGTTTTCTGTCGATCGGTTCCGTGCTGGTGCTGCACAGCCTGGCGATGAGCCGGCCGGAATGAGGCGTGGCGCGCGGTGTTTTCGGGCGCGACCACCGGTCGCGGCTTTGTGCTACTGCGGCTTGATCTTGATGTTGCGGTAGGAGACCGCGGCGCCGTGGTCCTGCAACCCGACGTGGCCTTCGCGCTTGAAGTCCTTCAACGCCCGGCCGAACTTGTTGCCTGAGCCGTCGGGATTCTGCCGCGGCGTGGTCCAGAGATCCAGGTCCATCTCGGCGATCGGCTCGCCGTTGATCGCCACGGTGATCTTGTTGTCCTTCGCCGTGACGACCATCCGGTTCCACTGGTCCGCCTGGCTCATCTCCTTGCTGGGAGCCACCAGGTCGTAGAGGGCCCCGCAGCTATGCCGGTTCGGGGTGCTTCCGGGGCGGTCGACTTGGATCTCGATGCCCGTCTGCACGCAGTCGCGGGGATTGTCCGTGCGGATGAACACGCCGCTGTTGCCTTGGGTCTTGAACTCCAGATCGAGCACGAAATCGCCGAACCGGGCTTTGGTCCAGACGTCTCCCGCGCGGTCCTTGCGGACCATGGCCCCGTCCTCGACGACCCATCCCCCACCCGGCTCGCCGCCGGAGGCGTTCTGCCAGCCCGTCAGGTCCTTGCCGTTGAACAACTCCTGAAATCCGTCGTCGTCCGCGGCCTGAGCCTGCGAAAGGGCCGGACCGACAACGAAGGCCAGTGCCAGGAAAACACCAACGATGCTCGACGTACGATTCATGCTTTTCTCCTCATGGTTTCGGGACACGCCAGGAAACTTCGGATGCGTTTACAGCGAACCGTTTAGCGGGCGGGCTTGCCCGCCGTTCGATCTCAGGGAAACGCGACTCCATCACACGGTGCAGGTCTATACCGTAATATAGCTCCCGGCCGTATTCAAGCGAAAAGGGAAACAACGGGCTACAATATCTCCTCGAAGAGCCGCCGCAGCGTCGCCTCGTCGATCTTCCGCGGGTTCCACTCGAGCGGCTTCAGCGTGCTCTCGAAGGCGTTTCGGGCCAGCTTGCCGGCCAGGTCGTCCGGCGCGTCGTCGGGCACGGCCACCCGGGTCGGCAAACCGGCCGCTTCGAGCAGCTCGACGATCCGCTCGACGAACCGCCCGGCCTTGGCCTCGGGCGAATCGCCGCGCAAGCCGCAATAGTCGGCCAGTTCGCTGTACACGTCCGTGCAACACTCGGCGTTGTAGCGGAGGTTCAGCGGCGTGGCCACGGCGATCGCCTCGCCGTGCGGCGTGTGCAGCAGGGCACCCAACGCATGGGCGATCGAATGGGTCATCACCACGCTGGAGACGCTGAACGCCACCCCGGCCATGTTCGAGGCCAACGCCAGCCGCTCGCGGAGTTCGGCGTCGCCGGGATGCTCGACGGCTGAGGGCAGGTTCTCGACGATCAGGGCCACGGCCTTGCCGGCCAGCGCGCTGGAGAACGGATTCCGGCGGCGGCTCATGCAGGCCTCGATGGCGTGCCCCAGCGCGTCGGCCCCGCAAGCGGCCGTCAATCGCGGAGGGCAGCCCAGCGTCAAGTCCGGATCGACCAGCGCCACCCGCGGCAACACGGCCGGACCGGCGATCGACGCCTTCAGCGGGAACTCGGGCATGTTGCCCACCCCGCGATGATTGAACACGGCCACGGCGGTCACCTCGGTGCCGGTCCCCGAGGTGGTCGGCACGGCGATCAAGGGCAGCGAATCGGTCACCGGCCGGAAATCCGGATTGGTGCCGGCGTACGCCCAAAGGCTGTCGCCGCCCATCTTCACCATCGCGGCGATTCCCTTGGCCGCGTCGATCGGGCTGCCGCCGCCGAGCCCGACCACGACGTCCACGCCGGCCTCTTTCGCCAGCCGGGCCCCTTCCACGGCCAATTCGGCCTCCGGGTCCGGCGGGATCTCGAAGAACTCGGTCACTTTCAAACCCGCCTCGTTCAACAACCGGGCCGCCTTCTCGTACGTTTCATCGAGCCCCGACCGATC
>DATLAN010000464.1:0-17465 GCA_035527455.1 Thermoguttaceae bacterium
ACGCTGCAGTGAACAACGCCGAAGGCGTTCGACAACAAAGCCCAGGGTCGCGCAGCGCACCCTGGGACGTGAGGCCATCAAATGCCTTGAAACCCCGAAGGGGTTTCACAGAACGGAAGCAACGCCCAAGTCCTGTAAAACCCCTTCGGGGTTTCCGGGGTCATCGTGCGACTCTTCGTCCCAGGGTGCGCTGCGCGACCCTGGGCTTTGTTGTGAAACCGCTTCGCGGTACCGTTGCGAAATCGAACGTATTCTGGCGTCCAGACGCGAGGCTCGTTTCTGCGCGGATTCTTGGACAAACTAATGACTGAACCAACCGTCGCAATCCGGGCAAGAGGACTGTCGAGGCTCTTCGGCAACCGGCTCGTGCTGCACCGGGTCGATCTGGACGTGGCCGAAGGGCAGAGCGTCGCGCTGACCGGGGCCAACGGTGCGGGCAAGACGACCCTGTTGCGTTGCCTGGCCTCGGTGTTGCGGCCCAATACGGGCGAGGTTCGCTGGTTCGGGCAATTGGCGACGGCCGATCCGTCCACGCGCCGGTCGATCGCCATGGTGTCGCACGAGAGCTTCCTCTACCCGCACTTGACGCTGCGCGAGAACCTGATCTTCGCCGGCCGGATGTGCGACGTCGGCGAACCCACCCGGCGGGCCGACGAACTGCTGGCCCGGATCGATCTCAGCGGCCACGCCCACCGGCTGCCGCCGCAGATTTCCAGGGGCATGCGTCAACGGGTGGCCGTGGCGCGAGCGTTGGTCCACCAGCCGCGGATCCTCTTGCTCGACGAGCCGTTTTCCGGTCTCGACGCGCGGGGAACCGACTGGCTCCTCGGCCTGCTCCAGGGCCTGCACGCCCGGGGACGAACCCTTTGCTTCGCCACCCACGACCAAGAAAAGGTCCGACGCCTGGCCGACCGCGTGCTCGAACTGCGATCGGGGCGAGTAGAAGAAGTCGCCGTTGACGAAAGTTCCGTGTCCGAAGAAGCCCCCGCGTTGCGAGCCGCCTGAAAGGGAGAAAACACGCGTGGCAGCCAAGCTCTGGTGGATGATTCACAAGGACCTGATTTCCGAATGCCGGGCCCGGCTGGTCTGGCCGGCGATGCTCCTGCTGGGCGTCGTCGTGGCGGTGGTGTTCAGTGTCCAAATGGATCTGCTGCCGGAGGAGAAGCCACGGATGATCGGCGGCCTGCTTTGGCTGGCGATCTTTTTTGCCGGCATGATGGCGATCGACCGGTCGTTTGCCGCCGAACGGGAACAAGGGTGTTGGGAGGCCTTGCGGCTTTACCCCGTCCCGCCCACGGCCGTCTACCTGGCCAAGTTGGCCGTGAACGTCATCGCTCTGGCCGCGTTGCAGTGCGTCCTCATTCCGCTGTTCGTGGCACTTTCCGACGTGCCGCTGCTGGCGTACCCCTGGGCGATGCTCCTGGTGGCGTTCTTGGGCAACCTCGGGATTGCCTCGGTGGGCACGTTGCTCAGCGCCCTGACCGGCGGAATCCGGCAGAACGGCAACTTGCTGGTGCTGTTGGTGCTGCCGATGGTGATTCCCGTCGTGCTGGCGGCGGCCGAGGCCACGCGGCTGATTGCCCTGGGCGATTTCGGGCCCGCATGGTGGCGTTGGACCGAGTTGCTGGGGGCCTTTGCCGTGGTTTTCATCACGGCCGGAACGATTCTGTTCGATTTCGCGATCGAGGAGTGACGCTGTGCAAACAGACGCTGTGCAAACAACCGGCGAGAAAACGGCCCGCGGCGAAATCCTCCTGCACGTCCTCGTGGGCGCTTTGGTGACGGCCGCAGTGTTGGCGATCTGCCTGTTCGCCCCCACCGAGAAGACCATGGGCGACGCACAGCGGATCGTGTACATCCACGTCTCGGTGGCCTGGCTCGGTCTGCTGGGTTTCATCGTGATGGCCGTCTGCGGCGTGCTGTATCTGCTGCGGCGCAACCTGGCGTGGGACCAGTGGTCGCAAGCCGCCGCGGAGTTGGGCTGGCTCTGCTGCGGGCTGACCTTGGTGACCGGATCGCTCTGGGCCCGGGCGGCGTGGGATACGTGGTGGACCTGGGACCCGAGGCTCACGACCTCCTTCATCCTCTGGATGCTTTATTGCGGATATCTGCTGATGCGTGCCGGCATCGACGACGCCCACCAGCGTGCCCGTGTCGGGGCCGTGCTGGCGATCGTGGGCATGCTCGACGTGCCGCTGGTCGCCGTGGCCGCGCGGTGGTTTCGGGGCATGCACCCGGCCGCGCCGACGATGGACCCGACGATGCGGGCCGTGCTGCTGTCGAGCGTCGTGGGTTTCACTGCGTTGTTTGCCGTCTTGCTCGTCCGACGCCGCGCACAATTGCGACTGGAGCATATGCTGGACGCCCTGCAACGACGGATCGACCTGAACCAACTCGAACTGTAAGCGGCAAGTCGAAAATGGGGACTGGCTCCGGGCCGTGTTTCGGCTCCGAACTCGCGAAAAACGGATGGCGGCCCGGTGCCTGTCCCCTTTTTCGACGCCCGCGCAAAGAGGAAAACAAGACAAAGGACTCGTCATGGGTGCATTCGCCGCCGCCTACTCGATCGTTTGGATCGCCGTGTTGTTGTACGTCTGGCGGCTCGGCCGCAGGCAGCGCCGCTTGCTGCGGACGGTCGAGGCCTTGCGGTTACAACTCGAACAGTCCCCAGACCGGGAGAACCCCGGTTCGAAAGCGGCCTAGCCGGGATTATTCATGACCCCGGGAATTGCGTGACACACTGTCGTAGCCACGTTCGCCAGAACGTGGTCGTAACCCGTGGGTACGCTCCACGTTCTGGCGAACGTAGCTACAAGCCTATGAATAATCCGGCCTAGCGCACCAACGCCGCACGCAAACCACACGCACATCCCAACAAGGAAAACCAAAGTGCTCCTCCCAAACCTCGCGCTGGCAGCGCTGTTGGCCCTGCCGGGCCAGTCATCCCAACCAGGCGGCGCCGTCGGCGGCGTGGTCGTGAACGCTTCTGATGGCGAAACGCCGGCCGGCCGCACCGAGGTCGTCTTGCGGATGCAGGTGGGCAAAGAGGTCATCTTCCTGGACGAGACGACCACGGACGAGCGGGGCAGATACCTCTTCCAGAATCTGCGTTTGGGCACGAATCTCACTTATCTTCCCGGGGCCAGCCGCCAGGGCGTACACTATCCCGGCCCGCGGATCCAACTCACCGCCGAGCGGCCCGACGCGTTCGCCCGGTTGAAGGTCCACGACGCCGTCGAGCAGCCCAACCCGCTGGTCGTCCTTCGGCACGAGATCGAGATCCGCCCCCAGCCCGGCGCGCTCAGCGTGACCGAATCGATGTTGGTGGACAACCCCACGCAATCCACCTACATCGGCCGCCCGGCCCATGACGGCGGCGAACCGGTCACGATGCAACTGTCGATCCCCCCCGACTTCGAACGCACCACGTTCCACGAAGAGTTCTTCGGGCGGCGCTTCGCGTTGATCGATCGGAAGCTCGTCACCGGCATCCCGTGGACTCCGGGCCAGCGGGAATTGAAGTTCACGTACTTGTTGCCCAACGCGCAGAAGCACCGCATCTGGGAGCGGCCGCTCGATCTGCCCTGCTCGCAGGTCCGCGTGCGCATTCGCACCGACGACGCCGACGCGGTCTCCTGCACGCTCCCGCAGAAGTCCGTCCAGCGGCTTGACGAGGCGTACGAAGTGGTCTTCGAGTCCAACGGGGAAACGCTGCCGGCCGCAGAAGTGATCCGCCTCGAGTTGGGCAGCCTGCCGGTGCCGTGGATGACGTCCGCCCGCTGGGTGGCGGTGGTCGCGTTGGTGCTTCTGATCGCCGGGGTGAGTTTCGTGATGCTCCGCCGCCGGAGTGTCGCGCGCCGGACGCGTGAAGCAGAACGGCCGGCCGGGCATCGCGACCCGGCAATCCCCGAGAAGCAGCGAAAATCGTCAACTCGCCGGGCCGCTTGAGTCGCTTGCCGGATCAGTTGGCTCGCTCGGTTCCGTCTCACGGGGCTCCGACTCGATCGGCTTCAACGACCGCAGCAGCGCATAGAATTCCTCTTCATGCTCGGTCACCACTTCCCGAGGCCCGTAACACTTGACGAATCCCTGTTGCGAGCCCAGCGGGATGATCGCGCCGAGCATGCGATAGTCTTCTTGGATCGCCACGGGAGCGAATCCGCCTTGCTGCTCGTTGTAGGCCCCCGAAAAATCGACGACCACCACCGAGACTCCTGCGATGTCGAGGTTCGTTCGCAACTCCTGGTCCGGTTTGCCGCCGAAGTAGAGGTTGCGCCAACGGGTGATGTTCGGATCGATGCCCCCCATCGCCACGCTGATGGTCAGCCGCCAGCTAGCCGTTTCCTCGGTGGCGTCTTGCAGCCGATACTCCGCCCGCACGAATCCCGAGCGGGGCTCTTCGCCGACCCAACCCGCCGGCGCCTGCATCGAGTCGATATCCACCGTCGGGCCGTCGGTCGCTGCCACGTCGCTACCCGGCGGCATTCCCGGCGGCATTCCCGGCGGCATCCCGTGGAATGATCCGGGCGGGCTCATCCTACCTGTCGTCGTTTTCTCGGGCGACTCGGCAGGCTCCTCCGCCAGCTTGACCTGCTTGGTGGGCTGCCGGGTATCCCCACAGCCGGCCAGCAACAACACACACGAAATACCGGCAATCATCCGACCAATCACGATTTGCTCCCCGCACCCGAAATGCCCGAATTCTTACCCCCCGCCGCCCCATGAAACACTGAATCTTACAGTCCTCGGGCGTGAAGTCAACCGGCGGGCACTTCGCCGAGACCACCGATCGCTCACCACTCGCCGGCGAGAACGACGCTCACCGGCTGAGGACGGCGTGCGCCTCTTCCAGGCCCAGGCGTTTCATCTTCTTGTAGAGCGTGGTGCGGTTGATGCCCAGCGCTTCGGCCGTGGCGTGGCGGTTCCAGAGGTGCTCCTCGAGCACCTCGCGGATGATCTGGCGTTCGGGGCCTTCCATCGCTTCCTTGAGCGTGTGGGTGCCGATCGGGCCCACGCCCACCGGTGCGGAATCCGCCAGTTCGCCGGGCAGGTCTTCCAGTTCGATCAGGTCGCTCTTGCCCAAGAGAACGGCCCGCTCGATCACGTTCTGCAACTCCCGCACGTTCCCGGGCCAGCGGTAGCGCTGCAACGCGCCCATCGTCTCGTTGCTGAACCCGTGAACGCTGCGGTTGGCGTCTTCGCGGATACTGTTGAGGAAGTGTTCGGCCAAGGGCGGAATGTCGGAAATGCGGTCGCGCAGCGCCGGCAGTCCGATGTTGATCACGTTGATCCGGTAGTAGAGGTCCTGGCGGAACCGGCCCCCGGCGACCGCGGCCGAGAGGTCTTCGTTGGTGGCCAGGATCACCCGCGTATCGATCGTGAACGTTTTCGTGCCGCCGACCTGCTCGAACTCGAGGTCTTGGAGCACCCGCAGGAGTTTGACCTGCATGGCGGGGCTGGCGGTGGCGATCTCGTCGAGGAAGATCGTGCCGCTGTCGGCCAGCTTGAACTTGCCCAGCTTCTCTCCGATCGCCCCGGTAAAAGCGCCGGCCGCGTGCCCGAAGAGTTCGCTTTCCAACAGTGTTTCGGGCAAGGCCCCGCAGGCGACTTCCACGAACGGCTTGTCGCGCCGTCCGCTGCGTTGGTGGATCGCCCGGGCGATGAGCGACTTGCCGGTGCCGCTTTCCCCGGTGATCAGCACGGTTGCCCTGGAATCGGCCACGCTGTCGATCATGTCGTAGATCTTCAACATGCGGTGGTCGCATCCGACGATGTTGCCGGGGCTGAAGCGCATGTCGAGCTGTCTCTTGAGCCGGTCGTTCTCTTCGCGGAGTTCGCGTTGGTTCAGCGCTCGCTCGATCGCCAAATCGAGTTCTTCATCGATCAACGGTTTGGTCAGGAAGTCGAAGGCGCCCAGGCGGATGGCCTCGACGGCCGTTTCCACCGAACCGTAGCCGGTGATCATGATGACGGCCGTTTCCGGGCGTTTCCGGCGGCAGTGGCCGAGGATATCGAAACCGTCGCCGTCTTTCAGCCGGATGTCGACCAGCGCCAGATCGTAGGTCTTGCGGTCGACCGCCGCGATGGCCTCCGAAAAAGCGGCGGCCGTGTCGACCTGGTGGCCCTGATCGCGGAGCCAGTCGGCCATCGAGGTCAACACGTGACGATCGTCATCGACCAACAGCAGCGTGCCATGGTGCTTCATTTCTGCCATCCCGGTCTGCCCGCGGTTGAAGTTTCTTCTGATCTTGCCGGTTCCAGGGAGCACAAGGGGCTGACCGAGCGGCATGGGGACCGCCGTCGTGGGGAAGGGGCCGCTCGGTCTGTCGCCAAATATCTACGTCACGGGGTGAGGGAAGTCAACGCGCCGATTTCGGGATTTGGAGAAGATGGGGCGACCGATCAAAGCCTAGGTCGGCGTGGCCGTAGCCCATGGGGACAGCGGGGCTCGGGGCTCGGGGCTCGGGGCTCGAGTCCCCAGCATGATCGAACAGAGTCGATGTACGCAGAACACCCCTAGTGCATGAACCACATAGTCCGCAAGTGGCATTTCCCCGACAATTCTGCGCAAGTTTTCTGAGAGAATTCGGCCAGTTTGGCCGCTGTTTCCGGTCCGTCACGCGACCATAAAAGGCTCTTGCCCCTCGATTTGTGGGAATTCTTTCCGGGCCGCTTTTCGGTTCAGGGGGATATTTTAATTTTTGTGGGGTACTTGATGCTGCCCTCTGGTGCACTAAAATCGAGAGTCAACGGGCTCACCATAATACAGGGTCCTGCTTGAGGGGAGATTTCCATGAGTATTCGATTGTTGGTCTGCGATGATCACCCGGTCATCCGTACCGGACTGGCCGCGTTGTTGGCGGGAACCGAGATTGAGATCGTCGCCGAGGCGAGCAGCGGGAAAGAGGCGGTGGAACAGGCGGGCAAGATGAAACCGGACGTGATCCTGCTGGATATCCGCATGCCCGACGGCGACGGCCTGTCGGTATTGGACAAGCTGCGAGCCGCGTCTCCGGAGAGCCGCGTGGTGATGCTCTCGACGTACAACAACCCCACCTACATCGCCCGAGCCGTCGCCCTCGGTGCCAGCGACTACGTGTTGAAGGGTTCCTCGCGGGAGGACATCATCGCCACCATTACGGCGGCCAGCGAAGGGGAATCGCCCAGCCGCAGCGGCGAATTGCAGCGAGTCGCGGCAGCGATGAAAATCCGCCAGGCAATCGACGACGACGACGTGCCGCTGACGCAGCGCGAGACGCAAGTGCTCCGGCACGTGGCCTTGGGCTTGAGCAACAAGGAAATCGGGCGCTCCCTGGAAATCAGCGTCGAGACGGTCAAAGAACACGTCCAGAACGTTCTGCGAAAGGTCGCCGTCAGCGACCGCACGCAAGCCGCCGTTTGGGCCGTGCGAAGAGGACTGGTCTGAGCGAGACGGCTACTTTGCCCGCGGATGGGCCTTCTCGTAGGCCGCGCGCAGCGCCGCCGTGCTGACGTGGGTGTAGATCTGCGTGGTCACCAGGCTCTTGTGTCCCAGCAACTCCTGCACGCTACGGATGTCGGCGCCGCGATCGAGCAGGTGCGTGGCGAAACTGTGCCGCAGCGAATGGGGCGTCGTGCGGCCGTCCAGACCGGCGAGCTTGAGGTGCTTCTCGAGCATTCGGCCGACGCTTCGGGTGGTCAACCGGCGGCCGAACTTGTTGACGAACACCGGCGATTCGGGACCGGACGGTTCGTCGCGGTGAAGCGTTCGCACCCGCAGCCAACGCCTCAGCGCGCCGGCCGCATACGAGCCGATCGGGGCCAGCCGCTCCCGGCGCCCTTTCCCGCGAACGCGAAGGACGCCGGCGGCGAAATCCAGGTCGCCCTGATCGAGTCCGACGGCTTCGCTCACCCGAAGTCCGGCCGAGTACATCGTCTCGAGGATCGCCCGGTCGCGCAACCCCGGCGGTTCGTCGGCCGGCGGTGCTTCGAGCAGCCGTCCCAAGTCGTCGGGCGAAAGGAAGTGCGGCAGCGAACGGCCCTGGCGCGGGTTGCGCAGGGGTTTGGCCGGGTTGGTGTCCGTCCAGCCCTCGCGCTGGCCGAAACGAAAGAAGCTCCGCATCGACGCCAGCCGCCGAGCGATCGTCGATTTGGCGTAACCCGACTCGTGCAGAGCGGCCACGTAACCCCGCAGATCGAGCACCGCCACGTCGCCCGGCTTGGGACACGTCCCGCCGCGAGCTTCGGCCAGATAGTCGGCCAGGACATGGAGGTCCTCGCGGTAACTCTTGACCGTCAACTCCGAAGCGTTGCGCTCCACGCGAAGATACTGCAAGAACCGGGTGATCGCGGCACGCATCTAGCAAAGTTCATCCGAGTCGGTCGGCAGCGGCATGTCGAAGCGGGCATGCACCGAGAACTTCTGGCACTCCTGGCGGATCTTCTGGCTCAACACGGCGGCGTCGTACCAGGTGAAACTCAGATCCGGATTGGACGCATAGCGACCCAGCGTCCGCAAGGTCTCCGCGCGGCTGCAATCGTCATACAAGAAGACGTAGCGCTCCGACCCCTTCACCAGCGCCAATACGTTGATATCCTGGCTCACCGATGTTCTCCTGGAAGGGGCGCACCGCTCGCGAAACCGAACTGCCGTGTCGAAGGTTGCGCCGAAGCGAAGATTCCAAGGCTCCTTGGGTTCTTATCGGACACTTGGCCACCGACACACCACTCGCGTTTTTCCCGCTCCTCCCCGGGCGCTGAGCATCGCCGAGAGGTGCATGTGGCAGCAGAAACGGATGAAGTCCTCGCTGCGTTGAAGATAGCCCTGCCAGCCCCCAAAACGTGCATCGTCCTTGAAATAGTAATAGCTTGCCAAAGCCTCCGTGAATTCCATGTCGTGGCCGTTGAACGCCTGCGTATGCGCCAGCACCGGGGCATTGCTGGGGGGACAGGCCGGTGGCTGAGCGCGCGGAGCCGGGGGAATGAATCCGCGCGGATCGGGCCAGTCAGGCGGTAGGCTCATCGCCTCCGCCGGCCGAGCCGGGTTGTCGTTGGCCCCGTCATGCAGAGGGGCCTCGTGGCCCAACGGCTGCACTGCCTCGTGGCCGAACGGCTGCACTGCCTCGTCCCACGGCGGATTCGTCGAATCGGGCGCGTCCCGGCCGCTCGTCGAGGGTGAGTTCTGCCCCGCAGCCGGGGGCGCTTTCTCGGGAATCGGAAGTCTCTCGTACGCCGGCGTCTGGGTCTTCAATTGGGCCCTGGCCAGTGCCATCTCGGCCTCGAAAACCAGGGGCCCCGGGATTTCCTCCTCTTCCGGCGTCCCCCACGGCAGCGCATAGCCGGGTGGGATCGGGTGGAAGTACGGGTTGGCCGCGTACCACTCCACCTTCATACACATCCGCGGCGGATACCAGGCCGAAAAGTCCGTCACTGCGCCGATCACCACCGCATCGACTTCCAAGATCTGAGCCAGCCGTCGGGCGTCCTCCGGGCTGCTGAAATCGATGGCGTAGTCCTCGATCGCCCGCTGGACCTGATCGACCGACATCACCTCGAACCCGGGAACCAACTGCAACTCGTTGAAGTAAGCCGACGCCACCAGCTTGCCGTCGAGGGTCGGGTCGTCGCTGAGATTGAAGAACGGCACTACGGCAATTTTGGCAAGCTGGGGAAACGGGTTGTGCAGCACAGGCTGGTGGGATATCTCCGGAAACAACGAACACCCGCTCGACAACAGGCAACCCAGCAGGACACAATAACGCCGCATTGTTGCACCCGAATACTGATTGAGGACAGTCTCGCAACCCCCGATTGAGGAGGTACGGTCGGCGCACACCGCCTTGGAAACCGGCAACGCCTGCTTTATCGGTAAAGTTGCCGCAGATCCTCCAATTTGAATCTGCGAATCGGCCCGGTTTCTTCTTGGGGTTGAAGCCACGGGGAATGATGGGAGAATATGTTAAGCCAGGGGCCCACGCCGGGATCGTTCGCACACATTCCAGCGTGGGCGTGCCACCCCTTTTGGTTGAACGCGACGGCATGTCCGACTCCCATCCCATCGTCGATCGAACGCCTCGAAATCCCACCCGGCCGGTGAGGATCGGGTCGGTCACCATCGGCGGCGGCTATCCGATCGTGGTGCAGAGCATGTGCGCCACGAAGACGTCGGACGCAGCGGCAACGATCGCCCAGGTGAACCTGCTGCACGCGGCCGGGGCGGGCGTGGTGCGCATTGCGGTGGACACCCGCCGTGACGTCGAAGCCCTGGCCGCGATCCGCCAGGCGACCGACGCCAATCTGTCGGTCGATCTCCAGGAGAATTACCGGCTGGCGGCGGACGTGGCTCCACTGGTCGACAAGATCCGCTATAACCCCGGACACCTGTTCCATCACCAGCGCCAGCGGCCGTGGCAGGAGAAGGTCCGTTTTCTGGCGGACGTGGCCGGGGAGCACCACTGCGCGATGCGGGTCGGCGTGAACTGCGGCTCGGTCGATCCGGCCAAACGCGAGAAATACGGCCCCGGCGATTCTCTCGGGGCCATGTTGGAAAGCGCGCTGGATCACTGCGAGCTGCTCGATGAACTCGGTTTCACGCGGTATTGCGTGTCGTTGAAAGACTCCGATCCGGCGAAGGTCGTCGAGGCGAATCGGCGGTTCGCATCACAGCGGCCCGACGTTCCCTTGCACCTCGGCGTGACCGAGGCCGGCATGCCGCCGGAGGGCATCCTCAAGACCCGAACGGCCTTCGAGGCGTTGCTGCGCCGCGGGATCGGCGACACGATTCGGGTTTCGCTGACGGTTCCGGCGGCCCAAAAGCACCAGGAGATCGAGGCCGGCCGCCAAATCCTCTCCGACGTCGCCGCCGGGATATTCCACGAGTCGGAAGACGCTCGCCCCAATGAAGGCATCAACATCATCGCCTGCCCGAGTTGCTCCCGCGTGGAGAACGAGGCCTTCATCGAGCTGGCCCACAAGGTCCGTGAAGCGACCCGATACGCGGCCGAGTATGCCCTGACCATCGCCGTGATGGGTTGCCGGGTGAACGGGCCGGGTGAAACGGACGACGCCGATTTGGGACTGTGGTGCGGGCCGAATTTCGTCAACCTCAAGCGGGGCGGCGAACAACTGGGAGCCTATTCCTACCGGGAGATTCTCCTGCGGATGAAAGAGGAACTCGACAAGCTGGTCGCCGAGCGGGCTCCGACCTCTTCCTGACGCGGCACGGCCGCAACCAAACGGCGGGCAAGCCCGCCCGCTAAACGGTGTCATCGCAATTGCCTCAATTGCCTGGTTTTCCCGGCCTCGCGCTGCAAATCTCCCTGCTTTGCTATTCGGGGAGCACGGCGAATCTGCTAGTATCCGCCCCCGCTTGCAGTTCGAGAAGGAAGAGGCCCATGAAAGTCCTGGCCCTGATCCAAGGCCCCGACCACGTCTGCTACCGGTATCGCATCGAGGCCTTGGCCTGGGCCGTGGCCGAGCGGGGATTGTATCTCGAGGCCGCCCCGCTGCGCAAAGGAGCGATCGCGCGGGTTCGGCAATTTCTGGCGGCACGTCAAGCCGACGTGGTCATCCTCCAGCGTCGACTCCTGCCCATCTGGCAGTTGGCCCTGCTGCGACGCTTCGTACCGCGGTTGATCTATGACGTCGACGATGCGGTGTTCCAACGCGACAGCTACAACCCCAAGGGGCCCGAGAGCCGTGTTCGCATGGCCCGGTTCTGGGCGACCGTCCATACGGCCGACGCGGTCATCGTGGGCAACGACTATCTGCGAGAGCGCACCGCGGCCTTCGTCGAGCCGCACCGCGTTCGGGTGATTCCCACCTGCATCGAGCCCAAGCTGTATCAACCGGCTTCCCACCGCCGCACGGGTTCCCGGACCCGATTGGTCTGGATCGGACAGCACAGCACGCTCGCCTCGCTGCAGTGTGCCCAGAAACATCTGGCGGCCGCGGCCCGGCGGCTGCCGGGTTTGGAGCTTCGACTGATCTGCGACCGGTCGGTGGATCTCTCTTCGTTGCGGGTAACGTTGCGGCGCTGGTCCATCCAAGGCGAGGCGGCCGAACTGGCCGAAGGCGACATCGGCATCAACTGGCTTCCGGACGATTCCTGGAGCCCGGGGAAGTGCGGGCTGAAGGTCCTGCAGTACATGGCGGCCGGACTGCCCGTGGTCGCCAACCCCGTGGGAATGAACTGCCGGATGGTGATCGACGGCCAGACGGGTTTCCTGGCGTCCACTCCCGGCCAGTGGGCCGAAGCCGTTGCCCGGTTGGCGGCCGATCCCGAGCTGCGACGCACGATGGGAGCAGCCGGGCGCCGGCTCATCGAGCGGCAATACAGTGTGTCCGACTGGGGGCCCCGGCTTGCGGAGGTCGTCGCCGCGGTAGCGAGCGACGAGAGGACGTTGCCGGAAGAATATCGTCGCGAGAATCAACCACGGCGCAGCCAGGTCGACGCCCTGCCGTCGGCCCCCTGCGTGCCCGACGAAGGACCGTTGTTGACAAGTTGATGGAGTGTTTGCGCAGAACTTTTCGGCGAGGGTGGCACGCCCTGAGGAACGAAGGGCGTGGTTTGGCAAGGTTTTCACGCCCTTCGTTCCTCAGGGCGTGCCACCCCATGGAACAAGTTGTTTCTGCGCGGCGCCCGAGCACTCCGCCCGCGCGCGACGGGAAATCCCTGAAGACCCCATGAAGATCCGCCCGCCGTCGTCAATCGCGTTGATGCTCGTCTTGACCGTCGGCGGCTGTATCGCTCCGTCGAAAGTCTCTCGAAAGCTGCCGGAGAATCATTCGCTGGTTCGCGAGCAACTGGTGATCCACAGCGACTTCCCGTTGGCCGCGCAACATCGGCTGCTGGAAGACCTGACGGCCCGGCGGTTCGACCTGGCCCGCCGATTGGCGATGCCGCTGTCCGACGAGCCGATCCACGTCTACCTGTTCCAGGACGCCGATCGGTTCTACGCGTTCATGGGTTGGCACCATCCGGAGTTTCCGCGGCGGCGGGCGTTCTTCGTGGAGACCGATACGCGGTTGGTGGTCTATGCCTATTGGGGCGACCGGGTGTCAGAAGACCTACGGCACGAGATCACGCACGCCTACCTACATTCAGTGGTGCCGAATGTGCCTTTGTGGCTGGATGAAGGTCTGGCCGAGTACTTCGAGGTGCCGCGTGGCCGCGACGGCATGCACCGGGCGCATTGCGAGCGGTTGGCGGCCCGACTCAGGCAGGGAGATTGGCAGCCCGACTTGCGGCGGTTGGAACAGTTCAACTCGGCCTTCGAAATGGATCAGGACGATTACGCGGAATCTTGGGCGTGGGTCCATTTCTTGCTGGGCTCCGATGCCCGATACGCCGAGTTGCTCCAAGGCTATTTGGGCGATTTGCGGCGAAACGGCGCCGCCGAACCTGTCTCGTGGCGAATCGGCCGAACACCGAATCGGGTAGAAGAGGCACTGGTTCGGCACGTGGAGGGTCTTTTTCCGCACATGGCCGGTCGTGTCCCCTAGTAGCTCCCGAAGCGCGCTCCTATAATTCTCTGGACCGTTGTTTGGCCAGTTATGGCGATTCTATGTGGTGATGATCAGCTATCAAACCTTTCGCAATACCGACCCGCCCGAGTTGGTAGCGATTTGGCGGAGTCGCGCCGGCCAGGACGGTTTGGCCCGATGGGTTTCGCCCGATCTGTTCGAGCAGTTGGTCTTTGCCAAGCTCTATTTCGACTACGAAGGGCTGATGATCGCCCGGGAAGACGGACGCCCGGTCGGATTCGCCCACGCCGGTTTCGGCCCGAACGAGGCGCGGGATCGGATTTCCACCGAGTCGGGCACGACCTGCATGGTGATGGTGCGGCCCGACTGCCCGCAGCAGGAAGTGGCCGCCGGGTTGCTGGAGCGTGCCGAGCAGTACCTCCGCCAGCGTGGTGCGAAGGTGCTTTACGGCGGCGGGATGAAGCCGCTGAACCCCTTCTACCTGGGACTGTACGGCGGCAGCGAGTTGCCCGGCGTCTTGCACACCGACTGCCTCGCCCGGGAGACTTTTGCCTCGCACGGTTACGACGAGATCGATCGCACGCTGATCCTGCGGCGAGATCTGAGCGGTTTCGAGGCGGTGATCGACCGCCGTCAGATGCAGATCCGGCGGCGGATGATCGTGGAAGTCACCGCGGATCCCCCGGCGGAAAGCTGGTGGGACGCCAGCGTCGTCGGTGAATTCGATCTGACCCGCTTCGAACTCGTGCCCCGCGAAACGGCCCCCGCACTCGCCTGGGCGACCTTCCGCAGCATGGAGCCCTCGGGCACGGCCGGCGTCGGCCGTGCCGCCGGATTGATGGACCTGCACGTCGACGAATCGCTCCGCCGCCGCGGTCTGGCGGTCTTTCTGCTCAGCGAGGCGTTCCGCCAGTTCATCCGCCAGGGCATCCATCTCGTGGAGGTCCAGACGACGCAGCATAACGCGGCCGCACTCGGGTTGTTCCGTCAGTTCGGCTTTCAGGAAACCGGCCGGGGCAGCGTGTTTCGCAAACGGTGATCGTCGCGAAACAACCCCTTCTCCAGCGTCGAGCCCATTGGCACAGTCAGTGAATCCGGTAGAAGTGCGGACTACGAACCGACCTGCAGAAAGATGTCCTGATCGGTCCAATCCGTCTCCAGAGCAACGTGCGGCGGGACGGGCCTGTCGTCGATTCGTGCGCTCAGGATACCGGAGCGAAAGGTTTCGGACCGGCCGCGGAAGAGGTCGCAGAGGGCCTTGCCGGAGACCTGCACGCCGCGGCCGAGCATCGCGGGTCCCAACTCGCCCTGCACCATGTTGAACAGCTTGACGACGACGCGACCTTGGCCGGCCGCCGCAGGAAGGGCAACCCGGTTGGCATGCGAGATCGTTCTTCGCATGGCGGCGTAGGAACTGTCTTTTCGGAGCACCGCCCCGGCCACGCCGGGCAGGGCGGCCGAAAGCGCGATCGTGGAACCGGCCGCCACCGTCGCCGTCGCCGGATCATCCACCACGCTGCCGTCGAGAAAGATCGTCTGCACCCTTCCGGCCAGGTAATCCGCCGCAACGCCCAGTTGTCCGCAGAGCAATTCTGCCACGCTGCACGGCGTCCGGGCGCGGATCGTAAACCCGCTGCCCCCCAGCAGACAGAAACACTGCAGCAGGTCTTCGCCCACGGTCAGGCAGAGACGCACCGGCGGCTGCACGCACGCATCCTCTTTCATCGGGTCGTCAGCGCCTCTTGGTCGGTTGCGCGTCGGTGCGGAAGTTGATCGCGGGCACGCGCTGGCTGTTGTAAAGATTGTGCCGAGCCAGCGGGTGCCATGCCAGACGGACGTGCTTAGGTGCCTTCACGTCGATCGACCAGACCTCGACCGTGTCGCTGCCGACGATCTTCGCCTGGGCCTTGTGATAGAGCAGCGGGGCATTGTCGCGGTCTTCCTGCTTCGTGCCGTCGGAGACCTCGAACCAGTTCGGCGCCTCGCCGTCGTCGGTCTTCAATCCGTCGCCGACGTGCCCGAACTTGACGAGGATCTTGTCACCTTCGGCCCGATGCGATTCGTACACCGGCGCGAACACTTCCCGCCCCAGGTCCACGCCGTAGGTCTCGACCAACGCGATGTCGGCCAGCCGGTTGGCGACGAGGTGCTTGTTGGGCGGATGCGGGTTCGACGTGCCGCCGAGCGGCCAGCCGGTGCCGGGCGAGTCGTTGGTGCCCTCGTCGCGTCGGAGTTGGTCCCGCTGCGCGCCGCCGCCGTCCCAGAGATCGTTGCTGGCGCCGAGGTACACGTGCGGCACGGTCGCCGCGACCTTCGCCTGGCATTCCCAGACCCGCTCCATCCCGCTGGCGTAGGTCGTCTGGGCGATCTGTGCCAGGTAGAAGGGCATCTCGGGCTGGGCGAACCGCTGCCGCCACGACGCGATCATCGCCGCGAGTTCTTCATCGTAATCCCAGTCGCGGCCGTCGTCGCCGGCGGTGGTCGAGGCCGACTTGTCCGCCAGGCGGACGGTCACCGCCTCCCCGCGTTCGGCCCAGCCCCACACCCGAATCGGCATCTGCTGCTGGAGGACCATGTGGTCGGTGAAGATCCTCGGCAGGCGGACGTCCGCGCGCGCCTGGACCGTGCAGAGGGCCAGTACGATCATCAACAGGGCACTGAACCCCGAACCCTGAACCTTCGATGAAACCTGACTCATTTGCATCACCTCTTGAAGACTGAGTACCTTGAGCACGTGGCTGTTCTACCGGGCCGGCAGCAAACGGTTTTTCGGCGGTTTGGCGTTAAGTCTGGGATGTTACAGTGGGTGGCACGCCCTGAGGAACGAAGGGCGTGGTACGTCGGGAAAACACGCCCTTCGTTCCTCAGGGCGTGCCACCCGAATGTTCACGGCAACGATGTCAAGAGCCGTTTGGTGCTAGTCGCCGGTTCTCGACATCACAGCCCGAGCAGCTTCTTCATTTCCTCCCCGAAACTCACGCCGATCTTGTAGAAGGTGTCCGCCCGGCCGCGATAGTGGTAGCCGCCGTCGAAAGCGTCGCCTTCGGTGACCACCAGCGGGGCGGTGCGGCCGAACGCGACCGTGCCCTGGAACTCGGGCATCTTCGACGGGGCCTCCTGGGCCTCGCGCAGGGCGTAGTGCTTGTACGCCCATCGCGGATTCACCTCCACGCCGTCCATGCCCAGTTCGCCGATCACCACGGGCAGATCGGCCACCTTGAGGTCTTTGCGCACGTCGCGGACGAAGTTGGCCATATTCTTGCCGTACTCGGCGCGGAACGTGTCGTTGATCACGTCGTTGAACCCCTGGAACCAGACCAGCCCGGCGATCTCGCACTCCCGGCCGTCGTAATCGGGGAAGTGGGTCTTGAGGTCTTTCAGCGTGGCGTTCACCTCCTCGAGCATTTCCCGGTAGCGGATGCCGATCTGCCACTCGCCGCCGGCGATGTTCTGCTGCACTTTCTCGGATAGCTCGAACTCGGGCTTGCCGGAACTGGGCGGACGGAAATCCAGCGCCAGGCTCTGCCCGCCCCAAGCGACCTTGACGATCAGCACCTGGTTGTCCAGCGCCTCGCCGATCACGTGGCCGAAGCCCAGTTCGGGTCCGATGCGGTCTTCCGGCGAGCCGTAGCCGACCGTCAGCTTGCCCTTCTTGTCCCAGTATTTGATCCACACGTCGTCGCGCTCGACCCACTGGCCGTCCTTCTTCAGATGGCCGTATTCGTCGGCCTTCTCGGCGGCCAATTGCTCGAGATGTGCGATCTTGCCCTTCCCCTGCATGTTCGACTGGCCGACGAGGATGAAGACCTTGACGGGGCCCTTGCCGGGCTGGCCGGCCCGGGACGTCGACGCGAGAATCGCCAGCGCCAGTCCGATCAGCACCGCGATGCGTCCGGCAACCTTCTTGAAGCTTTTCATTCTGCGATCTCCTTGTGGTGACAATGGGCTTTCTCCTCGGACGTCAGACCATATTACACGAAAGCCGGCCGTCGTGCAAAGCA
>DATLAN010000465.1:0-2002 GCA_035527455.1 Thermoguttaceae bacterium
CGAGTTGGCCCAGGTCGTAGCTGGCCAGCGGCTGCCAGTTGTTGTTCATCTTGCCGAGGTGGAGAGTTTTGGCGTCGAAGCCGACGTAATAGCCCCGCATCTGGTCGTAGCCCGGGCCTGGCGAGTTGACGCGGAAGACCAACCCCGCGTTGCCCGACTCGCCGCGGAGCATCACCACGGCCTCCAGGAGGTAATCGGTCCACTTTTCGTCGCCGGCGATCTGCTTCATGTTGCCGTCGAGCTTCATCACGCCGCTGGCGCCGGGTGCGATGCTGCCGTAGGTGGTCCAGCCCGGTCGGGCGTCGACCGGCGGGGCGTCCTGGAAGTCGTCGAACAGCAGGGCCCGACGCTCGCCGGTCGTGTAGCGGCGGACGGCTTCGGCCTCGGCCAACGAGACGGGCGTGGCGTCGGGCCACATCAGCCCGCACCAGGGGATCGTCGGTTCCGGCGTGCCGTCGGGCGTGCCCCAGTACCAGCGGCAGTTCGAGTTGCCCACCATCAACTCCCAGCAGAGATACACGCCCGGGGCGTACTTCCCGGCGGCCCGGCGGCCTTCGAGCCAGTGGATCACCTCGATCGGCTCGGCGTTGCTGCGGCGCGGGGCATACCATCGGGCACCGGCCTCGGTGAACACGGTCCCCTTCTCGGGATTCATCTCGGCCTGCCGCTCCCAGCCGGCGAAGTCGTTGTTGTAATTGTGGGCGTCGACGATGTCGGTTTCCGGGCTGTCGTTCCAGCAGCAGATGACCGGCTGGACGGGCTGGAGTTCCTTGGCCCACGCGTAGCCCAGCTTGCGGAGCCGGTCCGAGTAGGGCGACTGTCTCTGCGGCTCGTTGAAGATCTCCCACCACAGCACCCGGGCGTCCTGGCGATGCGGCCGGATCACGTCCTGGACGTAGTTCTCGAGTTTCGGCAGGTTCTCTTCGGTCCGCTCGCCATCCTGCGGACAGACGGCCCAGCGGCCGTTGTGGCGGCCTTTGATCGGCGGGGGCGACTCGAGCGTCATGCCCGTGCGGTTCCAGCAATCGTCGAAGAAGACGAAGCCCGGCTTGACGGCGTGACGATCGCAGATGACCAGGAACTGCTCGATGCGCCCGAGAAACGCCTCCTTTTCGGCGTCGTAGGGGATGTTGTGCAGATACACCCTCAGCGAGGTGATCCCGAAGTGTTTTTTCGCGGCGGCCAGTTCCTTTTCGATCACGTCGGGCCGGAAGTCGTGCCAGAGCTGCACGGCGTTGACGCAGTAGGCCGGCGTGTAGTTCGCCCCGACCCATCCGGCCGTATCATACGGCTCGGCGGCCGGCGCGGGGTTGGCGAACAGGGCCGTTGCAACCAGGGCGAAAATGGCGCTCGAGCGACTGTAGTACATGGCGGCTCCTGAGGGTCATGGCGAGACGATTCTCTTGTAGGGCGGATTTCCGAATCCGCCGATCTCTTGTAGCGCGGATTTCCGAATCCGCCGATGGTGACGGATTGGGAAATCCGTCCCGCACGGGTTGACTGCGAAGATGTTTCGCAACGGTTACCGCCTCAGTATTATATCTGCGCGCCGTCGGGCAGTCGATAATCTGCAGAATCGGCAAAACCAGCGGTGCTTCGAGATCGGCGCCGTGTTCGTGCGGGAGCCGTCGGACGCAGGGCGGTAGGTACGTGCCGGATGGCTTGTCGCCGCTGCTTTAGCCATCTCGCTGGGGCGAGACGGGCTGCGTCTCGGCGGAGCGAGACGGCTACTCTGGGACGGCGGTCGATTCACAGCGGATACTTCCCATATCTCCTGGTCGCCTCCAACATCGCCAGGTAGTTTTCGTACGGGACGTAGTCGGTCACCGAGTTGGACGACCCGCAGCAGTAGCCGCCGCCGGGGCCGAGGGTGCGGATGCGGGTTTTGACCTCGGCTTCGACTTCCGCCGGCGTGCCTCGGGTGAGCGTCGAATCGAGATCGATGTTCCCGCACAGGCACAAGCGGCCGCCGTAACGCCGTTTCAGCTCGACGATGTCCATG
>DATLAN010000466.1:0-2279 GCA_035527455.1 Thermoguttaceae bacterium
GTGGTCGGTGTCGATGGTCTCGGGTCACTGCGAGCTATTGTTTTCTTTGAAACGACGAAATCGGCGAAAAGTGGGAAACAATGGCGAAAGGGCGTCCGTGAAACGACTTGCGTCGGGGAAACTGCCCGCGAAGCTAATCGATTTGGGCGGGGTGTCAAGTGTGTGCAAGGCGACGTAAGTTGACTGCAAATCGGGAGTTAAGTGAAATGGGAACAGCTTGCCACCGTCGGCCGCTTGGGCGTGGGGCGGATAACAATCGCGTCGAAGGGGCCGACGGGGATCGTGCGTGGGGTCGTAAGGCGTTGAGGCCAAATGCCTTTCGATCATTTGCACGGATCCGGGGAAGCCGGATTTCTTTCCTCGGACGAACGAAACGGGAAAAAACTGGTTCATCCGAAATTCGCGTAGCTGACGTCTTACCCCGGGGAAGTACGGGTTCCTCTTCTCTATTCCCTGGCTGTTTGGAAGTACCGGAAAACGCTGTGTTTCTTCCCGGAAACTCGTGAATAGAGAAGAGGAACCCGTACTTCTGCCACCTCCACGGTACGCAAATCCCGGATGAACCAAAAAACTCGTCCCGGCGCCGGGAAGTCGCGGCGGTCGACCGGCCGTGCGGAAGCCTTGCAGGAACGTCTCTTCCTTCAACCGGCGGAACTCGGCGAAACTGTCAGGATAGGTCCAGCAGGATCACCGCCGCGCTGTACCCGTGTTCGATCGGCCGCTTCAGGATCGACGGGATTATTTCTGCCGCGCCGGCCATCTACGGGAACGCTTCGCGAAACAGGCCCTTCGTCTGCTCGATGCGGTCGCAGTTGACGGGCAGGAACCCGCTGTGGATGCAGCGAATACGGAGCATGGCTCGTTTTTCATTTCGAAAGGACAGCGCGGGGACCGCCAGCCGGACGCCGCACCGGACACATGAAAGCGTGCAGCCCGCCGGCTTGCGGTTCGAGTTCTTGGTTGCCCGTCGTCCGACCCTACACCTTCACCGGGCGGGCGCGGAGGACGGATTGGGTTTGTTTCTGGCACAGCAGGATCGCGTCGGCGGCGAGGCGGCCGGCCAATAGCGGCGAGGGCGTGTTGGTCCGCACGGCGCGGAGGACCTCCTTGATCTCGGCCGCGAAGGAGTCGCACGGATCGCCCGAGCCGAGCTTCGGACGCATTACCTTTCCGTCCTGCTTCAGCACGGTCAGCGGATAGCCGACCACCCAGTCCTTGCCGATGCCGGCCGCGTCGAACAACAGCGTGGCCTTTTCGAGATAGATCTCGAAGGCGTGGGTGAAGGGGCGGCCCTGCTGGTCGATCACGCCGCTGGTGGCCGTGACGACCAGGTTCGGATCGGCGAAACGGAACTGCGTGCTGAACCGCTCGACCACCTCGCCGCGCATCGACCCGACACTCTGCACCGCGGTGGGCATCCCGCAGACCAGGCGGATGAAATGGGCGTCGTGGACGTGCAGATCGAGCATCGGCCCGCCGACCGTGGCCGGGTTGTAGAAGTCGGGCAGCCAGAGCGGGTCGGAGATGATCCGCTTGAAATGCCCGCCCAGGAGCTTGCCGTACCGGCCGCCGGTGATCGCCTTGTAGGCGAAGTGGTACTCGGGAAAGAAGGGCAGGACCTGGCCGATGAGCAACTGCTTGCCGGCCTTCTCGGCGGCCCGGACCATCCGCCTGGCGTCGGCGGGGTCCAACGCGGCCGGTTTCTCGCAGAAGACGTGCTTGCCGGCCTTCAGCGCCGCGACCGTCACGCCGGGGTGCATCGCCGGCGGCAGGCAGACGTCGATCAGGTCGAGGTTTTCGTCGGCCATCATCTCGTCGAGCTTCTCGTAGCGGTCGATCCCGCCGAGGTCCATCATGGTGCCGCGGGGGCCGAAGTTGCCTTGGATCGACCGCCAGTCTCCAGCCAGGCGTTTCTTGTCCTGCTCGCACATCGCGCGGACCTTCACGCCGCGGACCTTCTGGTAGGCCAGGTAATGGATCATGCCCATGAAGCCGATGCCGGCGATTCCGACGTTGATCATGTGGGGGCTCCTTGAAGCGCGTTGGAGGTTCGGGGTTCGGGGCTGGGGACTCGGGATCGGGGACTCCCTGGGGAGATCCTAACCCGGCCGGGCAATCGAGACAACCGGTGCCTCAGCAGGTGTGCGGCCATATTTTCTGGCACCGCTATTTCCTTGCGGGGTTTAGGGTTGTCCAGTAAGTTTGCCACATGCGGCTGTCGTCCAGGCTGGCGAGGGCCATCATCGCTTCGGCGTTGTCTCCATCCCAGCGGCGTCCGC
>DATLAN010000467.1:0-33711 GCA_035527455.1 Thermoguttaceae bacterium
TGGTACGTTGGGAAAACACGCCCTTCGTTCCTCAGGGCGTGCCACCCGCCGGAAAGCTATGCTTGTTTAGCGACCGTTCGGGCCGCTCCGGTTGTGCCCATTCTATCAATCACGCAGGCGGGCAGAAGGACCTCGACACCATGGCCGGCCAAGGCAAAATTCAAGGAATCTTTACCCCCAACATGGTCCCGCTGGACGGGCAGGGACGCATCTACGAGGCCGAGCTGCGCCGGTACGTCGACTGGCTGATCGACCGCGGCGTCCACGGCTTGTATCCCAACGGCTCGACCAGCGAGTTCACCCGATTCACGCCCGACGAACGGCGGCAGATCGTCCGGATCATCGTCGAGCAGACGGCCGGCCGCGTGCCGATCCTCGCCGGAGCGGCCGAGGCGAACGTCCGCGAGACCCTGGCCGCCTGCGAGTACTATCACGGGCTGGGCGTCCGGGCGGTGGCCATCGTTGCGCCCTTCTACTACCGCCTGAGCCCGGACAACGTCTACGCCTATTTCCAGGAGATCGGCCGCCACACGCCGGTCGACGTGACGCTGTACAACATCCCCATGTTCGCCTCGCCGATCGACGTGCCGACGATCCAACGGCTGAGCGAAGAGTGCGAGCGGATCGTGGCGATCAAGGACTCCTCGGGCGACGTGGCCCAGATGATCCGCATGATCGAGGCGGTGCGCCCCAACCGGCCCGAGTTCAGCTTCCTGACCGGCTGGGACCCGGTGTTGATGCCCATGCTGCTGATCGGCTGCGACGGCGGCACCAACGCCTGCAGCGGCGTTGTTCCCGAGATCACCCGCAGGCTGTATGATCTGACCACGAGCGGACAATTGGACGAAGCTCGGCGATTGCAGGCCTGGTTGACCCGGCTGTTCGACCCGACGCTCTACTCGGCCGATTTTCCGGAAGGGTTCCGCGTGGCGGTGGCGTTGCGGGGATTCCAGATGGGCAGCAGCCGGCAGCCGCTCTCCGAGAAGCACCGCGGCATCCTGAAGGACCTTCAGCGGACGCTCGGCGAGTTGCTGGCCGAACAGGGACTGGCCGCCGCGGGACCTTCCCCGCCGCCGGCCGCCGGACTCGACCCGCGGCAGATCGGCCTGATCGTCGAGGGTGTGGTCGCCGAGCTGCAACGGCGAGGGGTGATTTTACCGTGAGACCTCGAACCGTGAGCGGCGAGTGGAAAATGGGGACAGGCTCCGAGCCGCCGGTAGGAATTGCAAATTGAGAATTGCAGATTGAGAATTGCAGATTGGTGTTGGCGCTGTCTCGATCTTTCAATTTGCAATTTGCAATTTGCAATTCTCAATTAACAATCTGCAATTCCCCCAGAGGCCATTGGTGGGGCTCGCTGCGCTCGACCCACCCTACGAACTTCGTCTCGCGGAGAAGTGGCGCCCCGGGACTCTATCCCGGCGGCGCGGGGATCTGCACTGCACGGGCGGGCTCTTTGGGCTGCAAGACCGGTTGGACCGGCGGGCCTTCGGGCACTCGGGGGGCCGTGCCGGAGTCGATCAGCATGTAGCCGGCCCAGAAGAACGGATGGCTCGCCCGGGGAGCCTCGTCGGTCGTGCGCTTCAGACGGGGCTCCTGGTCGGGTTCGAGCTGCGAGGCGGCCGCCAGAAACACGCTGCGCTGCCAGGCCTCCGACGGGGCGATGTGGGGTAGTTCCTGGGCGAACTCGCGGACCAGATCGAAGCTCGTCCGCCCGCCCGTCCGCCAGCGGCTCAGCAGGATCGTGCGGCAGCCGCTGGCCATCAGCCCGCAGGCGGAAAGGAAAACCTCGTGGCCCGGCGCCGTCCGATCGAGTCGCTTCAGCGAGTCCTCGGCGGTGGTGTGATAGCCGGGCAGGATGATCTCGTTGGGCGCGCCCCACGGCAGCCAGAGCCAGTCGGCCAGGAAGTTGCCCGGCTTGCCGTTGTCCAGCGGCATGGGCGTCCAGCCGTAGGGCTGTTGGGTCGAGAGCGTGAGGTCGTCCAGCACGATCAACCGATCCAAGAGCGATCCGTAAACATTCGACGCCGCCGGCGGGGGCGACTTCAGGGCGACCGTGCCGGGCAGCACGCGGGTGAGCTGGTCGAAGGCGGCTTGGGCCACCGCCTCGTCGTCGCGGGGATACAGCTTCCCGATCACCACGCCCGTGTTGCCCGTCGGACTCCGCCCGCCGCCGGTCCACGTGGCCAGGGAGGTCGTCGGCGCGTAGCGGATGCGGAATCTGGAAATCAGCGGGCGGAGTTTCCCGTCGACGCTGACCTGAAGCGCCTCGAACGGCAGATACCAGAGCACGCCGTCGGGCACGATGACCAGTTCGTCGAAATCCTTGGTGAGGTCGGCCTGAGAGCCTTTGAGCAACAGGTCGAGGGTTTGCGCCGCGGTGGTCTTCCACTGCTGGTCGGCGAGGTCTTCGATGGCCAGCTCGCCGTTGGATTGGAAATGGCCCATCTGGCGCAGCAGCCCGGGAATCTGCCGCAACAAGGTGTCGGGCGAACCGATTTGCCAATACGCGTAGCGTTGGTTGTTCAGCAGGAAGCCGTAGAGGTGGCGGCTGGTGGCGAAGAAGGCCAAGATGGCCTGGCCCGGCTGCAACGATTTCTGCACGTCCTGGGTCGTGCGCAGCGGCGGGAAGACCAGCCCGCCCGGCTCCCGGCGAACGGCCATCTCCCTTAGCAGGGCCTCCTGGTGCAGACTGACGGCCGCCAACTGGGAAAGGCCCTCGCCCTGCCGCCGCAGCAGGTCGGGATCTTCGGTCACCAAGGGAATGGCCTTGAGGTCTTGGGCCAGCGCCCTGGACTGGCGGGAAAGGGCTTCATAGGCCGGATACCGGGCGAGCAGGTCCTGCCGGGTAAGCTGGGCCCGGTTGTCGAGCACCTCGGGCGGCGCTTCGAGGATCCACCGCAACGACAGCAGTCGCCCGCCGAATCCCAGCGACGAGAAGAAGCGGTGCCGCCGTGCCCGATCGGCGACTTCCAGGGCCTTTTCGTTGTCCTTGCGGCTCAGCGCGGCCTCGAACCAGTGTTCAATGGGCAGCGGGTGCGGAATGACCAGCACGGCCATCGATTCCATCGGATCGGCGGCCCAATCGTCCGGCTGGGGGTCCCGCAGGACGTGGTCGTAGAGGTCCACGGCCACGCGCGACGTGATCGTGCCGCTGGTGTAGAGTCCGTCGGCCAGACCGATGTGATACAGCCAGAACGAGCCCCGCCGCATGAAGTTCATGGCGGCGGCCAGCATCGCGTCGCCCTCGGGGATCTTCTTCTGCTGGAAGAGGACCAGCGAGGCGAGGAAGCTCGACCGGGCACCGATCCGGCCGCCGGCCATCTGGCGTCGTCCGATCCCCAGCCGGGCCTCTTCGAGGAACCCGGCGGCCTGGGGTGTTTGCCCCAGCACGGCGTAATTCTCGCACGCCGAGAGCAGTAGCGAGACGTACAAGTGACGCAGGTCTTTCACTTTGGCCCAGCCGATTCCGCCTTCCAGCAAGGGATAAACCCCTTTGCGATTGGCCAGCAGGTGGGTCAGCGCTCCGTAACGAAAGGCCTCTTCCAGGACGCCGAGGTCCGGATAGTGGACAGCCGCGTAGGTGGCTTCCTCGAAGTATCCCGACGCGGAGGCGTAGTCGCCGCGTGCCAGGGCGAGCCGCCCCAGTTCGACCAGCGCGATGCCGGTCATCGGGTGGTCGAACTCCCCGGCGGCCATCACCGCGCGTTGCAAGTACGGCACGCCCTGGGCCTCTCGGCCGCCGGCTATCAGGACCAACCCGAGTTGGACGTCGATCCACGCCTCGGACCAGTGGTTGGGCGGCCCGGGACGACGCGACAGTTTCGCGATCAACTCGGCGAAGAGCGGATCGTGCTGGCTGACCGGCCCGAGCAACTGCGCCCGGCGGCGGATCGCCAGCGTCGTGCAGCGGACGATCTCCTGGACGTTGATCGGGCGGAGGTTCGCCAACATGACGACGCCGCCCTCCCGGAACGGTTGGTTGTTGTCGATTTGTCCGCGCAGGATGGGCATCGAGTCGGGATAGAAACCCAGCCGGGTCCGGCGGGTGCTGGCGCCCCAGGGAACGGCCGTGTAGGTCCCGGTCCCGGCCGGTTGGATCGCCGGCCGGAATTGCACCCGCAACATCCATTCCGAATAGGCCGAGGCGAGTTTCAGCGCGGCCGTGTAATGGCCCAGGGCTTCCTCCAGGTAGCCCATTTGGTAGTAACACTCGCCGACCATGGTTTCATAGCAGATCGAGTCGATCCATCGCACCATGCCGATCTTGATCGCCCCGTTGCCCTCGGAGCGGAATTGCCTCAGGGCATCCTCGTATTGGCCCTCGTAGAAGTCGGCAAACGCCGCCTGATAGCCGAACGAGGGGACGTTTTGCTCCAACTGTGCCCGGGCGGGCGAGACCAGAGGGCCGCCAACCCCCACGCAACCGGCGAGCAAGATCAGCAGCCGGACCGGGATCCGGAACCGACCCCCGAGAGTATCGAAGCGGATAAAGCGGCGGCGCAACATGGTTCGCACTCCTTAGGGGTCGCGCAGAAACAACTTGTCCAATCGGGTGGCACGCCCTGAGGAACGAAGGGCGTGGTTTGGCAGGTTTTCCACGCCCTTCGTTCCTCAGGGCGTGCCACCCTCGCCGAAAAATGTACAGTTATTGATCTGCGCGGACCTTGGGGGGTCAGTGGATACCCAAAGTAAGATACGCCGAGGGAAGCCAATAAGTTCCACACTTACATGATCTTACGGCGCCGGGGCGATATTTTCCAGTTCCGGTCGCTCTCGGGCCGTGCTGGCGCTAAAGTTCGTTTGGCCTCGTTGACGATAACGGTTGCGGTGACTGTATCAGCGGTAATGGTTTTGCTCCCGAGGCTGTTTAGGCAAGATGCAAAACGTGCGAAACTTCCAGCAAACATGGAGGTGGCCCATGAAGGGCTCAAGGAACCGGCGGCACTGGTGGCGGGGCGTCCTGCTCGGGTTGCCCATGCTGTTGCCCGTCGGCCTGACCGGCTGCCAGGTGAGCATTGGCGGTCAAACACTGCCCAGCGGCGACTACATGAAGGACGATGTCCAGTATTTCCCGCCGGGATCGGAATTCAAGCACGCCGAGGAAGCGGCGGCCCAACGGCAATACACCCAGGAACAGGCGTTGCAGCGCTGATCGTCGCGGCAAGGCAGATCGACGGGAGGAGCCATTGCCGAGCGAGGGCCACGCCGGCCTGGAGGTGCGTGGGGAGTGATGTTCCCGACCGGGGACACGATGGGCCGGCGTAGGCAACGTTAGGGGGGACGGCACCCTTCGCTGCTGGCGTCCGAAGTGTGCGACCTCGGGCGTCAGCAGCCGAAGGGATTTTCGCCATGCTCGAATTCGAACTCTCCGAAAGCGCCCAACACTGGGTCAACGTCGTGCTGATCTGGGTCGGTTTCGGGACCCTGGCCGGACTGTTGGCCCTGGTGATCCTTCCCGTCCGCCGCCCGTCGAGCCCCATTGCCGCCATGCTGCTGGGGATCGTCGGCAGCATGGTCGGGCTGTTGATCCTTTCTTTTCTCGTCGGCGGCCAGGATTTCAACCCCATCAGCCCCCTGGGTTTCTTGACGGCCGTGGCCGGGGCGTTCGTCTTGCTGATCCTCTACCGGGTCCTCTGCATGTGCGTCGTTAAGAGCGACAGAGACCCCGGTTGACGACCGCGGCGGGACGCACATTGAGAACCCGCAAAGCGAACGATCAACGGCTGGAGTATCGCATTTCGGTATTCCGCTGAGCGCCGTCAGTGGATTATGATGGCGTCCCGGGCCGACCCTTGGACGATGTCGGCTTTCCGGGAAGACGCTTCTCTCGAGATCGGAGTCTCTATGCTTGTGCTGTCACGCGCGATGGGGCAAACCATTTCCATCGGCGACGCCATCGAACTTGTCGTGCTGGATGTCTCGATTGGACGCTCTCGAATCGCTGGAGCTACCGTTCGACTGGGTGTCACCGCACCGCGGAACGTCTTGGTTCTGCGAGGCAAGGAGTTCGCGAAGGACCTGCACACGTTCGAGAAACCGGTTAGTCCTTTGGAACCGAATCGCGAACTCACTCAGTTGAAAGACGGCGAAGAAGAACGGCGGCTCGTCTTTTCGTGCAAGAAGGATCAGACCGTGACCCTCGACGAGACCATCGCGGTTATGGTGGCGAAGGTGCATCTCGAAGGGTCGGAGATCAACAATGCCACGGTGCGCCTGGGTGTTCGTCATGCGGTCTGACGTCTCACGGCGCGGGGAATTGCGGCGTTCTTGGACGTGGCAAGGCATCACGCCGTCTGGGTCGCGCAGGCCAGGTACCGGGGGCCGTGGAGCCGGTCTTGAAACCACCGTTCGATCCGCAGAAGTTGTGCCCGGGCGATCGAAAGCGGAAAGTGCGTGAAGCGGTAGCTGGTCGCCAGCGACGTTTGCCAGTAACGTTTGCCGTCGAGCGAGCCGGCCCCCATATCGTAGCAACTGTCTTCACGGCGGAAGCCGTCTTCGAGCATCATGTATTGCAGCACCGTACCGGGGCCCGCCGCCGTGTACTGCGGATCGAAACCCCTGCGAAGTCCGCAGACGCGTCCCTGGTAATGATAGTTGTAGACGAAGGCGATCGGTTTCTTGTCGAGCAGCAACAGGTTCAAGTCGATCGAGCCGGCTTGCGATGCGGCCCGATGGGTCTCCCGAAGAAAATCGCGGACGGTGGCGTGACAGAGGGCCTTTCCATCGGTCGAGGAGGCCTGCCAACTCTCCCGGCCGATCTTCACGCAGGCGTCGAACAGATCCCAGCGGGGATCCGCGTCGCCGTTGGCCGCGCCGTCGGGCCGGTAGCGAACGTGGGCGACCTCCCCACGCTCGGCCAAACGACGCCTCAGGCGGAACACGTTGTGTCGCCACTTCTTCGGCCGGCCGTTCCAATACTCGTCCCAGCCGCACGCCATGTCGACCACGGGCGCCTGGTTCCAGCCCTGTCTGCGGGGAGGGAAGCCGATTCGCTGCATGGCGGCCGGCGTGCGTCCGCGGTCGCAGCATTTCAGGTCGACCCAGCGGAGATCGAGCAGGTCCCAGTCGCGCGGCGTTTGGCGGACGTGTCGCAGGGCGGCCGTCAACGTGGCCGTGGGATTCGGGCCGATCGGTCCGTAAAAGGTTCCCCAGTCGTGCAACGGATAGGTCAACACGCGGACCGGTCCCACCCGGGTCGGTTCGGTGCGGACGGCCAGCGGCAGGATACCCACCGGGCGGCCGCCGCTGGTGACGATCAGCACGCGCAGCCGTTGGTCCTGCCCGAAGTGCTTCCAGTAGACCGAAAGCCAGTCGAGCGACTGGAAGAAGGTGGCCTGCCGGGTTTGCGGCAGCAGCGAATTCCAGAGCAGCCGGTAGCTGGTCAACTCGTAGGCGTCGTTGACTTCCTCGACACGAATCATGGTGTCTCTGGGCGAGCGGTGCCGTGGGTGGACAAACCGAGTCGGGCGTCAAGGGGGATACTACCGGTGGGGGTGCAACCGGCATGCCATGTGCCGCCGCCGACGCCGCAGGCCCCGGGCCGAGAAAGCCTATCTCGTTTGGAAAAAGGCAGTTACGACCGGACTCATCGTGGAAGGTCCGCCGGTCCTGGCGGCACGAACGTGGCGAAAACACATCCTGAATAAAGACGCGATGTGCTGGAAAGCCGGCAAACGCGCTTTGGGTGGGAAAAGGGTGTTGACTTCTGAGAAACCGGGGGGCATAATTCAATGTATGTCGAATTATCAAACTAATGACGTGCAGCAACTCGCCGAGGTGTTCAAGGCGCTGTCGAATCCACATCGCCTGAGCATCTTCACGCGCTTGGCCGATTGCTGCACTCCGGCAGCGGTGTGCGGATCGGAAGAGCAAATGAGGGCCTGTGTGGGAGAACTCGGCAAGGATCTCGGGATTGTGGCCTCGACCGTTTCTCACCACATCAAGGAGTTGCGCCGGGCAGGGCTGATCCGGTTGGAAAGAAAAGGGCAAAAGATCGAGTGTTGGGTGGATCCTTCCACGCTCGAAACGCTGCGCGAGTTCTTCATTCAGCCGAAGGGTGATCGGCCGAACCCATGTACGTTCGGAAACGGAAAGGAGATTGCAGATGAGTAACCGTCAAGCGGACGAAATCAGGCAGACGGTCAGACGAGTTTATGGGGAGGTGGCCCGGCGCGGCGGCGGTTGTGGATGCGCGCCGAGTTGCTGCGGTGGTGAGGGCCCGGCTATCCCTGCTGCGATCGAGGCTGCCCGCCTGGGATACTCGCCGCAGGAACTGGCCGAGATTCCAGCGGGTGCCGAAATGGGCTTGGGGTGTGGCAACCCTCAGGCCATCGCCTCCTTGAAGCCGGGCGAGACCGTGCTGGACCTCGGCAGCGGCGGTGGCGTGGATTGTTTCCTGGCGGCCAGGCAGGTTGGCGACACCGGACGCGTGATCGGAGTGGATATGACGGCCGAGATGATCGGCAAGGCCCGAAAGAACGCGGCCGAAGGCGGCTACGCCAACGTCGACTTCCGCCTGGGGGAGATCGAACGACTGCCGGTGGCCGACGGCGCCGTGGACGTCGTCCTTTCCAATTGCGTGGTCAACCTCTCGCCGGACAAGCCCGGCGTGTATCGCGAGGCGTATCGGGTGTTGAAGCCGGGCGGACGGCTTGCCATCGCCGATGTGGTTGCCACGGCCCCGCTGCCCGAGGAGGTCCGCAACGATCTTGCGTTGCTGTCGGGATGCGTGGCGGGAGCGGCAACGATCGACGAGTTGGAGAAGACGCTCGCCGAGGTGGGGTTCGAGAATATCCGCATTCAACCCAAGGACGAGAGCCGCGAGTTCATCCGCGATTGGGCCGAGGGCCACAACGTGGCAGACTACATCGTCTCGGCGACCATCGAGGCGGTCAAGCCCGGCCTCTGAGCAACTTGCCTTTTTCGAACGAGCGCTGGAAGAGACTTCTCCAGGACGCCTTATTCGAGTCCTTCCAGCAGTTCGAGCCCTTGGGGGCGTTCGCCGCCTTCAGAAGCGTCGCGCCTATCCGGTTCCTCGACCACATCGAGGACGTCGAGATCCTCCAGCCCCTTGACGCCTTCGAGGGCGTCTTCACTGTAGATGGGCATGTGGCGGTAGTAGACCTCGAGCATGCACGTGGCCAAGGCGGTCATGAAGATCCGGCCGCCCTTGTCGGTGGCGAAGCCACCCTCAAGGCCCCCGCCTTGGGGCGCCCAACTGCCGGCGGCGTGGCCCCGGGTTTCCTGCGTGCCCAGCAACGCCCGCTGCATGCTCGCGTTCCATTTTTCCCAGGCGTCGCCGCCGTAGTGGTGCATCACCTGCGTCGCGTAGTACCAGTAGTAGACGTTCGGGTGTCTTGCGTCGGGCAGGTTTTCGAGCAGATAGTCCACGCCCCGCTTCAGGCCGTCGTGGTCCCGCGGCCAGCCCAGGTATTGCCGGCAGAGCAGCGCCTCGGCCGTCATGGCCAGAGCGCTGAGGCCGCCGCGATCATTGGGACCTTGGTAGCCGTAGTGAGCGCCGTCCTTGGTCACGCTATTAAGGAACAGGCCGGCCCGTTCGAAGGTTTTCGACGGGACGCTGAGATAACCCATCTGCCCGCTCTTCAGCGCCATCAATTGCCATCCGACCACGCTCGTATCGCCCGGTTCCCGCGGGACATACCGCCACCCGCCCCCGTTTGGATGCTGCGCCCGGACAATGAAGTTCAAGGCTCGCTGAGCGGGCCCCCGGAGGTCCGGATCGCCGGTGAGCGCGTACGCTTCGCACAGGGCGATGGCAGCCTGGCCGTGGGCGTACATCTTGCCTCTGCCGCACACCTCGCCCTCGTCATTCCTATCTCTCAGATCGCCGTCTTCTCGCTGATGTTCCAAGAGCCACGTGAGCCCTGCACGAATCTGGTCCTTGTAAGGGCCGGTTTTGTGGGTTTGACCCGCGCCAAGAAAAGGCAAGAGTGAAAGGGCTGTGGCAGCCACCCGACTGTCACTGTCTCTGTCTCCGACTTGTCCCGTGCACGTCCTGTCGCAATTGGCCGATTTGTTGAAGTCCGCCAGGCTCCAACTACCATCCTCGTGCTGGTGTCGGGAAAGGAAGATCAGCGCGCGGGCGACGGCGGCCTCGGTGGCGGTCGTTCCCCCGGCTTTCGCGACGGCCTGACGCCGGATCCGCGGGTCGCGGCCGGAGAACATGCGACCCAGCGTCGATGGTGGGATCTCGTTTGTCTGAATGTCGATGCGAGCGGGCAGGCGGCCCGGTATGTTCAGCCGGTCGCTGGGGTCGTCCGGCGGCAGGATCGGCTGATCCAAATCGATCAGCGCGCCGGGATCGTTCAAGTCGCTGATCTGTTCCAGTCCGCCGGCGTCGCCTAAGTCGAAGGTCTCTTCCAGCGGCTCGTCGAGCAGTTCCTGCCCGCCCTCGAGGTCCTCGTAACTGACCGAGGTCGACAGGGTGATCGTCGGCGGTCCCTGGGTTGGATCGGTGCCGAAGAGCAACAACAAGAGCATGGCCACCAGGTGGACCACCAGACTGATCAACCAGGCCGGCAGATCCTTCAGCAGCGAACGCCAGAGGACGGCCACCCGGCCCCTTTCGTAGAGATCGCGAACCAACGCGCGGGTGCCGCGGTGGGCCTCGGAGGCGGACACCCGCCGCGGCGTCGGCTGGCGATGCGGGGCGGTTGCCGGCACGGTGGTCGGCTCGGCAGCCGGTTCGGCGTCCGCCGGTTTCGGCTGCGTCCGGGGCTTGGGCTTGCGGAGCATCGTCGGCGCAATGGCCGCGGCCGCCGCCTGCGAATCTTGCCGTTGGGTCTCCTCCTGCTGCCGCAACAGCCGAAGCGCTTCCTGCTCCTGCTCTTCGGTCAGTTCCAGGCTGGTCCCGCAGCGGAAGCAATCGGCCACCATCAGCCACAGCCGGATCGACATCGGCGCGCCGCACTCGGGACACGAGCACGCCAGCACGTCGCCGTCGAGCCAGAGGGATCGCCCAGAGCCTTCCGCAGAGGCCGGCGCGCCGAGCGGAACGCCCGACCGCTCGAGTTCCGTGCTGGAGTCGTGACTGGCGGTGGACATCCGTAGTGCCTCTGATTCCGCGATTTCTGCCCGATGCCCTTGTGTACGCGAGGCCGGCCGCAGCCGACCGGCTTTTTTGCAGAACTTTCACCCATTTTATAGTTTAACAATCTCGACGGTCCCAAGGCAAGTTGCGCGACACGGTCGATGACACCCAATGAGCGGAGAGGCCATCCCCAGTATACGGGGCTCCCGTTTGCCAGCCGTTGGCAAAGTAGGCCGGAACAAGCGCAGCGCAGTTCCGGCAAGCGGCTTCATGCGGCCTTTCCTCACCAAATGCCGGAACTGCGCTGCGCTTGTTCCGGCCTACACATCTACACATCTCCGCTGGATAAAGCTCTGCGAGATGAAGCTTCGTCTCGCGGAGCGAGACGGCTACTATGGGCGCCGCGTGTCTTCCGATCGAGACGGAACCGCGTTGCGTCGGCAAAAGCAAAACCAGTGGTAAAATCTAACGCTTCTGAGAAAAAGACCGGGAACAACTTACGGGCAACGAATATCGGTCAGTGGTGAGCCTGCACGTCGTGCCGAAGATATCTCCAACGGATTGGATTCACGGCAACTTGTAAGCTACGTTCTTACACGGCAAGACACGCACGTCTTCCGCAACGGGGCCATCCATTCAACCAAGGCGAGGAAGGGGCACCTCTCTTGCGTTTCCGGGGCAGACACACCTCAACGCGGCCGACCACGCCGCGCCGCTCGCTTTTCGACCCGCCGGCCAACACGGCCGTTTCACGCCGGCTCGGGCGAATCTCCGGCCGCCCTCCCCCATCACTTCGCCGTGATTCTGCCGGGGGAGAAACGTCGGCCAACGCGCTGCGCAGCCTGCGACGGCACCAACACCTTTCGCAGGTGATTTCCCTTACTAACATCAACCACAAGACGAGCGCCCGGGCGTGGTACCGTTGGTGCAATGCCGAAGGGCGGTAGGAATCATGACAATCACATGCCAAGAACAAGTCTTGCCGGAGAAGCCGGCAACCACCATCCACAATGCACTGAGACCGCCGGTCGCCGGGCAAGGGATCGAAACGAGCGGCCCCCCGACGGTCCGATCCGTGCCGGGATCTCCCACCACCGCCCGTGAACAGTCGCAAAAGGCCACGTTGATCCTGGTCGTCGACGACGAACCGATCACGCGCAGAACCTTGCGGGAACTGCTCGAATCGGACGGCTATCGGGTGATCGAAGCGGACGAGGGACGCACGGCCATTGCGCGGATTACCGACGAAGTGGCCATCGTGCTGCTGGATTTCCTCATGTCGGACATTCCGGGACTGGATTGTCTCCGCTACATCCGCCGGCAATTCCCCGACATCCAAGTGATCATGCTCTCGGAAGTCGGCCGCATCCGCGACGCCGTAACGGCCATGAAGGAAGGGGCGTTCGAGTATCTCACCAAGCCGTGGGATCGCGAAGAGCTGCTGATCCGGGTCCGCCAGGCGGCCCACGCCTCCCGACTCGCCCGCGACAACCGCGGCCTGAGGCAAGTGGTCCGCTGTCCGATGGCTTCCACGGAACTCGTCGGGCGTTCTCCCGAAATCCAGACCGCGCGGACGCAGATCGAATCCTTCGCCCAACTCGATTCCACCGTGTTGATTACCGGTGCCGCGGGAACCGGAAAAACCACCGCCGCGCAACTGATCCACCGCAAGGGGCCGCGGGCTTCCGGACCGTTCATCTCGGTCAACTGCACGTCGCTGCCTCGCGACCTGATCGAAGCCGAATTGTTCGGACACGTTCGCGGGGCCTTCGCCGAGGCCGCCGTCGACCGCCCGGGTCGCATCGAAATCGCCGACGGGGGAACGCTCCTGCTGGACGAAATCAATCACCTTCCCCTCGAGTTGCAGCCGAAGCTTCTGGACTTCCTCCGGCAACGCGCCGTCGCCCGGATCGGGGCCAAGACGGCCACGCCGGTGAACCTCCGCGTGATCGCCACCTCGCAAGAGAATCTGTCGTCGGCGTGCCGGCAAGGTCGTTTCCGCGAAGGCCTCTTCTTCCGGATCAACGTCTTGTCGCTGAACCTGCCGCCGCTGAAAGAATACCTCTCCGACGTGCCGGAGTTGGCTCGCGAAATGCTGCGGCGGATCGCGCGGCGCCGCAATTGCCCGCCGCTGGTTCTGGACGAACTGGCCGCCGAGGTCCTGCAGGGCTACGACTGGCCGGGCAACGCCCGCGAACTGGAAAACGTGCTGGAGCACGCCGCCACGATCGGCGACGGCCGCATCATCCGGCGAAAAGACCTGCAAGTGAACGAACTCCGCTTGCCGGGGCCCGCCACCGAAGGCTCCCCGCGGCTCGAGCTGGCCGGCATGTCCATGGCGGAAATCGAGCGTCTGGCCGTCATCAACACCTTGCGGGCCTGCGGCGGCAACAAGGCCAAGACCGCCCGACAGTTGGGAGTCAGCGAAAAGACGATCTACAACAAGATCAAACAGTACAACCTCACGGGAAAGATCTAACCGGCTACCCGCGCACGATCGCCAACACTTCTTCCAGCACGCGGCCGTTGGTGGCAATGGCCTGGCCGGAACGGATGGTGCGGCGGCCTTGCCAGTCGCTGAAGGTCCCGCCGGCCTCTTCGATCACCGGCAGCACGGCGGCGAGGTCCCAGACGGCCGCGATCGGATCGACCATCAGTTCGGCCCGGCCCACGGCCACCATCATGTACCCGTAGCAGTCTCCCCACGTTCGGCTCAGACGAGCGGCGGACTGGAGCCGGTCGTAGACGTCTCGGCGGTCGATCCGGTCGAAATTGGAGACTTCGCTGGTCAGGAAGAGCCCTTCGGACAACGCGGCTCGACGAGAGACCCTCGCGGGCCGGGGCGGCTGGTCGTCGACCACGTACCAGGCGCCCTCTCCCTTGGCGGCGTAAATACACTCGTCGGTGCCCGGGATCAGGATCACGCCCAGGATGCTCTCGCCCCGGTGTTCGACGCCGACCAGCGTGCCGTAGAGCGGCACCCCGTGGACGAACGACTTGGTCCCGTCGATCGGGTCGACGATCCAACGGAACTCGCTTTTCCCCTCGGTGTCGGGCATCTCTTCGCCCACAATGGCGTCTTCGGGAAATTCCGCGGTGATTCGCCGCCGCAGGTGTTCCTCGGCGTGCCGATCCGCGATGGTCACCGGGGAATCGTCGCCTTTGCGTTCGACGTCGAGATCCTCGCGGCGGAAATATTCCAGCGTGATGTTGCCGGCCTCGCGGGCCATTTCGACCGCCAGTTGCAGCCGCCCGGCCGTGTCTGGTGCGTCGGATTCGTGCGCGTTCATGCCTTCAGTATAGTCCGCGGAGGCGTTCTTGGAAAGACGCCTCAGCGTTGGCGCAGCATCTCCTTGCGGTAGCGGCCCATCACGTCGGCGCGGAGCAGAAGACCGACCACGCGGCGCGAGGCGCCCTCGCCGGTTTCAACGGGCAGGGTCTCCACGTCGCAGGCGCCGAAATCGCGCATCGCCTCCAGCAGATTGTCGTTGGTGCGCAGGGCGATCGGCGCCGTCATGGCGATGTCTTCGGCGTTGACCAACTGCGGCGGCACGCGGCTGTCCAAGGCCCGTTGCAGGTCCCCCGGCCGGATGATGCCCACCAGTTGTTCCTCGTCGTTCATCACCGGCAGGCTCTCGATGTGGAGATTCTGCCGGGCGACGCGGATGATTTCCGTGAGGTCGTCGGTGTGCCGGACGGTGGGAAAATGGCGAATCATCACGTCGCGGACCATGATGTGCTCCAAATGGTGGACCTGGTGTCCGCGGGCGACCGACTCTTCGCGACGGCTGAGCTTTTTCAGATAGATGCTGTCCGGATCGATGAACCGGGCGACGACGCCCGAGAGCCCGGCCGCGATCATGATCGGCAGAATGATCTGATAGTTGTCGGTCATCTCGTAAACGATCAGGATCGCGCTGAGGGTTCCGTGCGTGGTTCCGGCGACGACGGCTCCCATGCCCACGATGGCGTACACGCCGGGGTGGGCGCTGAGTTCCGGGATCAGCATGTTGCAGAGCAGTCCGAACGATCCCCCCAGCGCAGCCCCGATGAACAACGACGGTGCGAAGATCCCGCCCGATCCTCCGCCGCCGAGCGCGAGGCTGGTCATCAGCGGCTTGAGCAACGCCAAAGGCAGCAGCCAGCAGAGTTGGGCCAGCATTTCCGGGCGGGTCAATTCCAGGATCTTGTCACGTCGGTCCGGTTCTCTCTTTCCGCCGTTGCCGCCGTTCCCGTCGCCGGCGTCCTGCTTCTTATCTTCGTCGTTCTTGGTCCGGCTCTCGAGGTGGACCGCGTGATCGACGACCTCGTATCCCACGCCGAACAGGGCCGGCAACGGCCTGCCAGGGTCCAGGTTGGCTCGTGCGGCAGCGGGCGCGACCTCGGGCGGCTCGGGCGCCAACGCGTAATATACGGTGCCCGATATCCCCACCAACGATCCCAAGACCAGGGCCCGGCACCACCATTTCGGCAAACGCTGCTTCGAAACGTCCTCCACGTAATAAAGCAGTTTCGTAAACACGACGGCGGCCAAACCGCAACACAATCCCAGCACCAAATAGGAGGGCAATTGTCCCCAGCCTCCCGCGTAGGAGTGATATACCTGCGGAAACACGGGATCCATGCCGTGGGCACCCAGGTGGCTTTGGACCACGTTGGCCAGCACGCTGGCCACCACGATCGGCGCGAGACTCTCGACGGCGAAACTGCCGAGGATGATTTCGCTGGCAAACATCACGCCGGCCAGCGGCGCGTTGAACGTAGCGCTGATCCCGGCAGCGGCCCCGGCGGCCACCAGCACCTTGATGTCCTTGGGCGGGAGGCGGAACCACTGCCCGGCCATGCTGCCCAACGCGGAGCCGATCTGCACGATGGGCCCTTCGCGCCCGATCGAACTCCCGGTGCCGATGCAGAAGCCGCTGGCGAGGATCTTCACCACCGCGACCCGGGGACGGATCACCCCGTCGTGTCGGCCGATCGCGAGGATCACCTCGGGCACGCCGTGTCCTTGGGCCTCGGGGGCGAAGCGTCGGGTAAACCAGGACACCAACAGCAGTCCGACCGCCGGCACCATCCACAAGACGGCCAACCACTGCGTCCCGTATTCGTGGCTGGCCCGGAGGATCGGCTCGATGGAATACGTGGTGACCAGATTGATCAAGAAAGTAAAAAACACCGCCCCGTAACCGGCGAGAACGCCGATCAAGCAGGCCAGGATAATCGTCAAGGGGCCCGCCGGGAATCGTCGGCGAGGGAGACGTACTGGCAACGACTTGAGGAGATCACGCAGTGCTCGCACAGTCAAACCGCTTCATCGATTGAAAGCATGCACAAGCGGTTCCGGTCCGCCCTGAGTACTTCACGGGAAGAAAGCCACCGCGTGGCCGGGGGGTGGCGGTTCGGCGACGGTGCCGACTTCGGCAGTCCCTGGGGCGGCCCCGTCAACTCCGCAGCCGCGCGCAGGGAGGAACCATAGTGGAAAGCCGAAGAGGCACCTTAGAAACGATTGAGTGTATCCGCCTGCCGCCCGGCGTGCAAGAGGTCTGGTGGTCCGTCAACGTTGCATTGACGGGTGCCGTACCCATGCTTGCATGGGCATGCTTGTCGGAAGGTTCGGCGTGCCCACCCCCCTCACTTGTTCTTGCGGCCGATCGGCATCAGGTCGGCCAGCTTCACGGCGGCCAGATCGCGCCGCGTGGCTTTGGTGACCTCCGCCAGCGCACTTTTCAGCCTGGATTTCGACTTCGCCGGCATCCCGTCGCAAGTGGGCAACGCCGAAACCAGCGGACCGTCGATGGCCTCGATCACCTCCAGCAGAGAAACGTCGCCCGGTTCGCGTCCCATGCTGTACCCCCCATCGACCCCCCGCGTCGATTCCAGGATCCCATGGGAAACCAGGCTTCGCAGAATCTGCAACAGGAACCGCTCGGGCATCTTTCCCTCCGCCGCCAACCGACTGCACGGGACGGGCGCTTCCGTCTTGGATTGAGCCAGTTGCAGCGTTGCCTGGAGTGCGTATGCCACTGTTCTGGAAAGTTTCATGCGGTCCTCTCTGAAAAGCCCCTCATAGGCTGGGGTGTAGTTTAGGAACTCCGCCCGAATTGTCAAGCGTCTTGGACGACTTCGGACCGTTTTTTTATGTAGTATCGCGATACCCGTATCATGGCCCACCAGGAGATAGTCCGGTAGAGGGGGGTCTTTGCACCTAAGGCAATCGGTTCCCCGCCGTCGTTCGAAGACTTCGACGGTGCAGACAACCCGGCAGGCCGGCCGCACTCGTTCAGTTGGCTTCTTTCGCAGGTTGTTCTTGTGCCTGCGGGTTGGCCCGGAACGCGTGCCATATCAACAATACGGCGCCGCAGACCAAGAGGGCGTCGGCGATGTTGAAGTTCGGCCAGGGAAACTTGCCGATCATCAACTTGATCCAGTCCCGGACGGCGTAAACCGGATCGCCGGGGGTGTGTGCCGGATGGCCGAACTCCCATTTCAGCCCGTGCAAGCCGAACCGATCGTAGAGGTTTCCGAAGATACCGGCCGTGATGCAACCCAAGGCCGCCGTCAACAGCCAGTCGCGCGCGGCGCCCGCATAGAAGAGCCAACAAAGAATGCCGATCGCGGCGATGATCGACAGGGTGATGAACACCATCACCTTGCCCTGGCCCATGCCGAACAGAGCGCCTTCATTGAGCATCGTCTCGAAGCCGAGCACGTTCGGCCAGGCCCACCGGACGGGACGCTCGTGCGGCATCCCGAGGTTCTCCGGGCTGAACATCCAACTCTTGGTCGCCAGATCGACGCTGCAGCCGATCGCCACGATGGAGAAAAAGACGATATACCGGCTGATGGGAACCGGTTTGCGGATCGCGCCCGAAGACGCTTGGCTTGCTGTTCGGGGGCACACGTGACGCTCAGAAGCCCTGTTCTTGTTGCGAGACGCATTTCACGCAGAGCGAAGCGTAGGGGATGGCTTTGAGCCGGTTCTTGGGGATCTTTACGCCGCACTCCTCGCATTGGCCGTAGGTGCCCTCTTCGATCCGTTCCAACGACGCCTCGATCTGAGCGAGAGTTCCTTCCTCGCTCTCCATCAGGCTGAGCGTGAATTCCTGCTCGAAGTTGTCGCTGCCCATGTCGGCCATGTGGATGGGCATGCTCGACAAATCGCCGTTGGCCTCGCTACGGCTCTTCTTCAGCGCCGCGTCGGCCAACTGGTTCACGTCGCCGCGCAGCCGCGCCCGCAACAGAAGCAGCCGCTCTCTGTAAACCTTCATGTCAGCCTTTTTCATCGCGTTTTCTCCGATTTGGGCTCCTCTCGCCCAAGCTACTCGCCTTACTTCACGCCCGATTGCGACTTTCGAGACTTATGATTGTAAGCGGCCAAATCGCGATTGTCAAACGATTCGTCCTCGAGCCGTCCGGGAACTCCTCAGCCGAGGAATTGCCACCCCCAGGTGGTCCGATATGCAACCGAGGTGCCATGCCGCCGGCGTGGCAGTCCGTAACTGCTTTCAGACCAACGGGTATCGACGTCGACTGGGAGTTGCCGGGCGTACGAAGTGTGCAAAGTATCCCCCTAGCTTGTAGGGGTCCCCCCGCAGGAGAATCTTTTGCCGGCTGCCGGCCGTCGCCACCCCGATGGAGAACATGGACGTCCATCGCCGTTGCACGGACCTCCCGGCTTGATGGGTTCGCTCGGCTGGCCTACGATTAGCATTGAGTTTCACGGCATTCAGAAAGAGCAAGACCATTCCTCCCACAGAACCCGTATTTCAACGGTGCATCTCGCCCGCCTGCCGGGCGACGTACTCGGTCGACGAGGTTCGGGTTGCCTGCCGGCAATGCGGCGACCTGCTCGACGTGGCCTACGAGTGGGACCGGCTGCGCGTGCCGGACGCCTGGAGTGTTTTCGAAGACAAATGGGCCCGCCGCAACGAGCCGCATTGCTTCAGCGGCGTGTGGCGGTTTCACGACCTGTTGCCCTTCGCGCCCTTGAAACAGTGCGTCACCGTGGGCGAGGGGCAGACGCTGCTGCACGCTTCCGACGGCGTCGCCCAATACGCCGGCATGGCGCCGGGACGGCTGATGCTGCAATACGAGGGGATGAACCCTTCCGGCAGTTTCAAGGACAACGGCATGGCGGCCGCCTTCACCCACGCCCGGTTCGTCGGCGCCACCCGCGCGGCGTGCGCCTCGACCGGCAACACCAGCGCGTCGCTGGCCTTGTATTGTTCGGTCACCCGGCTGATGAAGGGGATCATCTTCATCGGCTCCGGAAAGATCTCCTACGGCAAGCTTTCCCAGGCGTTGGACTACGGCGCGCTGACGGTGCAAATCCACGGCGACTTCGACGATGCGATGGCCCGGGTCAAAGAAGTCTCCCAGCAGTTGGGAATCTATCTGGTCAACAGCGTGAACCCGTTCCGGCTGGAGGGCCAGAAGACGATCATGTATCGCGTGCTCGAGGGGCTCGGCTGGGAAGTGCCCGACTGGATCGTCGTGCCCGGCGGCAACCTGGGCAATTCCAGCGCGTTCGGCAAGGCGTTTCACGAACTGCGCGAGCTGGGGTTGATCGATCGCGTGCCCCGGTTGGCCGTGATCAACGCCGCCGGGGCCAGCACGCTGTATCAACTGGTCGAGAAGCATGGCGTCCGTTGGAATCAGGGCGCGCCGGACGTGGACAAAGTCTCCAGTTTCTACGAGGCCATGGACGCCGAGGGCCGCCGGGCCTCGACCATCGCCAGCGCGATCGAGATCAACCGGCCGGTGAACTTCATGAAGTGCATTCGGGCGTTGGAGTGGTGCGACGGCGTGGTCCGGGAGGTGACCGACCAGGAGATTCTCGACGCCAAGGCCCGGGTCGGGGCGGGCGGAATGGGTTGCGAGCCGGCCAGTGCGGCCAGCGTCGCGGGCACGAAGCGGCTGGTTTCCGAAGGTGTCATCGCGCCCGACGATCGCGTCGTCTGCATCCTCACCGGCCATCAACTGAAGGACCCCACGGCGACGGTCGCCTACCACTCGGCCGACCAGGACCAATTCAACGAAGTCCTCGGCAGCCGCGGCGTCCGCCAAGCCGCCTTCGCCAATCGGGCGGTGGCGGTGCCGAATGATCTGGATGAGATCATCAAGGCGATTCGGCTGTATAGTTAGTGGGTAGTGGAGAGTGGAGAGTGGTGGGAGGATCATCTTGGGGAGTTTGAGCCGCGGGTTCAACGCCCACCGGCTGCGTCCGGTGGGGTCCGGCGTTCTGCGGCACCAAGTGATTCTTGTTGCGCGACCCGTGTTCGCCATGCGCCGGGGCAGTCCGTTTTGAACAATCATGCTGCTGAAGGTCATTATTTCTTGTTTTTCTTGGCTCCCTGCCGCGGCCAAACGGCGGGCAAGCCCGCCCGCTAAACGGTGTTTTCGCAGCCCGTTACGTCAAGCATGCGCACACGTATGACCACCACTCTCCACTGCCCACTCTCCACTACCCACTGCCCACTGCCCATTACCCATTACCCACTGCCCACTAACCCCTAACCACTCACTACCATGTCACCAACTCGCATCGCCATCCACGGAGCTGCCGGACGGATGGGGCAACGATTGGTCGCGTTGGCCGCGGCCGATGAGGCGCTTTCGCTGACCGCAGCGTTGGAGGCGGCCGGCCATCCTCGGCTCGGTGAAGACGCCGGGATGGTCGCCGGCGCCGGATTGCTGGGCGTTCCCCTTTCGGCCAGCCTTGAAACGGAGGTCGACGCGGTGATCGACTTCTCGGTGCCGGAGGCGGCCGAGCGCATCCTGCAAACGTGTCTCGACAAACATCTCCCGCTCGTCCTGGCCACCACCGGACTGAGCGAGGGCCAAACCGAGAGACTCCACGCGGCGGCCGGGCGGATCCCCGTGCTTTGGGCGCCCAATATGAGTCTGGCGGTCAATCTGGCCATGAAACTGGCCGAGACGGCCGGCCGGGCCCTGAAGGACAAGGACGCCGACGTCGAGATCCTCGAACGGCACCACCGCTTCAAGGAGGATTCACCCAGCGGCACGGCCTTGAAGTTCGGCCGGATCATCGCCCGCGAGATGGGGCAGACCGAACACCGCCACGGCCGAGAGGGACGGCCCGGAAAGCGTCCGCATGACGAAATCGGCTATCACGCCATTCGCGTCGGCGACAACCCGGGCGAGCACACCATCGTCTTCGCCATGCTCGGCGAGATGATCGAGATCACCGTGCGGGCGACCAACCGCGACTGCTACGCCCTGGGCGCGTTGGCGGCCGCCAAGTTCCTCGTCGGCAGACCGCCCGGCCTCTACGGCATGAACGACGTGCTGGGGCTGTGAAGCGGATTAGCCGCAGCCAACCAATGACGACCGCATGATGGGCTAAGGTACCATGGTTTATCGACCCCGCCCAACGTAGGACTTGCTGACATGAATTCACAACGCACCACCACCGCAACCGACGGCCGGATCGTGTCGGTCGACGCCTTGCGGGGTTTCGACATGTTCTGGATCATCGGCGGCCACAAGATCGTTCCGGCACTCCTCGTGCTGGCCTTCGGTCCGCTTCCCGGCTGGCTGGCCTATCAGTTCGAACATCCGAAGTGGATCGGCTTCTCGGCGTGGGACATCATCATGCCGCTGTTTCTGTTCATCGTGGGCGTGGCGATGCCCTTCTCCTTTGCCAAGCGGCTCGAACGGGGAGACAGCAAAAAGGCTCTCTACGCGAAGATCATCCGCCGGACGACGGTCCTCTTCGTCCTGGGCATGGTCGCCCAAGGAAACCTGCTCGAGTACGACCTTTCCAGGCTGCACGTTTACTGCAACACGCTGCAGGCCATCGCCTGCGGCTATCTGGTCGCGGCGATCGTGATGCTCAACCTCCGCCTCCGCTGGCAGATGCTCACCACGGCGGTTTTCCTGGTCGGCTTCTGGCTGCTGATGGTCCTGGTGCCCACTGCCGGCTCCGTCGCCGGGGCCCTGGAGCCGAACGACAACCTGGCCATGCACATCGACGAGACGATCCTCGGGCGGTTTCGCGACGGCACCACGTACACGTGGATTCTAAGCGGCCTGAGCTTCGCCGCCACCGTGTTGCTCGGCGTGATGGCCGGCCACCTGCTGCGGTCGAAACGGTCGCCCTGGATGAAGGTGTTTTGGCTCATGGCCGCCGGCGGAGGTTGCCTTGCGGCGGGGTGGATTTGGGGCCTCTGGTTCCCGATCATCAAGCACCTGTTCACCAGCTCCATGGTCCTCTGGGCGGCCGGGTGGTGCTACCTGCTCTTGGGTCTGTTCTATCTGACGATCGACGTGCTGGGCTTTCGCAAGTGGGCGTTTCCGTTCGTGGTGATCGGGATGAACGCGATTGCCGTCTACATGGCCACCCACGTGTTCGACTTCCGCCAGATCGGCGACGTCTTCGTCGGCCACCTGGCCCCGTACTTCGTCGACCCCTACGGCGATCTGCTGCGCAACGTGGCCGCGCTGACGGCGATCTGGCTGATCCTCTTCTACATGGTTCGCAAGCGGACGCTGATTCGGGTGTGAAAGACGAGCCGCCGGGAGTCGCCGCTTCATGTCCTCTCTGCCCGATTGATCTCGACGCACGGATCGGCCGGATTGGAGCGGATAGCCGGATTATCCATACGCGGTTGGTAGTGACTTTCTTTATAGTCCTGGACTGCGTATGGATTGGAAGCTTGAAGTCTGGAAAGTCAGGGGATTGCCTCGCGGGCGGGCGAGGAAAGAATTGCATGGGTGGCCGGCGACTGATCCGTGATATCGACTCCAGCGCGCTTTTCGTCGCGTTGTCGTGCAATAGCATTTCGCGTTTCTTTTCGGTTTTCTTTTCGGCGCAGCCGAAGCGGGCGGGCGGCAAGTCGGCCGGTTGAGTTCGACGACCCTGCCCCACGGCGCGGTTGCGAAGGGTCGATCGAATGAGCACCGCCAGAGTGACGCTTCTTTCCTGGTTGATACTCGCCGCGCCGGGCGTGCCGGCCGTTGCTCAGAGCGGCCGGCCGGGCGAAGACGAGGGGCCGACGGAAGTGCGCATCGCCGTCTTCGTGCTGGATATCGACGCGATCGACAACGTCAATCAGAGTTTCGACGCCAACCTGTTCGTAATGTGCCGCTGGCGGGACCCGAGCCTGGCGCACGGCGGCAAAGGCCAGATTTCCTTTCCCTTGACCGCGGTCTGGCACCCGCGAATGCAGATCGTCAACCGCCAGCGGATGTGGATGACGTTTCCCGACGTCGTCGAAGTCTCGCCGGACGGGGAGGTCGTTTATCGACAACGGGGTTGGGGCTCGTTCTCCCAGCCGCTGGATCTGCACGACTTTCCCTTCGACCGACAGGTGTTCTCGATCCAACTGGCCGCCGCCGGCTACACGTCCGAGGAGGTCTCGCTGGTGCCCGACCCGGAGAGGGCCAGTGGGATCGCCGACAAGCTGTCGCTTCCCGATTGGGACATCGTCAACTTTGCCGCGGAAACCAAGCCGTACAATCCGCAAACGGGTGAAGAAAGAGAGGGCATAGCGGGATTTGCGATCTCCTTCGAAGCGCGGCGCCACCACGGTTACTACGTGGCCAAAGTGATCGTCCCCCTGGTGCTCATCGTGGCCATGTCGTGCGTCGTGTTCTGGATCGACCCCAAGGAATCGGCCACGCGGATCAGCGTTTCGGTGACGACGATGCTCACGCTGATCGCGTATCGTTTCGCCGTGGGAATGGAGTTGCCGAGAGTATCCTACCTGACCCGTCTCGACTATTTCATCCTCCTGTCGACCGTGCTGATTTTCTCGACGCTGCTGGAAGTCGTGACCATTTCCGCCCTTGCGCGGCGCGGCAAGCTCGCGCTGGCGCAGAAGATCGACGTCTGGTCGCGCTGGGTATTCCCGGCGGCGTTCCTCTCCGTGGGCTTGGAGACTCTGGTGCTTCGGATCTGGCTTTAGGGGGCTGCCTCGGCCGGCTGCCTCCGATGGCGGAAAAAAAGTGACGCAGCATGGAAGCCTTACTTCCTACCATGGGGGACGCGCGTCGGGGCCTTCGTGGATTTGGCGATTCGGCGGGCCGACTTGCTTCGACCACACGTCATAGTTTACAGGATCGGGCCGCTTTCGTTTCGGCGGATCGTTCGGCGGGCTATGTTCCAGTAGACGGCTCGCCGGATCGCGGCGAGCGAAGAGCCCCGGGCGACCTTCGTGGAAGCCCTTCACCCGAGGAGAGTCGAGATGAAACGCGTCCTATTGATGTCGGTCGTTGCCAGCGTTGTCTTGCTGTGGTTCAGCAACACGGCGGAAGCCACTTTCGGCCGGCGTGCGTGCGTCGGGTGCTCGACGGTCGCCTGCACCACCTGCGACCCTTGCGATGTGTCCTGCGACCCTTGCGACGCCACGCCGGTCAGCTACTTCCCGGCCACGCGGTTCTACCGCACGAACTGGGGCAATCGCGGCTTCTCCCGGCCGGCCTTCACCGGTTATCGAGGCCGTTTCGTGTCCTACGGAAGCGGCTGCTGTTGGTAGCGCGGCCGAAATTCACCGGGAGTGTTTTCGCACTCCTACCACGCCCCATCCCTCCCCCTCTTTCTGGAATCTTCTCCCTCGTTTCCGCCGCCCGTACAGTAGCCATCTCGCTCCGCGAGATGTAGCCCGAAAAGCTCTGGATCTTCAATGGCCACATCTCGCGGAGCGAGATGGCTACTATACGGAAGTCGTTCCCATACGAGTCCTAAGGGTCCGCCGGAGCCGGTCGCTTGTCGGGCGGTCGGTATCCGGGCATAATACGTGCATGCGATACCACGGCATGGTGATCCGGCCGCCCAGCGAAGCCCGCAGCTACATCTTGCAGGCGACCTACGGTTGTTCTCATAACCGCTGCGCGTTCTGCGGCACGTACGCCGACAAGCCGTTTCGCCTCCGCGCGGAGGAGGAGGTGCTGGAAGACGTGGCGTTGGCCGCGGAGTGTCTGCCCGATACGCGCCGGGTGTTTCTGGCCGACGGCAACGCCCTGGTGCTGAGCACCCGGCGGCTGGCGACGATCCTCGACGCGCTGGCCGCCGCGTTCCCGCTGTTGAGGCGCGTGGGAATCTACGCCAACGCCCACGATCTGCTCCGCAAGAGCGACGACGATCTGGCCGCGCTCTGCCGGAAGAAGCTGGAAATCGTCTACCTGGGCCTGGAGAGCGGAAGCGACGAGGTCCTGCGCCGCATCGACAAAGGGATCACGGCCGCCGAAATGGTCGAGGCCGTCGAGAAGGCCAAACGTGCCGGCATGAGGGTCTCGGTCATCGCGCTCTTGGGGCTCGGCGGGACCGAACTCTCCGACCAGCACGCCGAGCAGACCGGCCGGGTCGTCGGCGCGATGGACCCGCAATACCTCTCGATGCTCACGCTGATGCTCGTTCCCGGAACCGAATTGCACCGACAACAGCAGTCGGGCACGTTTCGCCTGCCGCAGCCTGAGGCATTGCTGGCCGAGCTGCGACGGGTGATCGCGCACCTGGACGGTCTTTCTCGGTGCATCTTCCGTACCAATCACGCCTCCAACTACCTGCCGCTGGCCGGAACGCTCTCGCGGGACAAGGAACATCTGCTGGCGGCGATCGATCGGGCACAGGCCGGAGGACGGTCGGTGCTCAGGCCGGAGGAGTGGCGGGCGCTGTGAGCGGCCGGCATCCATTCACGCGCAGTTCATCCCCTCGTTGCCCTTGACACGAAAAGCTCTTTCAGGGAAGTGCCACACTCGGCTGGAATAGTCGCGTCCACCCGTTCTCGGCGCTGGTCCGATCGACGGACGAAGCACTTTCTTGATGAATTCTGTAGCCCGGGGGTAGTTGACCTGCACGCGGCGTGGTGGGATAATCTCTTGGCGCGGGTTATTTCGCCGACCTCCGCTTTCATAGTCTCAGCGTACGCATTTGTGAAATGAAGGAGCTTTCATGTCCGAGAAGTTCAACTCCCACCCACTGGTCAATACGACCGAACCGAATCTGCTGGAGAGGACGTTCGACTACGATCTTCCGCCGCTGATCCACTTCGACTCGCCGGTGGTTGAGTATATCGACGGCAAACCGGTCGAGTTCGACCCGGCGGCGTTGAAGAGCCGCGATATCGTGATTACCGATACCACGTTTCGCGACGGCCAACAGGCCCGGCCGCCGTATACGGTCGATCAGATGGTCCACATCTACGACCTGCTGGCCAGGCTGGGCGGGCCCGGCGGCGTCATCCGGCAGACGGAGTTCTTCCTCTATACCAAGAACGATCGGGCCACGCTCGACCGCTGCCGCGAACTGGGCCACAAGTATCCCGAGTGTACCGGCTGGATTCGGGCGGTCAAGGGCGATTTCCGGCTGGTCAAGGAGGCCGAACTCAAGGAAAGCGGCATGTTGACCAGTTGCTCGGACTACCACATCTTCCACAAGCTGAAGTTCAAGGACCGCCGGGAGTGCATGGACAGCTACTGCGAGGTGGTCGACGCGGCGTTCGAGGCCGGCGTCCGCCCGCGATGCCATTTCGAGGACATCACCCGGGCCGATATCGATGGCTTCGTGCTCCCGTTCGCCGAGCGGCTGATGCGGATGAGCGAGCAGGTTCCCGACGAGCTGACGGCCAAGATCCGGCTGTGCGACACGATGGGTTTCGGCGTGAGCTTTCCCGGCGTCGAGCTGCCCCGCAGCATTCCCAAGCTGGTCTACAAGCTCAACCAAGAGATCGGCGTGCCCGGCGACCGGCTGGAATGGCACGGGCACAACGATTTCCACAAGGTGCATACCAACGGGGCCACGGCCTGGCTGTACGGCTGCGACGCGGTCAACACGACGCTGTTCGGCTACGGCGAGCGGACCGGCAACCCGCCGTTGGAAGGCGCGGTGATCGAATACATCGCCATCAAGGGTGGGCTGTGCGGCCTGCAGACCGAAGTGATCACCGAGCTGGCCGAGTACATGCGTTCGATCGGCTTCCCGATTCCGGACAACTACCCGTTCGTCGGCCGCCACTTCAATACCACGCGTGCCGGCATCCACGCCGGCGGGCTGCGTCAGGACGAGCGGATCTACAACATCTGCGACACGGCCAAACTGCTGGGCCGACCGCCGCGGGTCGCCCTGACCGACAAGAGCGGCGCCGACGGCGTGGCCCTCTGGGTCAACGAGTTCTTCGGCCTCAAGGGCGCAGAGCGGATCAGCAAGATCAAGATCCACAAGGTCGCCCGCTGGGTGATGGACCAGTACGAAAAAGAATTCCGCATGACGGCGATCAGCGACGAAGAACTCGAACAAAAGGTCCAAGAGCTGATGCCCGATTATTGGCAGAAGTACAAGAGCTAGCCGCATTGCCGGAAGAAGTACAAAGGTCAGCCGCTCGCGGCTTCGCCCTCTTCCCCGGTTCCCAAGCTCCAGCTTGGGAACCCCGCTTTGCGAAGCTCTGCTTCGGCCGTTGGGAAGCAAAGCTTCCCGGATGCGTGTTCCCAAACTGGAGTTTGGGAACAAGGGAAGAATCATTCGATTCGCTACCCCAACAACTCCCGATACAACGCCACGTACCGCCGGACCATCTTCTCCACGCTGAACTCTCGCTGCATCCGCTCGCGTCCGGCCTCGCCCAAACGCCTGGCCAGTTCGGCGTCGTTCAATAGCCGGTTGGTGTGTCGGGCGATGCCCGCGCGGTCGCCGACGGGTACGAGATAACCGGTCGCCTCGGCAGCGACCAGGTCGCGCGTGCCGGGCACGTCGGTGGCCACCACCGGAACGCCGCAGGCCATGGCCTCCATCACGGAGTTCGATTGGCCTTCGTAGCCGCTGGTCGACCAGAGCACGTCGAAGTGCGGCAGCAGACGCGGCACGTCGTCGCGATGCCCGAGGAAATGGACCTTGTCGCGGATGACGACCTGGTCGCGGAACTTCCAGAGCCGGTCGCGTGCGGGACCGTCGCCGATCACCAGCAGGTGGACGTCGTCGCGGATCACCTTCAGCAGGTCGGCCGCCCAAATCGCGTCCTTCACCCGTTTCTGGGGCCAGAGCCGGCCGACCAGCCCGACCAGGCGGCTTCCGCCGGGCAGCCCGAGTTCCGCCAGCAACTGCCGCCGCGTGGTGTTGCTCGCTTCGGCCGGCGGCACGCCGTTGGGAACCACCCGGATCTTCTCCAGCGGCAAGCCGTGACGTGCGTAGAAGTCGCGAACCGCGGGACTGTTGGCCACCACCGCCGAGCAGCGCCGGCCGATGTAGCGGTCGGCGGCCAGTTCGACCTGTCCCTTCCACGGATCGACGCAACGTTGGCCGGCGATGTAGCACGGCACGCCGCAGGCCCGGGCGACCGGATACCCGTACGCGTTGGCCGCCAGCATCCACGACTGGATCGCCTCGGGCCGCAGCCGGTCGACGTATCGCTTCAGCCGCCAGAAGGCCTGCGGGTCGAGCCGCCACCGCTTGCCGATCACGGTGACGGGAACGCCCGCCTCGGCCAACTCGGCCTCCAGCGGGCCGCCACGCGTCAGCGCACAGACGTGAACGTCGAACTCGTCGCGCGGCAATCCGCGGACCAACAGCCCCATCTGCTTTTCCGCTCCCGCACGATCCAGCGAGGGGATGATCTGGAGGATTCTTCTTTTCACGGATGATCCTGCATGGCCGGTGACGGGCCGGCGGTTTTCGACTCGGGGCGAATCAGGGACTCGAACAATGCTACGTGCGCATCGACCGTTTTGGCAAGGGAGAAATCGGCCGCGGCCAGTTCCCGTGCCGCCGTGCCCAGCCGCTTGGACAGGTCCGGCTGGTCGATCAGCCGAGCGACGGCGGCCGACAGGGCGGCCGGATCGTTCGTCGGCACCAGCAGCGCATGCTGCCCGTCGGCGAGCAGTTCGCAGGTGCCCGGGGTTTCGCCGGCCACGATGGGCAAACCGGCGGCCATGGCCTCCAACAGAGCCAGCGGCGTACCGGGCGTGGGCGACGGCAGAACGAACAGGTCGGCGGCGCAGAGCAATTCATCCACTTCGTCGAACACGCCGACCGGCACGACGCGGCCGGTGAGATTCAGCGCGGCGATCTGCTCCACGAGTTCCTCCCGCTGGTTGCCCTCGCCGGCCAACCACAGTCGGGCGTTGGGCCATCGGGCAACGACCGTCCGCCAGGCCTCGACGAGATACCTCAGCCCGCGGCTGGCTTGCAGCCGACCGATGTAAAGGGCGACGGGGGCCGAGCCGGGCACCTGAAGCGCCGTGTTGGCCTCGGCCAAGGCCGCCCGGGCCGCCGTTTTGGGCACAGGACCGCACAGCGGCGGGATGCGAACGCCGTCGGGGATGTGGTGGATCCGTGGGCGTGGATAGCCGGCCGCCTTCAATTCCCGCTCGATCGCCGCGTTGCGCCCGACCAGCGCGGCCGCCTTCATACACTGCCGCTTGATCCGCCGGCCCCAAAAGGTGTCGATCTGCCAAAGGCAATCGCCGTAGCGCCCGGCCGCCTCGGGCCGCAAGACCACGGGCACACGGCCGCGCAGCGCCCTGAGCGCCGCGTGGGCCTCGTGCTTCAGCCCCGAGACGTACACCAGGTCGAAACGTTCGCGGTTCTCCCGCAGCCATCGGCCCATGGACCGCACGTACCGGAAGGTCTCCCACCGGCCGCCGGGCGGATGCGGCAGCCGGACCACAGGCACGTTCCGGACGGTGATCGCGGTCGGCCAATGCGGTTCCCAGCGGGCGGTGAGGACCGACACCTCGCACCCCCGCCCGCGGAGTTCCATGGCCAAACGAGCCATCGCCTTCTCGGCCGAACCCACCAGCGGCCAGAAGCGTCGCGTTATGAACAGGAGCCGAAGTGCTTTCACTGTTTTTGATCTCGAAAAAGACGGCATCGCAAGTCGTCTATTCTACGGCTGGAAGGCCTCGTGCGGTAGTCCGGGGAGTGAGGCAGAAAGCCGTTGGATTGTTGTTCTACCGTTGCAGAAACCGCCAATTCCTGTCACCATAAGGTCCCGGATGCCCCACAGCGTGTGAGATTTCATCGAGACTTATGCCAAGAAGGAACATCCATGACCGAAACCGGCGAACACCCCAATCCCACCTTGGACCTGCTGATGGGCCGGGCGAGTTGCCGGGATTTTTCGCGGCGGAGAATCCCGCCGGAGGTCTTGCAGAAGATCCTGGAAGCAGGGACCCACGCGGCGACCGGCGGGAACTTGCAGCCGTATTCGATCATCAAGACCGAAAAGGAAGAAACGAAACAACGCCTGGCCGAGCTTTGCGGCCGGCAATACTTCATGGCCTCCGCCCCGGTCATGCTGTTGTTCTGCATCGACTGGCACAGGCTCCGGCGCTGGGCCGAACTGGAGGTCGCCCCGTACACGTCCGCCAGCAGCTTCCGGAATTTCTGGATCTCCTTTCAAGACACGATCATCTGTGCCCAGAGCATCTGCACCGCCGCCGACTCGCTGGGCGTCGGGTCCGTCTACATCGGCATGGTCCTGGAGTGCCTGACCGAGTTGCGCGACATGTTCCGGCTGCCCGACGCGGTGTTTCCCGTCGTGCTGCTTTGCCTGGGCTATCCGGCCGAGGAACTCGATCCCGCCCGCAAGCTCGCGGTGGAAGCGGTCGTCCATGACGAGCAGTACCGTGAAATGGATGATCGGGAACTCCTGGAAGCCTTCGCCGAAAAGTACCGCGGGCGGGAACTGAAAATCACGCCGGAGCGGCTGGAAACGATCGCCCGGGTCTGCCGCGACGTCCACGGCGAGCCGTTCGCCTCGCGGTGCCTGAAGCGGATCGAAGACAACGGGCACGTCAACATGGCCCAATACTACTTCGCCCTGCACTATCACGCCAACAGAATGCCGCTGGGTAACGAGACGTTCCTCGAACGCATGGAAGAGTTCGGGTTCGACTGGTTCAAGCAGTACCGCCCGCCACAGGAAGACGTGTAGCCGTGTAGGCCGGAACAAGCGCAGCGCAGTTCCGGCATTTGCCGACCGAAGGCCGCATGAAACCAGGTGCCGGAACTGCGCTGCGCGGGTTCCGGCCTACTCCTTTTTCCGGCCTACTCCTCGGCCGCTGTTGGATCGAATCGATACAGCACCGCCCCGGGCGACTCGCCGATCCTCGTCCAACGGGCGGAACTCCGCAGATGGCGGTCGAAACTCGCCGCTTCCTCGTCCGCGTTCCTCTCGACCAGCGCGTAGCGGAATCCGTACTCCGCCTGCCACCGATCGAGCTGCGCGGGGTCTTCCCGTCGGGCCCGCTCGTAAGCCTGGAGGAACTCGGCCCCGTACAGCGCGCAACGATCGTCGATGAACACCCGCAGCTTGGGCGCGTGGTGGATCACGAACCCGCCCAGGCTCAGATCGTTGAAGATCCGCGTGGGCGCGTCTTCCGGGCTTTTCCGATCGATCTCCTGCAACTCCGCGAGCAAACCGACCGGCCAGCGTACCGGATCGAACCTCGCCCAACCGCGGCCGACCACGGGCGCGGAAACGCCGGCGATCTGCAACACGGCCGCCGCGACGACCACGATCAGCGGGAGGATCGTCGCACGGGCGTCCGGGCGCGGGACACCTTCTGCACCGGTCGGTTGAAGCATCTCGCGACGCTTCAGCCAGCCGGCCCAGCGCGATCGGGGCAGCAGATCGACGCAACCGATCGCCGCCATGATCGCGAATAACGGCACGTTGCGGACCCGCTGGCACGCCAAAACGAACCAGACCAGCGGCACCAGCCAGCTTGCCCTCAGCCGCCCGGGAAACACGCCGATCAGTGCCGCGAGGTAACCGAAGCCCAGCAAAAGGGTCGTCCAACCGAGCGGGTCGCGCAAGTCGAGCGGGGCGTGTTCTTCGATCAGGCCCGGCAGGGGAATCGCCAGCGTGGCCAGCCACGCCCGGGGCAAATCGAGACCGTACGGGTTCACCAGCACGGCCAGGACGGAGAGCAGCGTGAGCACGGCCAGTTCGATCGCTTCGCGCCGGCAGCGCACCGGAGTGTGGCCCTTGCCCAGAAGCCAGGCAAAAAGCCACCACGCCGCGCACAGCCCGAGCGTGCCGATGCCCGCCAACACGCCCGCGTGCAAGTTGGCCCAAACGACGTTCACCGGCACCAGCCACCACAACCACCGCAAGGGTCGGCGCCCCGCGTCGACGTCGATCAGCCAGGCGAACGTCAGCCCCAGCAGTCCGATCGAGACGATCAGCGGTCGGGCGTGGAACTGGTGCGAGCCGGCCAGCAACACGGCCGCCAGCACGACGCCCACCGGCAGCGGATGGAATCCGGCGCGGAGCATCCGCGAAGCCAGCCAGGTGTAGACGGCCGCCAGCAGGGTCGCGGTCGCCAGCAGCAGCCCGTCGAAGCCGCTTAGCCCGTGCACAGCCGCCATGCCGCACTCGGCCAGCCACTGGTGGGCCGTCCACGGCCGGGCGCCGCGGGTGAAGCTGAACGGATCGCTGCGCAGGACGCTTCCCGAATCGAGGATCTCCCGGCCGACCTCGACGTGCCAGAACGTGCCCGGATCGCGCAGCAGCGTGCTGCGGCCGAAGAGCATCAGTCCCAGCCAGAGACCCAGGAAGATTCCGGTTTCGGCGCTTAGCAGCCGCCGCCACATGGGCGTCTCCACGGCAGGAGGTCGATGGGGATGGCCTCCTACAGTGTAGCATTTTCAGCGTCGGGCCCGGCGGGGAAGATTCTCCCGGAGCAGTCGCCGGCAAACGCTCATCGCCGGCGGCGCTTTCGCCAAGCGTAGGTGAAAAGGCCGACTGCCCCCATGCCCAACAGGGCCAGCGTCGACGGTTCCGGCACGAACGGGACCGTCAGGTTCTCGTTCTTCGTGCCCATCGACCATTCTGCGACGACCCAATCGGCGGCCGTGTTTCCGTCCGACTCTCCGTGACGCTGGAAGGACCTGCCCGCGCCGATTCCCGCCGGGTTGAAAGACGGCCCGGTCCACGCATCGCCAAGAGTGATCGGGAAACCGTTGATCGTGACGCTCAGCAATCCGAGTTCTGCTTCGCCGTACTTCCACGAAACGAAATCAGCGATGTTGCCCTGATCGTCGACGATCATCGCCCAATTGGGCCCGGAACTCGGCCAGACGATGTCGTTTCCCCAGGTGGAGTCGTCTCGATAGAGGATCTCGCCGGGACCGATCGAGTCGGGCAGGTACCAAAGTATCGGGTGGACATTGTTGACCGATGCAACCACGCCGTCATTCAGCGCCACGACCCAGCCCGACGTATCGGCGGTCGTCTGATAAACGTTCTGAATCTCGATGAAGTCGGGGCTGACTGTCCCGACCTCGGTGATCAGCACCGGGCTGGCACCTGTGGCGGTGACCTGCGTTGTGCAAATCAGCAGGAAAGACATCATGAAAACGACAACGGTACGGTTCATCTTGGGGTACTCCTTCCTCGAACTGCGGCGCAATGGGCAACTGCGGGAAAGGCAGAGGGTTTCCGCATCGCCAAAGCGAGGAAACGGCCGCAGAGGGCGGACAAATTGAGAATGCGCCGTCGGCCGGTCACCACCGGCTACGGATGCCAACGATCGGCCTCGGCGCCCGACGCTGCCTCGAATGGGTTATTCGGAGGGATGGGACAGATGGCCCCAAGTATACCGGGATTCCCAGAAATGTCAACAGGGCGGGAAACGTGAATAATCGCGATTTTTTTAGACGCGGGTGTCTGTAGCCGGATTCGCAAGAATTCGGACCG
>DATLAN010000468.1:0-12236 GCA_035527455.1 Thermoguttaceae bacterium
GAATTCTTGCGAATCCGGCTACCATTCTTGCGAATCCGGCTACCAGCCCCCGCGTTTCACCACGCCGCCCTGCCGCCGCCGCCCAGGCCGCTGAGCTGAAGCGAACGGCCGTCGTCGATCTTCAGCTTCTTGGTCTTCGGCCAGTAGAAGATCTTGCGCGCGGCGAATTTCGAGGTCGGTCCGCCGGTCTGCTGCTGGCGGAACAACTCCGCGTCGGTCCGCCCGTCGCCCTCCAGGACGAGCTGCCCCTTGGCTTCGGCGTAGGTCATGCGGATCGCCCGGGCGGTGAAGTCCGTGCTCTCGACCACGACGTTGCCGCCGGCCTCCAGCTCGAAGGCGTTGCGGCCGGTTCCCGGCACGGGCATCTCGGCCACGGTGAGCCGATCGCAGTGCATGGCCGCGCCGCGGGGGCCCAGCGAGTCGGGCCGCTCGGGATCCAGGGCCACGCCCCAGGAATCGACCGGGGAGAACGCGCAGTGGACCCGATCGTGGAAGGTCATCTCGCGCTGGTGGAGGTTGCCGGTGATCGGGCCCTGGAAACGGACGTGGAGCGATTGCAGCCGCCGCTGGTCGCCGGAATCCTCGTTGCCGGATTCTTCGCCGCCGGAATCCTCGTCGCGGCCGCCGAGCATCTTTTGCGAACCGTAGTGGGTGCTGTTGAGCCAGCCCGGCCCGCTCGCGGTCATGGCCCCGGTGACGCGATGGATCGCCAGATCGACGACCTGCATCTGCTCGTGGGAAGTCTGCACCGGGCCTTCGAAGGAGCGGTTCTCCATGAACACGCCGCCGCGGCAGAGGATCTGTTCCAACTCGGGCTGCTGCCGGATCTTGTCGCTGGAGAAGTCGACCGCCTGTTGGAAATGGACCTCCAGCGTTTCGGTTTGGAGTTGCCCATTGGTCGTGCGGGCGTCGACCGCCTCTTCGAACCGGGCCACGCGTCCGTCGAAGACCATGCGGTCCTCCCAGGCGATTCTCAAGATCCCGGGGGTGGGCAAAGGCCGGTTTTGCAGATCGCGGTCGATCGGCACGGTCATCCAGCCGCTGCCGTCGATCCACATCCGGTTGGTTCCGCGATTGAGCTGGAGATTCGTGCCGCTCAGCGCGAGTCCGCGTCCTTCGAAGTTGGCCGGCTGCCCGGTCAACACCATGGTGGCTTCCGGCGTATGGGCATCGGTCACGTGCAACTGATCGCCCACCAGAAGCAAGGGGGCCTCGTCCGGCTGGCCGGTTTGCGTTTCCTCGAAGCGGACGCGGCCGACGACCGTCAACTCCGAGAGGTCCGGCCGGTCTTCGTCCACCAGGAGCAGCTTCGCCTGCAACAGACGCCCGGTGATTGCGAAGTGCTGCTTCGGGCCGGGCGGCGTTTCCTGGGGAGGAAGCCTGGTCGAAGGCAACCGCCGCACGAACGCCGGGCCTGCACTCTGCCGGTCTTCGCCGGCCGGGGTCGTCTTCCGGGTCGTGTCGGTCGAAAGCGAAATGCCCTGGAACCAGACGCCCAACTGCTCCACCTTGCCGGAAAACTGGGGAGAATCGATCACCACCGGGCTGATCGGAAGCGACCGGGCAGCCTCCGGATCGAGCGGCCGTTCGTCCCGGCAGGCGATCAATTCCCCGTCGCGGCAGACCAGTCGGTACGCTCGTTGGCAAGCGAGCATTCGGTCGGGCAGCAACTCGGTCTTTTTCGGATCGTCGCCGTCGGGGACCTCCAACAAGTAGAAGTGGATTTCCGGCGCGGTGAGGCGTCCGATCTCGCGGAACGTCAGTTCGGCGTCGCCGTAGAGCGAGATCACCTGATTGCCTTCGAACGGCCGCACGTTGAGCTGCTCGCTCCAGGTCGCCGACAACGGTTCGCCCGGCCGTTCGGGCCGCTCGCCGCGGAGCCACCCGGGGCCGGCCGCCGCGATCTGGCCCAACGGGCCGTCCCCGGCCGACTTGTAGCGAAGGCTGCGGGCGTGAATCTCGCTGGGCCCCTTGCGGAGCATCACCTCGCGGCCGCCGTCCAACACGATCGACTCGTCCGAGAAGTCGTATTCCAGCCGTTCGCCCCGGGCGTGAACGTCCTTCGACGGGGCCGCGAAGACCACCGGATGGCCGGCGGCCTCGATCCGTTGCGGCTGAAGATCGAACGAACCGGCCGGCCGATCCTTCGCGTCCGCATCGCCGTTGCGTGGATCGACACCCTTCGGCTTGACCCGATCGATGAAGAAGATCGTCAGCAATTCGCAGTTGAGCTGGTCGCACGGTCCGTGGGGATTGATCCGCAGGACGTTGACCCGATCTTCGAAGGTGGCCACCTTCCGGACGGCGTCGAAGCAGAACGGTCCGCTGCACGTGACTTCGACCGGGAGGTTTTCGGCGAGATCCGCCAGCGGGCTTCGCGTGGGTGTTTCTTCGGCCGGCGACGGCGCCTCCGGCGGCTTTGGGGAACCGTTTGCGGCGACCAGCGGCTCTGCGTCGGCCTTCCATTCGTTTTCGCCTAATTCCAGGTGGAGTTGTTCGACGCGGCGGAGTTCGAACCGTTCGATGCCGGCGATCTTCGGCCCGTTGCGATCGGCCGAATCGCTTTCCGCACCCGGCAGCAGCGTGATGTGCATCTGCTTTCCGCGGCCGTAATGCGGTCCCCAGTGGAAATCGACCGCGTGGGGCGTCCACACGTGGCGCTCGGTCAACTGGACGTCTTGGGTGACGATCAGCAGGTCGTCCTCGGGCCCCGGCTTTTCGCCTTTGCCGCGGATGGTGATCCGTCCGGCGAGTTGGCCGCCCACCAGCCGGCCGATCTTTCCCCGCCGCAGATCCAGCGCCTCGTCGAACTCCAGGATCGCCCGGTCGGGCACCTCCAGAATCACGGCCTGGCGGCGGCGCTGGGCTTCGTCGCCGACCGAATCGTCGGGCATGAAGATCATCGTGCAGGGGCGGAGTTCCACGCGGCCATCGCCCAAGTCCGTGTAGTTCTGGAAGAGCAGCTTGAGCCGATCGCTCTCGAGGATCTTCGGCTCCTTCAGTTCCCAAGCACCGTCGGGAAACATCCCTTCCAAGGTGGCGACCTGGCGCTGGAGCCGATTTTCCGCCGCCTCTTTGGCCTCCTCGGAGAGCTTCTGATTCGCCCGAGGATCGGCCGGCGGTTCGATCCACGGCACCGCCACCAGCTTGTACGTCCAGAAGACCGTCAGCACGACGGCGAAACTTCCGGCGATACGCAGGACGCGAGGCATGGCGGCGAGTTCTGTTTTCTTGTGCTTATAGTAGCCATCGCGCTCCGCGAGATGCAGCCCGAAATACCTTGGATCGTCAAAGGCCACATCTCGCGGAGCGAGATGACTACTATCAGGACTCCAAATACGTTCGGATCACGTTTTCCCAGCAGCGCTGGGCCTTGAGGATCAGTTCGATCGTTTCGCGGATCGCGCCCCATCCGCCGGGCTTCGCGGTCACGTAATCGGCCGCCTCGCGAAGTTCCCCGCAGGCGTCGGCCACCGCCACACCCAGCCCGGCGGCACGGACCACCGGCAGGTCGGGCAAGTCGTCGCCGATGTAACAGGCCTGCTCTGCCGTCAATCCCAGCTCGTCGAGGATCTCGTGGAACACGTCGAGCTTCTTTCCGACACCCTGCCGGACGATCTCGATGGACAACTCCTCCGCCCGCAACTGCACCACGTGCGAGCTGCGCAGCGTGATCAGGCCGAAGTGGTGGCCGGCCCTCTGCCAGAGCCGCACGCCCATCCCGTCCTGGTTGTTGAACCGTTTCGTTTCGATTCCCCGATTGTCCAGCGTGATCCGCCCGTCGGTCAGCACGCCGTCCACGTCGGAGAGGATCAACTCGATCGGCTGGCAGCGGTCGTTCAGATTCATGTCAAGAACCAGCGGTTGTAGGGATTGCAGGTCGTGCGATGCGGCCTTCTAAGGGGCCGCGCAGAAACAACTTCTTCAATGGGGTGGCACGCCCTGAGGAACGAAGGGCGTGGTTTGGCAGGTTTTTCACGCCCTTCGTTCCTCAGGGCGTGCCACCCTCGCCAAAAAGTGTACACGTTATTCTTGCGCAAACACTAAGGATATCGCTCCTATTGATATCGGCCGTCGAGCGGGGACGCCACTAGCGGGGCCTCCAAGCCCGACAGATTCCCAACCGGCTGCGCGGCGCGCCGAAGGAGGGAACCGCAACGACTCGCACAACCGGCATACTCCCTTACGTTTCTGCCCCCGCTTCCGGTTCGAGAAAAACGCGGCAACGGGCGGATCGTCCGGGATCGGCCGGAGCCGATTCTCCCGCGGGGTCTTGGGGAAACAGGCCCACCACGTCGGTCACGTCGATCAACCCCAGCGGCCTCTGCTCGGCGTCCACGACCGGCAACTCGCTGATCTTGCGCCGGGCCATCATCGCCACGGCGTCGGTCATCATCGAGCCCAGACGGACGCTCAGCGGACGGCACGTCATCACCTGGCCGATCGGGGCGTCCAGCTCGCTCTCGCGGCGGCGCTCGAACAGCCGGGCCAGGTCGCTGTCGGTGAAGATGCCCGACAGCTTGCCGTCCCGGTCGACCAGCATCGTGGCGCCGGTCCGCCTGCCCGGCATGCTCACGCCGACCAGCACGTCGCGGACCGTTTGCTCCTGGGAAGCCACGCGGCATTGCGCCAGCGGCCGCATGTGGTCTTCGACCTTGCTGAGCTTTCGGCCGAGACTCCCGCCGGGATGAAATCGGGCGAACTGCTCGGGGCCGAAGTTCCGCATCCGGCTGACGACCAGCGCCAAAGCGTCGCCCACCGCCAACATCGCCGTGGTGCTCGTGCTGGGGGCGAGCCCCAACGTGCCGGCCTCTTCCAAAGGCCCCAGGTCGATGGTGACCGTGGCCGCACGCGCCAGCGTGCTTTCAACGCAGCCGGTAATGGCAAGGATTGGGGCGCCCAACTCGGACAGGGAGGGCAACAGCCGGACGATTTCCTCCGTCTCGCCGCTCTGCGAGAGGATCAGCATCACGTCGTCGCGGTGGACGCGGCCGAGGTCGCCGTGGACCGCTTCGGCCGGGTGCAGGCAGTGGCTCGGCGTGCCGGTCGATGCCAGCGTGGCCATGATTTTCCGGCCCACCAGCCCGGCCTTGCCCATGCCCGAGACGATCACATTACCCCGGCAGCGGAAGATCGTGTCGGCCGCACGGCAGAACTCGCCGTCCAGCCGCCGGGCGACGCGGTCGAGGCACCGGCTTTCGGTTTGGATGATCTGCCGGGCGTAGCGGAGCTGTTCCAAGGGGCTCCGCGGGTCCGGCACAGCAGCGGCTTCCATACTCATCGACTCGTCGTCCCTGACTGAGGTCGCTTGAGAAATGCACGATCAAGTCGCGTGATTGTAACGCTTCCGCCCATTTGCGGCAACGTAGACATTCCCCAGCCGCTTGCGGCGTCGCCCTACCACAGCGTGCTATAGTTCCCCTCGTGAGACGTGCTTCACGACTTGGCGCAACTCGAATAGTGACTTAACATTATAAATAATAAGAACTTAGTTCATCCAATCCCGACCCGGAATCCGTGGGGCAAGGGATACGGCCGACCTTTCCCCAAGGGATTCAGGCCGACCGCGGATTTGTAGATCTCGTGATTGGTGGGCAATGCCCGCCCTACTCCACAAGGAAGCAGCCAGTAGGGTGCGTGCTTGCACGCGCGCGAAAGGGCTTGAGGACCGGGCAGGATTAGAGTTTTGTGGGCGCTGCAGCGTCTTGCGAACGGGCGCGGCGTGCGGGCGTGACGGTTGCACGTATTGTAAAATGGGCGCGTGCGTGCGAGCACGCACCCTACAGGGCTTATTTCTCGCAAAAAGTCCGATTCGTAAAACAATCTGGGAATTCTTCGGAAAAATGCCGGCGTCGGGTGTAACTACTTGTATGGCAATGGTTTAGAGCCAGAATAGTTTTTCGCTATCGAGTGCAGCGGTTGGCCACAGCGGCCAATCTTCCCACCCGGCACCGTTGACGTGGGGAACGAAAACTGCTATTCTAGGGGGCAGTTCTGTGGGGCAACTTCGCCGACCTCACCAGTGAGGCAGCGTCCGACATCCCGGTTGACCTTTGGCCGGGGTGATCGTCTGTAGTCGGCCCATGCGGGTCGAGTTCCTTGTTTTCCACTGACGGGGAAAGTCCGTCTTTTCATGAAGGGAGGTATAGTGTGATGAAACGGGTAGTCTTCTTAGTTGCACTGCTGGGGTACTTCTACGCGGAGTGCGCCGGCGCAGTCGAATTTGAGGTCACGCGAATCACAAACAACAGCGTGTTCGATGCGGAACCGCGCATTTCGGGTGAATACGTGATCTGGAGGCAGGAGCACGGGGGAGAGTTTGACAACAACGAAATCTGGCTTTTCGATGGAACAACCGCGTTTCAAATCACTCAGAACAATGTGCTGGAGTGGACTCAGCGAATCGATGGTCCGAATGCTGTCTGGGCTAGGTACGATGGCCCTGCGGCGGGATGGTCTCACGATTGGGAGGTGTATTACTACAATCATGACAGCCAGTTGACGACTCGGCTGACGAACAACGACTACAACGATTACCACCCCGAACTATCGGGCTCCAATGTCACTTGGGAGGCCCGAGTCGGGGGCAACAGCCGGGACCATGAAATCATGTTCTTCGATGGCAGCGCCACCCGACAACTGACCGACGACAGTCGGGAGGATCTGTCTCCACGGATTTCCGGATCAAGCGTTGTCTGGCAGAAGAATGACGGCCACGACGGGGAAATCTACCTATTCGACGGCACAAACGTCAGTCAACTGACGAACAATGAAGACGATGACGCCCAGGCCGAGATTAGCGGTTCTCGTGTGGTTTGGAAGAGATTCGACTCGGACAACAGCGAAATCTACCTGTTCGACGGGGGCACAGAAACCCGACTCACAAACAACTCGTTTGCAGACACTAAGCCACGGGTGACCGATACGGACGTGTTCTGGCAAGGGTATGACGGAACGGACTACGAGATCTTCCGCTACGACGGCACCAACACGATCCAGGTTACGGACAATCTGTTTGACGACTACCTGTGCGGCGTGTCCGGATCGAATGCCGTTTGGTATGGAGGTGGCGACGATGAGGCCGACTACGAGGTATTCTTCCTCGACGGGGCCACGGGCGTAACGACTCGGCTTACGGACAACGACTACGTGGATAAGGACCCGTGGGTTTCCGGATACAACGTTGCCTGGTTCGCCAGGGCGCCCGGAGCCGAGATATTCATGGCCAAACCTGTCCCCGAACCGGCCACGCTGGCCATGCTGGGAATGGGCCTTGTGGGTCTGCTGGTGCTGGCTTGGCGACGTAAGAAGAAACCCGCATAGAGGCAGCGACGGGTATCGCCCCAATCCGCCGCAAAACAATCTGCTTGGGCAGGTGCTTACGTGGACAATATCTCAATTGTTCCCGAGCCCTCCACCCTCATCCTCCTGACCACGGGTGTTGCAGGGCTGTTGGTTTGGGGTTGGCGGCGGCGGAGGTGATGCTCCGGTCGGTTCCGGCTCATCGGCGTTTCCAAGACCCGTTGCTACCTGACCGTTTCCACCACTCCCCATTGCCAGCCGAATCTTACCGTTTCCACACGGGTGTTGCTCGTTTCGCCCTGCCACTCCGGGTGCTTTTCGCGAGTGGCACCGGCGCCGGCTCAAAAGAGTTTGTAGGGTGCGTGCTTGCACGCACGCGAAAGGGCTTGAGGACCGGGCAGGATTAGAGTTTTGTGGGCGCTGCAGCGTCTTGCGAACGGGCGCGGCGTGCGGGCGCGACGGTTCCACGTATTGTAAAATGGGCGCGTGCTAAGTGGCAACGCGTCTTGCGGCAAAGTGTCCGTGCCACCCGCGCCCACGTCGGCTCTTTCAGGCCATGAGGTCAGTTCGCGGGTGGCACCGGTTCTTGAACCGGTGGGACGAAGTCCCGGGAGGTTGTGGTGGATGGTTCGCACGGGTAGCATGGACGCATGCAGGAACGTCGGCGGATAATCGGGGACAGTGGCGCCATCAATCGGCACTGAGGGAGAAGACCATCATGTTCGAACAACTCGTAGACATCCACGCGCGCCCTAAAGCGTTCGAGCACTATACGACCGACTACCTATGGACCGACGACCACACGTCGGCTCAGATGCTAAAATACCACCTTGACGAGGACATCGACGTCTCGTCGAGGAATGACGCTTTCATCGATCGCTCCGTGGCGTGGATCTTGTCCCACTTTGCGGTCCGTCGGGGAACTCGTATCGCCGACTTCGGCTGCGGGCCCGGCCTTTACACGACGCGTCTGGCGCGACACGGTGCAGACGTCACCGGAATCGATTTTTCACCCAGATCGATCCAGTACGCGAGAGACGCTGCCGCAAGGGAAGGGCTCGAGATTCACTACGTCGAGGAGAACTACTTGGACTTCAATACCAGTGCACGCTTTGAACTGATCATAATGATCATGTGCGACTTTTCGGCGCTCAGCCCTTCGCAGCGGCGCACGATGCTGGAGAAGTTCAGGAACTTGCTCGAGCCGGGTGGATCAGTGCTGCTGGACGTGTATTCGTTGGCCGCATTTGCTCGACGCGAAGAGAGTGCGACCTGCCAAGCCGATCTCATGGACGGGTTCTGGTCCCGTAATGAGTACTTCGGCTTTCTCAACGTTTTCAAGTATCCCGATGAGAATGTCGTCCTCGACAAGTACACAATTGTTGAAAGAAACCAGACTCGGACTGTCTACAACTGGCTCCAGTATTTCGATGTGAATGAACTGAAGCGAGAGTTTACCGAGTGTGGGCTGGTGGTGGACGAGACGTACGCGGACGTTGCCGGCTCAACCTACGACCCCGACGGTTCCGAGTTTGCCGTCGTCGCCAACAAGGCTTGTGACGGCGGGGAAATTAAACGGGGCAGGTCCAATTAACGACAAGTCAACTGCTTCTTGGGTGGCACCGGCGCCGCCTCAAAAGAGGAAACAGTAGACGCCCAGCAGATTGCGGATGTAGAGGCGGTTTCCGACCAGCGATGGGTGCGACCAGACGTCGCGCTCGGTGTCGGCCACGTCGTCGAACAACTCGAGGCTGCCGACGCGGGCAAACTTCTCCTGGGTTGCATCCAGCAGACAGATCGTGCCCCATTGGGTGGCGACCAGCACGCGGCCGTTGCCGGCCACCAACGAGCAGTAGTCGGCCAGCGGGTCGTCCTCGACCGTCCACAACGTCTTCAGCCCGTCGTCGAGATCCAGGCACAGCAGTCCGCCGGAGCTGCCGTAAACCTTGCCCTCGATCACCACCGGCGTCGACGTGTCGGGAATCAGGTCCTGGTTGGCGGCCAGCGGTTTCGGGCAGATGCGGCCCTGGTCGTGGAACGCGAACAGCCGCGTGCCGTTGTTCTCGGTGCTCAGCAGGAGTTTATCCCCGACGACGATCGGCGTGGGCACGTTGAAATCGCCCTCCAAGTCGGGAATCAACTGCCAGAGCCGTTTGCCCGTTCGGGGGTCCCAGCCGCCCAGCGAGATCGCGTCGTAGCCGACGATCTGCCGCACGCCGCCGAGTTCGGCCGCGATGAAGCTCGAGTAGCCGGGCTGGATGCCCGGCGCGGACCAGATCACCTCGCCGCTGAGCCGGTCGAGCGCCACGACCGAAGCGTCCTTCGCGCCGGGATTGACGATCAGTTTTTCGCCCAGGGGCAGCGGCGTGGAACAAAATCCCCACATCGGCACCTTGGCGTGGAAATCCTTCGCCAGGTTTTTCTGCCAGACGATCTCTCCGCCGTCGAGCTTCAGGCAGTACAGGTCGCCGAACGCCCCCAACAGGTAAACGAGCGGCCCGCATATCACCGGATTGGCCCGGGGCGAGTTGGTGAAGTCCATGTCCTTCGGGGCCGGGTAGGCGAGTTTCCAAAGCTGTCGGCCGGTGTCGGCGTCGAGGCAGCGGAAGACGTCCTGCTGGCCGTCGAGGCTCTTGTCCGACACCACGACGCGACCGGCGGCCACGGCCATTCCCGACATGCCCGGCCCGGTCAGCACGTGCGACCAGAGAAGCCGCTTCTCGTTGGGCAGCTCTTGCGGAACGTACTCGCTGACGGCGTCTCGTTTGGGGCCTCGCCAGTCGGTCCACTCGGTGACGGGCCGACTGCGCGAAGGGCCGATATCCGGCAGGGCGAAGAAACCGCGGCCGGATTCCAGGGCCGCCAGCAACTCCGCGTCGTTGCCGACTTCCGATAACGCCTTGGCAAGCTCGCCTTCCAGCTTGGCATCCACCCGATCGGTGACGAACAGGCCGGTGAACGGCACGGGATCGGTCCGGCCGAGGATCCGCAACGTGCCCTTGTCGATCGTTCCGCAGCCTTCCAACAGCGGCATGGCATAGCTGGAGATCACCGCCGCGTCGGCCTCGTTCTCGACCACGGCCAGCGCGGCCGTGCTGCAGCCCCCCTTGATCGGCATATCCGCGGGAACGGGCACATCGAACGCTTCGAGCGCGGCGAAGGCGGCGGAGTGCTTTTCGTCGGAATCCTCCGGGCCGAACAGCAGCCGGCGGCCGGCGAGGTCTCCGAGCGACGTGGCCGGATCGTCCGCCCGCACGACGAACAGCCCGGTCTGCGTGGCCTGGCCGTCCTTGCCGGTGAGCATGGCGAGGGTGCGGACCGTCAGGCCCAGTTTCCGCGCGTCGAAAGCGACCACGGAGACCTTGCCGATGATCAGATCGACGCCCGACTGCGTGTGGGCCTGCGGCGCGAAGAGCGCCTCGGCGTAGGCGATTTCGATCTTCCGGGCCAGCCGCGTTTCGAGAAAGGCCGCCAACCGATCGTACTTTCGCTGGGCATAACCGCCGACGCAATCGCACGCCAGCCGATCGCACAGCGGGTCCATCACCACGAGGCGAAGCGCGTCCGTGGGGCACGTTTCCAACGTGCCTGGGTTGCCTGAACCCGATCCGCCAATCTGCCCGGCACCTCCTTCTTGGCACGTTGGAAACGTGCCCCACGCCGACGCCGCCGAAGCCGAAAACGCCGCGGCCAGAATCACGCCCAAGATGCCTCTTCTCGTCGGCCTGTTCATCGAATCGTCAGTCCTTTTTCTGCAGCACCCGAATCTTGTTGTTCTGGAAGTCCATCACGTAGACCCGCTTGCCGTCGGGCGTGGCGGCGATGGCGATGTTGCTGCAGGAGGCGGCCAGTCCGCCGGCGCGGTCGAAGCGTTGCACGCCGACGTAGCCGACCAGTCCGAGGAACCGGCCGTCGGCCGAGAAGCGTTTGATCCGGCCCATGCCCGACTCGGCCGTGTAGATCGCGCCGCCGCCGTCGAAGCAGACGTTCATCGGATTGCAGCAGGAGCCGAAGCCCACGACGTCTCCGCGGCCCCGCTCGCCCCACTTGCCCAGCACCTCGCCCTCGCGGTCGTAGGAGACGATCCGATGGGCGGCGTTTTCGGCCAGATAGAGCACGCCGTCGCGAAACGCGATGTCGCACCGCTGGCAGCACCCCCGCAGCCCTTCGGCCAACAGTTTCGGGTTTTCCAACTCGCGATCGAAGCGGAAGAGCTTCGACTTCGAGCCCATGCTCCAGCCGGTGCCGTAACAGACGAAGACGTCCTTCTCGGAAACCGCGATTCCGGAAACGAGATTTCCCTGGGAGAACATGCGTCTTGGTTCGCCGTCGGACGACTCGCCGTACCGGGGCATCTCGGCCGTTTTCAGGACCTTGCCGTCCAGGTCGAGGTGGGCCACGCGTCCTTCTCCGCCACAATAGATCGTGCCGTCGGGGGCTTCGTCGATCGCCTCGGGCCCGAACGCGAGCTTGATGGTGGCGGTGTGTTTCCCTTCGGGGGAAATCACCTTGACTTCCTGTGCCTCTTTGTCGCAGGCCAGGAGATATCCCTTGGAGTGCAGTTGGAGGGAACTGAGTCGCTTGAACTCGATCGCCAGCGGATCGATCTCCTCGTGCGTGGCGGTATCCGCGCCCACGTCCTTGATCGGTTCCTGCGGTGACGGTTGTCCGTGATCTTGGCCCCACGTTGGCGAACCGCCCAGCACCGCCAACACGCCTGCCAGCACCATGCCTACGAAGCTTTTCATGCTCCATCCTTTCTTGTTTCCGGCATTTCGTTCGTGGATCGGATGCGTGCCGATCGTCAGCTAGCCATTTTACCCTGAGAAACCCCGGCTGCCAAACCGGCGCGGTATGCGGTGGGCAAACATGGCACTTTGGGGCGAAGCGGTGAGGGGCGCACTCTCCCTATCCCACTTTATGGAACCCGGCTC
>DATLAN010000469.1:0-2565 GCA_035527455.1 Thermoguttaceae bacterium
ACCTCTCGCGGATCGTCCGGGCGGCGGGCTGCTGCGGGGTCGAGCGGATGATCTGTTGCGGAAACGCCAAGGTCATCGACAAGATTGCCCGGGACGCCGAGGGCTCCGTGCGGATCGAAGTCCACCGCACGCTGCCGCCGATGCTCGAGAAGCTCCGCCAAGAGGGCTACCAGTTGGTGGGCCTGGAGCAGTCCACCAGCTCGCTGTCGCTGTTTGAGTTCCGCTTTCAACGCCGGACGGTGCTGGTCGTGGGCAACGAGCGGCTGGGTGTGGAAGAGGAGGTGCTGCGGCTGCTGGACCACGCAGTGGAGATCCCCGTCTACGGTCTGCCGTATAGCCACAACGTGGCCACCGCGGCGGCCATGGCGCTGTACGAGTATTGCCGGCAGTATCCGGGCGGGTGAGGACCCGAACTGGAGTGTTCGTAAACCTTCGCCCAACCCGTTCTTTCGGGTGGGCGAATGGTGTGCTTGGGCGGACGCGCGGGCGTTCGCGGTGGGGGAAGGGGTGGTGGGAAGAGGGTGGCGAGCGGGCTAAGAGCTGTCGTTAATCGGCACGGTTGCTTCCGGCGTGGTCAGTTCCGCGCGGCGGTCTGCCGTGAGATTCCAGGGCAGGAATTGCTCGATGTCGTCCGGCGCGCGGCTGCCCGCGGCGGCGCAACTTTCCAGGTACCACGAAAGCCAGCGACGCCGGTTCAAACCCCACTGCTTCAACGTCGCAAGAATCGAAAACATGGCCGCCGTCAGACAGACGCTCCAGAGGGAGCCCGAACCGTAGTAGTTCTTTCGTCCCATGGCCGGGCCGCGAACCGTTCGCTCCGAGGCGTTGTTGTCCATGGGGATCTTTGGGTCATCGACGAAGCGGGTCAGGCCCGGCCAATGATCGAGTAGGCTCTCGATCGCTTTGCGGCAAGGCTGGCGAAGCTTCGCATCGGCCAATTCTTCCGTCGCCTGTCGGTGCATCACATCGACCGCTTCGCGCAATGCGGCGTTGTGTGAGACAAACTCGGGCGTTTCGGCACCGTGGGAAAGCCGTTGCCGATTGAGGTGATACAGATCACGGATGCGACGCAGCCACACCACGGCCCAATCGGTCAGTTCCGGCCAACCCTTCCCCACCGCGATGAAGTCGCGACGCACGTGGGCCCAACAAAAGACCAGCTTCACCACCCCCGACTTGACTTGGGCCATCGCCTTGTAGGCCGAATAACGATCGACCATCAGGATGCCTTTCGCCTCATCCGCATAGTGCCCCTCGGGCACCTCGTGAGAACGCGTCGGCTCGATCCGGTAAACCGTCGTCTCCTCACCCAAGAACGCCCAAAGCCACCAGCGGTAGCCGATTTTGCCTTCCTGCTCGACAAATACCGACCAGCGGGTCTCATCCGCCTGGCGGTAGAACGATTGGCTGTTGCGGGCCAAGAGCGCCTCGTAGATCGGCTCCAGCAGCGGCGTCAATCGACGCAGCCCGTTGGTGATCGTGCCTTGCGGCAAGTCCAGATCGTACAGCGCCAACGCCTCGATCGCATTGCCCAACGCCCGATGCGAAGCAAACTTCGCCAAGAGCACGTGGACCCACACCGAAATCCCGTAGCGGCCTTTGGGGATCAGCTTCGGCGGGGCCGGCGCGGTGAGCGTCTGCGACACCTTGGGGCAATCGCACGTGCGATGGTAACGCTTGCGACGAGTCCGGCGACGATGGGCACGGACCTCGACCTCGATCTCCTCCGAGTCTTCGGTCTCGGTCATCTCGACCGCCGGCTTGCCGCACCTCGGGCATGCCCTCTCGTTGGGCGGCAATTCCACCACCTTTTCGACCACGGGCAAATGCGAGTAATCGCGTCGCCGCGGACCGGGCGATCCCGGTTGATGACCGCGTGGCCGCTGGGAGGCCTCTTCCTGATCGGGGAGGTGATGCGATCGATCCTTCGATCGTTTCTTTTCCGACTTGGCCGCGAAGAGCTTGTCTTTGAGCTGTCGGTTCTCGGCCCCAAGCCGGTCGAGTTCCTTTTGCAGCTTCTCGTTTTTCCGCTTCGCCTGCTCGAACATCCCTTTCCAGTAGCCCGCCTGCTGCCGCAGTTCGACAACTTCCAGACGCAGCGCAGCCACCTCCCCAAGCAGCCTCTGGACCAAAGCCGAAAGCTCCGCTTCCCGTTGGGAAGGGCAAACCGTCTGACCGGGAATTTCAAGCAGCGTGGCATTCACGGCAGCCACGCTATACCCAAAATCCCAAGACCGGACCAGATCAATTCTCGCCCCCCTGCCCCCGCCAGAGACGGGTTGGGCGAAGGTTTACGCTGCGGCGGGCACATTCGCCGACCGGGGTCCTGGCAACCATGGCAGACTTGGGGTAGAAATATCAGCAGAGGGACGGGAAATGCGAAGCGACGAATCGTCCAAACGATTGCGGGGATGCCTGGGCTGTGGGGGCTGCCTGCTGGTCGTGATTGCGCTGGTCGTGCTGGTGCCGGCGATTCTGTTGCTCACCTGGTCGAGTCGGGCGTCACGTCGGGCCGAGGCCGAGTTGGCGAAGATCCGGGCGGCGGGCGAGCCAACCACGCCAGAC
>DATLAN010000470.1:0-8099 GCA_035527455.1 Thermoguttaceae bacterium
CCACGCCTAAGTTTGTCGAGCTGCTTGAGAAGCCCAATAGCTTGTTCGCGGGCATGTTTGCGCTCGTTTGCATCTTGGTCCATCGCAGCTGTGCGAACGTGTTTACGGTACTCCTCCTCAAGCTTCTCTCGTTGACGCGTAATTCGGAGTTGCTTGACATCCTTAGCGACGCGTTCCTCGGCCGTTTTTGGCATCCTTGTCCACTCCGCCATCTATGAGCTGCATACGTGGAACTATTTTAGCAACAATGATGCTCTGACTGTCAAAAAGGAGCTGCCATGGGGGAGCAGACCAAGGCCGACGTTGTCTCCATGCGCGTTGGCGACGGGGAGACGGTCGACATCGAGGAGCTGCGGCTGGGCGCCATATATACGCTTAACCACGGTTTAGAGACCCCACGGCCAGACTTCTACTGTGGCCCGACTTCATCTATGGTTTTCGTCGTGCGCGGGCAGCTCTGATCTAGTCTGGCGGGTTCGCACCACAGGGCTGGATTGGCGAACAGCCCGCGCACAGCCTAGGTGACCTTTAGCCCTGCGCTCCCCAGCGGGGCTTCTTTTTTGGCTGCCTTACACGGGTTTGAACAGGGCCCCCCGGACTAGTGTCTCTGTTTGGACTTGCTCTGAGCCCGCATCACCGTGAGGCGGATCACCTTGGGCGAGGACCCTACAGAAATTCACGGCCGTCCACGCCTCAATCCACAACCACTTCAACCACGACCGTCACCTCAACCGCCGCGATATCTTCGAGCAGAACCGTTCTGCCGCCCTGGCCGAGTGGCGTCAGCTGCCGGCCTGAACGCCTCAGGCCAGCACCCTTCGCAGGCCAGCTCAGGTTTGTCTGACAATGCCATTAAACGGTATGGGTGGGTCTCGCAACGTCGCAGGCGTATGAGGTCGAATGTCGGCTTTGGGTCTACAGGCGAGATGCTCTTGCGGCTCGATCTCCGCCATCCGGCGCCGGCCGAAGCCGATGCCCAATGCTAGTCGCTAAATCGTGCGGGAGAAACTAAACTGAGGAGGCTCAAGCCAATTTACTCTGACAGTGCCATCAAAAACGTGTCGGACTCAAAACAGAGCCCATGCGACGACGTGTCTGCGACGGAAGCTCGCCGAACAATCGCCGGTAGCGCGACGCGAAACGACCGAATTCCCAAACCCCGAAGTCAGCCAGCACGTCGCCAACGCGCCCAACTTCTGGACCCATTCTGCGCAGCGTCCAATAAACTTGATGAAGCTGCCTGAGTTGAAGATAACGAGCGGGCCCTAAGCCGAACCACTCGTGGAAAGCCAGCCGGAGCGTGCGTTCGGATACGCCAGCCGTAGCTGCCAGTTCGTCTACGCGAATGGGTCGGCCGTTTCGCTCTCGGACCAGCTCCCGGCAAGAATAGATGATTTGGGATCGAGGTATATTTCGTCGCCCCGGACGGTTGGATTCAACCGGTTGCATCTCCCCAAGAACCAGAGGGACGACCTTCCTCAGTTCAACTCCAGCGGATTTTGCTGCAGGCGAAGTCTCAAACCGTGAGGAATTGGCGGACGCAATAATGACCTCCTTCACAATAGAATAGGCCGAAGCCGCAAGCTGACGATCTGCAAGCGTCACGCGACACCGTCCCACTTCGGAGATCGGAGGGGCAAGTGATGGCTCTGGTGGATCGCCATCACCGATCGGGTTTTCTGTGGGAACGAAAATTGAGCACCAATCATGAGCGAATTTAGTGCTTAAGCAAAATTCACAGCTGGGCTCTAGAGCCATGAATTGATTCTGACCAAAATCAATTCCGTTTGCCGAGTAACTAACGCGGTGTGAGAGCGGCAAATAGAGCAAAGTGCCACTCGACCACGACTGGCCCTCGACAATGTTACCACTGCCCAGCTGCCCCAACTGGACATCGATCCCGTCAACATTGACTTGGCTGATGGTCCAACGCCGTCGCGATGGATTTTGAAGCATCATAACGGCGTCCACGTCGCGGACCGAGGCGGAGAATTCGTCAAAGTCTCGAAAATTTTTGGATTTCATGCTGCCACTGTAAGACCAGCAGGTTTTCGCCGGAACTGCATAACAGTATCCTCCGTCATGGCGCACAATCAACCGTCGAGGCGGCAGTGGATTGAATCCCACATTTAGTGCCCACGGGTGGCGTCTTCTGCCAGGGGTACCCGTCCTGGGCCAGGCTGAAGCCGATGTCGTAAAGCTTCGTCATGCGACCGGATCGAACGCTTGCGTTCTAGTATCGGGAAAGTCACCGGGGGGATATTGTAGTGCGGACGTTTGGGTTCTGTTGTGTACTGGTCTTGGGCCTCACCTCCTGTGTTGGGGGTTCTCGCGACCCTGTTCCTCTGGGACTGGAGGATGAGGTTGCGGTCGTCGGAGTAAATGCACCTTCGATTCGGTTCTGGGGTGATGAACTCCCGCCCAATGCGGACGCAATGGTCAGGGAAAAGTGGGCGCAAGTCCGCGCGACACGGCCACAGCTCGTGGCAAAGGGGCGAAGGCCTGTCGTCAATTTCCTTGCCCTTTCGGGCGGTGGCAGCGACGGAGCATTCGGGGCGGGTCTGCTTAATGGTTGGACGGCAGCGGGCACCCGGCCTGAATTCGATCTCGTCACGGGAGTAAGCACCGGGGCGCTCACGGCACCCTTCGCCTTTCTCGGCCCCAAATACGACGCAGCTCTGAAGCACGTCTTTACTCAATCTCACGTCAAGGACATTGCCATTATGCAACCTGTCAGGGGTCTGCTTGGTGGCGATTCGCTCGCCAGCAATGCGCCCTTGGCCAAAATCCTTGCCCATTATGTCGACGCGGCCTTTCTTCAGGAGGTTGCCGAAGAGCACCGCGAGGGGCGTAGGCTTTTCATCGGCACCACCAATCTCGACGCCGAGCGCCCGGTGATCTGGGACATGGGCAAAATTGCCTCAAGCGGCAGTCCGCAGGCGATAGAATTATTCCGCACAGTCCTGCTCTCATCCGCGGCTATTCCTGCGGCCTTCCCTCCCGGCTACATCAAGGTTGCCGCGAATGGCGCGGTTTACGAAGAGATGCATGTCGATGGCGGCACGACCCGCGAAGTCTTCCTAGTTCCAACCCAGTTCATGGCAAGCAAAAGTGATCGTCGCTTGGGGATAAACCCGATCAGACGCGCTTACATCATTCGCAATGGCCACGTCGGCCCGGAATACAAGGCGGTGAAGGCGAAGACCCTATCGATCGCGAGCCGCGCGGTTTCGAGCTTGATCAAGAGTCAGGGCGTCGGCGATCTTTACGAACTCTACGTGTTCTCGAAAAGGAATGGCATCGATTACAATCTTGCCTACATTCCAGGCGACTTCGTCGACACTAGCACAAACGCCTTCGACCCGGTCTACATGACGAAGCTTTACAACCTCGGCTTCAGGCAGGCTCAGGCTGGTTACCCGTGGAGAAAAGTTCCGCCGGAATACTGAGGTCAGATATCTGGGAACTGACAGTTCTTGCCGAAATCGCATAGCGGAGTGCTCGTTCAGTGGGACATAATCATTGACATAAGCCGTTGATCTAGACGGCTAGCCCAACCGAAGGGAGGCGTCATGAAACGTCGAGATATTCTCAAAGGGGCTGCGTTGGCGCCCTTCTCAGCGGCACTTCTCTCCTCCGGTTCCGGCGCCGTCCAGGCGGGTTCCGTGCAAGCAAAGGAGGCGAACATGGCGCAAGCGCAGGGCGCGGCCACCGGGAAGGCAGGTGCGAAAGATCTTCCAGGCTATGCCGAAAACTTCCTCACAACGGACATGGATGGCGTGGGGCCGGACGGGAAGCCGACGGGTCAGAAGGCCACTTTCTCGGGCGCTTCCAAGGCGGATGCCAAGGCCGGACAGGCGGTGCAGAATCAGATGGCCCTGACTCAGGAAGAGCAGGACATCCTGAACGGCAAGGAAGGTAAGGAGAAGGCCAGGCTCATGAAGATCTTGGTCGCTTACGGCAATGCCTTCGGCGCCGAAAAGCTTGTGGACCTCGGCGGCGCACCGCACAGCAATATGTATGTCGGCACGGACTATATGGGTTCGATGATCAAAATGTTCGACGAATGCGCCAAAGCCGGGCTCAAGGCCTATGCGCCCTACACGGTGAATCCGCGCCCATACGACCTCTACAACGTTAACAACAACCCGGGCGACATGGAGCTGATCTACGATGGCTACAAGTTGCAGCGGGATCTGGACTGGGTCCACGTCCGTCTCGGGGCACCGGACCTGAACTTGCGGTCCTGCGCCTGCTACCTGGACGAGGTGGGCAATGCGCCCAAGCCGGGAACTTATGTCGCCTGGGCGGAATCCTCCGCCGTGAACTTCGGCAATTCTGCCCTCGGTCTCCGGACGAACCGCAACGGAGCCGGCATGGATCTGCTCAGTGCCATTCTCGGAAAGGCGCCTCTTTTCGGTCTCATGACCGACGAAGGCCGCAAGGCCAAATGGCTCGTCGAAATCAAGACGTCCAAGGAACCGGATTGGGGCGCAGTCGGCACCGGGATCGGAACCAAGGTCGTCGAAGACGTTCCCTTTATCACCGGCATCGAAAAGTATTTTGAGGGCGGCAAGGTTACAGCCGACAACCTGCATCTGCTAAAGGCCATGGGTAGCGCCACGGCCGCTTCCGGGGCCGTCGGCCTTTATCACGTGGAAGGAGTAACCCCGGATGCCAAGGAAAAGGGCCGCGATCTGCTGGTCGAAGGTTACCAGACCTACGTGATCGACGATGCCGAGCAGGAGCGGATCATCAAGACCTTCCCGAACCTCTGGCCGGAAAAGGATGGCGATCCCACGGCCGTGTTCATCGGCTGCCCGCACAACAGCTACTTTGAGATCATAAAGTATGGCCGCCTGATCACCGAGGCGCTTGACAAGGCCGGCAAGGAGAAGGCCGCCATTCCGATCTACATGTTCTGCGTCAACAAGGTGCGGGACCGCGTTATCGAAGAGGAAGGCGAACTAGCGAGCAAGATGAAGCGGGCAGGCGTGCATGTCACCAATATGTGCGCGGTCAGCTACGCCGGCATGAAGGGGTTCTCGGAGCGCGTGCGCGGGATCACGAACTCGGCCAAGACGCGGAACTACTCGACTATCCGCTACTTCCCCGACGATATCCTCGTAAAGGCCATCGTGACGGGCAAGATTCCGAAGGGCGCCTAGCCATCGGAAATCACCGAGAGCAGTCGAGCAGACGAATTCAAACAGGAAACGCAAAATGGCCAAGAAATCATTCAAAGGGCGTCCCTTGCTCCCCGGCAACCTCGAAGGCAAGGCGCTCGTTTCGAAGCAGGCATTCAACACGAGCGCATCCTACCTGGAAAACATGTTCGCCGGCAGGACGGACAGCGCGCCCTGCACCGATTCGGCCAACAAGGACTTGTACAAGAAGGACTTGTCCGGAGCCATCCTCTGCACCACGCAAACCGTCGGGTCGACCATGGGCGCCGGGTGTATCATGGGCATGAATGACCTCGGCGTGGGGCTCAAGGCGATGCTGTTCTCTTCGCATATTGACAGTATCGCGGCCGCTGGACTCTACATGGATGACATCTGGAACGACAGACGCATCATCACGGTCGATCTCCTTGGCGACGAGTTCCTCGAGGCGGTGAAGACCGGCGATCCGATCTCCATCAAGGAGGATGGGACCGTCGAGGTCGGCTGACGAGGCCCATAAAGTCAGGAGGGTCTTTTCGCGCTCACGTCGGCACGATGCATCTATTTTGAAGTGGCTGGGATCCGGGGGGCATGGCCATCATGAAGTCGTCAATCGCGATTTTGGTAATTTTGACCGGCTTGCTGAGCTGGTCGACGTTGGCCCTGGCCCAAAATGCTCGGACAGGTCCGAGCGGCGGCCAGGTCGACCCCTTGAGCTCCGACCCCACTGATCCGTCGAACATCTTGCAGGAAATCCAGCAGATGGATGCTCGAAGGGAAGCCCTGTTTCCAACGTCCCCCCTGGGGGGACTCCGCGATCGCACAAATCGGGCGAAGCAAATCATCTACGAAGCCACGGGCTTCAAGCTGGGTTTGGTCCTTCAAAATGTCGGCCAGGGGCTGTCCGAAGTGCTCCCCGGGAAGGCCGATATAGGAACGACGACGGACCTGGATTTCGTTGTGAAACGGGAACTGATTAACAAGGGAAAGCCGAACCACGGGGGTGTGTACTACCAGCTTCAAGGTCGCTGGGATTATGGAACTACGGGGCCCCAGGACCTCGGGTTTTCTAGTTTGGCCAGCGCGGGCGGCACGGCCAATTCTTGGTCCGCGTATACGCCGACGTTTCTTTCCAGGAACCTCTATTGGCAACATGGCAGCAAAGAAGCCGGTTGGGCCTATCGCGTCGGCAAGATCACGCCTGACGCCACCCTATTGACCTCTGCCCACATCAGCCCCGTCACGACGTTTCTCCCCAATGTGGGCACCGGTCTATTTACGGCCGGGTTCCCAGATTCGGGACTAGGCATGGTGGGCGCTTGGTTCCCAAACGATCGCATTGTAGTGGGGGGGCTGGTTTCCGATGCCAATGCCAACCGCTTTAACTTCGGTGATGTCGGCGCCGGCGACTACTACAAGGCGTTGGAGTTGGGGATCAAGATCGCTCCCAGAACTCAGAAGGCGGGTTATTCCAAGTTTGATGTCTGGCACAACGACGGTACCAAAAACGAAGACCCGATAAACGGCAGCACGGGCCGCGAAGGCTGGGGGTTCGCCATGAAGATCGAACAGGAACTGACGAGTGACGGGCGGGCAGTCGGCATCTTCAGGTATGGGAAGAGCTACGACGACTCCGCGCTCTACAAACAACAAGCTGGGTTGTCTTTTGTGTTGTATGACCCGTTCGATCCAATCCGCATTGAACACGATCTCGTCGGGGTCGCCTTCAACTGGGTCGAATCCGTGGTCCCCGGATCTCGGGATGAGTACAACTTTGAGGCCTTTTACCGGTTCCCAATTTTCCCCGTCGTGGATGCGACCCTGAGCTACCAGTCGATCATCCACCCAGCCTTCACCACCTCGATCGATCATTCCTCCGCGTTCAGCTTTAGATTGCGGACGACGTACTGAGCCTTAAGCGGGAAGGGCGGCTCGCTAAGTGAGACGGGATAAGCCGAGATAAAGGTCGGAAGCGTGGCGCCGAGGAAGCGCATGTGATGCGGCCCCGGGGGAGGGGAGAGCATGCAACGAGTTACATCGTTTTGTGCGCTTTATTTTGCGTGTGTGTACCGAAACCTCATCCGGATGCCATCCGGCCTGGCTGGACTGCACCACCAATACGTCTGGATATGATTTTCGGAAAGGACAGGACATGCCCTTGCGGTCCGAAAGTGGTGGCACACCTTAAACACTCAAAAGTTTGCGCGCCGCGCGCAGGCATTGTCAGACAAACCTGAGCTGGCCTGAACGCCTCAGACCAGCACCCTTCGCAGGCCCGTTCAGGTTTGTCTGACAATGCCCTCTAGCGCCCTGCGTGCGCAGGCGTTGCTGAAATGACAGCGTTCGACTCAAGGTGATGATGCCGGATGCCGCGATATGCGGCGGCAATTCCGTAGAAATAAATCATTATGCCGATGAGCTGCCCCGCAAGCCAAACGTCCTTCCCCGTCTCGACAGGTGCGAAGTAGAAGTTGGGCCAGATTAGATTACATACGACATAGCCCACAGCCATGTAGACGGTTGCACCCAGAAGCCCCGCGAGACACAGACCGGGAGCCATTCGTTCACTGCCAGAGACAGCGATAGCCGAACCGGCGCGCGGCAAAACGATGTAGCAGAGCCCGATAGCAACCATGCCGAGACCACCGGTTTTCAGCGTGTATTCCATCAGGACCGCCGGGCAGCCCCACCACAGGGTCATGTTCTTGAGGAACGCAGGGCCGACATCACCGGCTACCGCGCCGTGGATGTAGTGCAGTATCGGGATGAAACCGAGGGCAAACCCAAGTACGAACAGCCCCAGACCCCAACGGGTGAATTTCGATCCAAGTTCGGCAGGCATCACGTTGCCTCGGCCGGCCATGGTCTCAGTTGCGTTGCTCATGATTCTTCCCTTTCGGATTAGGCTCCGGACTCATAATCAGCAGCACGCTG
>DATLAN010000471.1:0-2023 GCA_035527455.1 Thermoguttaceae bacterium
CCACGACGGGTGTGTCGGTGGGAGAGTCGCTCAGCCGCCGGCGGTTCCTGGCGTGGAAATGGGCATCGACCACCTCGACGGCTCCCGGCCCTTCCACGAGAACGGTGGCTACCGCTCCGCGGCCCGGCGGCGTGAGTCGAAGGATCTGGAGTGAGGATGTTGAAGACACGTCGTTGCCATCCAATCGAACACGTCGTTTCTGCGCGGTTCCCGAAGGCGCCGTCACACGTGCATCACGGCCATGTCCGCCCGAATCCGCTTCAGCGAATAACACGGACCTTTGTCGGCGCCCGGACATTCGCCGCACATTTCTTTCCAGGCTTCCGGCGTGCGGAGGTTCGACGGCCAGAAGGGCCACGTGCGGCATTGGCGGGGACGAACGTCATAGATCTTACAGCCGCGGCTCTGGTTGTCGAAGAAGACACAGTCGCCGCCAGGAAACTCGACCAGGCTCTTGCGGATGCCCACCAGGCGGACGTACCGCTTCTCGAACTGCTCCAACTCGACGCCGAGCGACGCCGCGATGGCCTCGATTTCGGCCTTGTTCACCCAGACGTGGCCGGGTGCTCCGGTGCAGCAGTCGCCGCAGCCGGTACACCGGAATCGGAGCCCGTTATGGTACCAGGGTTCTTCGGTCATGGGCGGTTTTTCGGTCATGGGCAGTTGAATTACTTCCCGAATTCGGTGCGTATAGTAGCCATCTCGCTCCGCGAGATGTAGCCAGAAGAGTTCTGATTGTTCCATGGCCACATCTCGCGGAGCGAGATGGCTACTATACGGAAGTCATTCACGAGTTCCTAGCCTCCGATCTGGTGCATGGGCCGATCGCTGGGGGCGAATTGGCCGTCGTCGGTTCCGTGGGCCTTTTTCTTTTGGTTGACGGCCGCGCGGATCAACTCGGCCAACTGCTCGTCGGTGCCGCCGGACCGCAGTAAGGCCCCCGCGTCCCACTGCGACGACGAGAACAGACAGTTGCGCACCTTGCCGTCGGCCGTCAGGCGCAAGCGATTGCAGTGTTCGCAAAACGGCTCGCTGACCGAGTGGATCAGCCCCACGCGGCCGCCTCCGTCGGCGTAACGATAGACGGTGGCCGGCGCGCGAGGGCCGTCCGAGACCACGCGATCAAGCGGACCGATCTCCCGGGAAAGGATTTCGTGAATCTTCTCGCCCGGGAAAACCTGTTCGCTGTGCCACCGGCCGTCGCCGTCGATGGGCATGAACTCGATGAAGCGGAGTTCCAAGCCGTGCTCCCGCGCGAACCGGGCCAGCGGCACGATCTCGTCGTCGGTCCATCCGCGGATGGCCACGGCGTTGAGCTTGATCCGCTCGAAGCCGGCCCGCTGAGCCGCCGCAATTCCTTCCAAGACGCGGGAAAGCTCGTCGCTGCCGCTGATGCGGCGGAATTTCGCCGGATCGAGCGTGTCCAGACTGACGTTCAACCGGTGCAAGCCCGCCGCCTTCAGCGCCTCCGCGTACCGATCGAGGAACATGCCGTTGGTGGTCATGGCCAGATCGTCGATACCGGGCACGGCCGCGAGCATCTCGACCAGTCGGACCACGCCTTTGCGGACCAGCGGCTCACCGCCGGTCAGCCGGAGCTTGCGGATCCCCAACCGGGCCGCCACGCGCGCGAAACGCTCGATTTCCTCGTAGGAGAGGATTTCTTCGTGGCGGCGGAACTCGACGCCCTCGGCCGGCATGCAATAGAAACAGCGGACGTTGCAGCGGTCGGTGACCGAAATCCGCAGATCGGTGTGTACGCGCCCCAAACTGTCGGCAAGTGGTCCGGTGATGCTCACGGGTGGACCCACTCGTCGGAACCGTCGGCGTAGTTCTCTTTCTTCCAGATGGGCACGACTTCCTTGATCCGATCGATCAGCCACCGGCCCGCTTCGAAGGCCGCATGACGATGGGGCGAACTGACGGCGATCGCCACGCTGATCTCGCCCAGCGGCAAATGTCCCAGCCGGTGGACGATCGCCGCCTCGACCAGCGGCCAACGCCGCCGGGCTTCCGTTTCCAG
>DATLAN010000472.1:0-2747 GCA_035527455.1 Thermoguttaceae bacterium
AACAACACGCACCCAACAGATACGACCAACCAGCAGAACGAACTGCTCGATTGGCAACAGAAAACAAAAAACAGCACTCGAAAAGAGTCTAACCGTCTCGTCCTGTAATAGATTCACGTCCTAGGAGCGAGACGGCTACTATTCTTGCTACCTCTTGCTACTATTCTTGCCGTGGTGATTGCAGGTCGCCGTGCCGGCTCACAACTCGACTTCACCGCCGGCCGCTTCCGCCTCTTCCAGGGCCTTCTCCGTGCTGTCGGGGTCCACGCCGCGGCAGGTGGCCGTCAGACGGGCGGCGATGTCCTGCAGATCGGCCCGCCACTCGTCTTCGGTCGTGTCGGGCGGACAGAGCTGCTTCAGCTCGCCGGCCAGCAGGATCAATCGCAGCAGGTGGCGGAAGACCACGCCTTCCTGCTTCTGCATGTGCTTGCTGGTGATGTACTTGTTGAAGTCGCCGCCGAACTCGAGCACTTCGCCGGCCGCCCAAACCGGGTAGGTGCGGACGTCGTGGACGCCGGGGAAATCGTAGTCGAACTGCAAACGCAGCTTCTCGGCCAGCGTCAACACCCAGGGACGATCCTCGTCGAAGGTCCGCCGGCGTTCATACTGCTCGCTCTTCGGCGGCGCGACGAGCTGATCCGCGGTCACGAGCCCCAACCGCAGAAGCTGGTCGTTCAGCCGGCCGGTGGCCAAGGGGCCTTGCGGCAACTCGTCGTGATCGGGCACCCGCACGAAGTGGCCGACCGAACGCGGCAGTTCCAGCACGCTTTCCATCGCCTGAACGCGTTCCTGGCGATTGGCGATGCCCAGTTGATTGACCAGGAAAACGCCATACAGCGGATTGAGCCCACGCAACAACAGCAATTCGCGCAGCTTCTCCGTCGGCCGGGCAAATTCAGCCTGATACGCCGGCGGTTCGTCGGGCGTCTCGGCCGTTTCGGTCGGCCTGGGCAATTGGCCCGCGGCGGCAAGGGCTTCTTCCAAGAGGAGTTGCGTCTTCGATTTCTTCGGTGCCGGCTGCTCGGCCTTGGCACGCTCGGCTTCCGCGTCTTCCGACGCACCGGACTTGGGCGGTTCCGGCTCGAGCGTGACGTATCCCGCCCGCCACAGCGTGATCAACATCGCGTCGAGCTGTTCGTGGCCTTGCTGCAACCACTTGGGAATCATCAATCGTTTGCCGACCAGCTTGCGGACCAGCGCCACGTCGGGCGAGGCCTCGAGCATGTAGACCAGCAGCCGCCACGGCAGCCGCCCTCGGCTTTGCAGGTCGCCCGGCGGGGCCACCTTCAGCTTGTCGAATTGGGCCTCGTTCCAGTACTGCTCGGTGGTCCGCCGCGTCGGCATCTTCTTCTTCAGCCGCTTCTTGGCCTTCAACAGCCCGGGGTCTTTCGTGTCCTCGGGGATCTGGTCGTACTGCCGGCGCCATCGGGCGATCTTCACGTCGTCCTCGTGGGCCAGCACGAAGACGTAGCCGCGGGTGTCGAACTGCGGACGGCCCGCTCGGCCGAAAATCTGATGGGCGCTGCTGGGTTCCATCACCTTTTTCTTGTCCGGCGGGCCCTTGAGGATGCTCGGCAAGACGACCGATCGGGCCGGCAGATTGATGCCCGCCGAAAGCGTCTCCGTGCAGACGGCCACCGAGAGGAGCTTCTGCTGGAACAGCTCCTCGACGATCCGCCGGAACTTGGGCAGCACGCCCGCGTGGTGCACGCCCACGCCCCGCATCAGAAGCTGCCGCAGTTTCGGGCCGGCGCCTTGCGACCATTCGTACCCCTCGAGCTTTTCGACCAGCCGGGCCTGCTGTCCCTCGGCCAATACGCGCTTGCCCTTGAGCTGTTCGGCGACCGTCCAGCACTGTTCGCGGTTGAAGCAGAAGATCAGCGCGGGCGTCCGCCGAACCTGGTCGTCGCCTTTGGCCATCTGCTCGATGTGCTCGCTGAGCAGTTGGTCGCCCACCCACTCGAACGTCAGCGGCACGCGGCGCTCGTCGCCTCGGACCAGCGTCAGGCGGCGATTGAAGTTCCGCTTCAGCCAACCGACGAACTCCAACGAATTGCCCACCGTGGCCGAGAGCAACAGCGTGCGGACGTGTTCGGGCAGCAGGGCCAGCGAGAATTCCCAGACGATGCCCCGTTCGGGATCGTTGAAGCTGTGGAACTCGTCCATCACCACGGCACTGACTTCGCCGAAGTCGAACGCCTCGCGGTGCAGGAGCCGGTTGAAGAGAATCTCGGCCACGACGACCAGCACCCGCGCGTCGGGATTCTCGCGGCGGTTGCCGGTGACCAGCCCCACGTCGGTTGCGGCGAAGCCCCAGCGAACGGCCTGTTGCTGCATTTCGCGGAACTTCTGTTCGGTCAGTGCGATCAGCGGAGTGGTGTAATAGGCCATTTTGCCGGTGTGCAGCGCCTCGAACAGGGCGGCTTCGGCGATCAGCGTCTTGCCCATGCCGGTCGGCGCACAGACCAGCACGCCCTGCTCGGCCTCGAACCACGCCAGCAGGGCCTCCTCCTGGAACGGATAGGGATCGAAGCGGAGCTGATCGAGATACCGTTCGGCAATCTGATCTCGCGAAGGGGTGGTCGGCATGGGATCTCCCGGGGATCGGCCAAAACCTCCAGCATATCCGCAACCGCGTGTTCTGCAAGATGCCAACCGCAAAGTCGTAAACGTGTTCCCACAGAATCCCAACTGCGAAGCCGTAAACGTGTGCCCCGCAAGATTCCAACCGCGAAGCGGTTTCACAA
>DATLAN010000473.1:0-9381 GCA_035527455.1 Thermoguttaceae bacterium
GAAGGCTACGAGGACCACGACGTGGGCACGCTGTTCTTCTTCGACGCGTCGGACGAACTGATCGCCGTGGCCGTCAACGTCTCGTGTCCTTCCCAGGAGGTCGAATCGAGAACCGCCGTCAACGCCGACTTCTGGCATCCCGTGCGCGAGGCCCTGCACGAGAAGTACGGGGACCAGGTGTGCGTGCTGGGTTGGACCGGAGCGTCCGGCGACCAATCGCCGCACTTGATGTATCGCAACGCGGCCGACGAGCGCATGCGTCAGCTTCGCGGGCTGACTCGGCTGGAGGAAATCGCCCGCCGCATCGTGCGCGCCGTGGACGAGGCGTACGAAGTCGTCCAGGAAGATCGTCGCGCGGACGTTCCCTTGACGCACAAAGTGGAGACGATCCGCCTGCCGATGCGACTGGTCACCGAAGCGGAGTATGCCGAGGCCCAAGCGGCTGTCGAGCAGGCAATGGCCCGGATTGCCGGCGACCCCCGGGCGGCCGATCGCGAACACCGGCGGATGAAGTGGTATGAAGTAACCGTCCAGCGATTCGAACGCCAGAAGACGGACCCGACGCCGAGCCACGAAATGGAACTGCACGTCCTGCGGATCGGGGACGTCGCCGTGTGTACGAACGGTTTCGAGATGTTCACCGATTACGGGATTCGCATCAAGGCCCGCAGCAAGGCGGTCCAGACATTCGTCGTCCAACTGGTCGGACGGGGAGGGTATCTGGCGACGGAAAGGGCCGTTCGCGGAGGGCATTACAGTGCCGTGGTTCACAGTTGCCTGGTCGGTCCGGAGGGCGGGCAGATCCTCGTGGATCGGACAGTCGAGTTGGTCAACTCGATGTGGCCGCCGGCGGAATAGAACTGACTTTGCGAACATCCCAGACCTTTCCTCACGACCTGCCCGACGCTTCCTGGCGGCGCCGCTTCCGGCGCCGGGTGCGTGGTTGGTACGCCGAGCACGCCCGCGACCTGCCGTGGCGCCGTACGCGCGACCCCTATCCGATCTGGGTGAGCGAAATCATGCTCCAGCAAACCCAGGTCGCCACCGTCGAGGCGTATTTCGAACGGTTTCTCCAGGCATTTCCCACGATCGAATCGCTCGCCCGGGCCGAGGAGCCGGCCGTGTTGCGATTGTGGGAAGGCCTGGGATACTACCGCCGGGCGAGACAACTCCACCGGGCGGCGAAGATCGTCGTGGCCGGGCACGGCGGCCGATTCCCCGACGACCTCGACGCCGCGCGGAAGCTGCCCGGCATCGGACGCTATACGGCCGGGGCCGTGCTGTCGATCGCTTTCGACCGGCGGGTGCCCATTCTGGAGGCCAACACCACGCGGCTGTTCAGCCGGCTGTTGGCTTACGGCGGGCAGCCGTCGTCCGCCGAAGGACAACGGCTGCTCTGGGCGATGGCCGAAGCGGTGTTGCCGCGTCGCGAGGCAGGTCGATTCAACCAGGCGCTGATGGAACTCGGCGGGATGGTGTGCGGGCCCGGTGCGCCGCGATGCGACGCTTGCCCGGTGGCGCCGCTTTGCCGGGCCCGTTTGCAGGGCCGCCAGACGCAAATCCCTCCTCCCAAAGCAAAACGTGCTTTGGAGCCGGTCCACGACGCGGCCGTATTGATCCGCCGCCGTGGCCGGGTGTTGCTGGTGCAGTGTCCCGAAAACGGTCGCTGGGCCGGGCTGTGGGATCTTCCCCGCTTCGCCGTCGAGGCCGAGGGGCCGGCCGCTTTGCGCCGCGAGTTGATCGAAGGCGTTCGCGAACTCACCGGGATAACCGTCGAGCCCGGGCGGCACGTGAAAACGATCAAGCACGGCGTGACGCGCTTCCGCATTACGCTCGACTGTTATGAAGCCCGGTACATTTCCGACTCGCGGACGGCGGCCGATTCGCCGGTCATGAAGTGGCTGCGGCCGGCGGAATTGGCCGAGTATCCGTTGAGCACGACGGGGCGTCAACTCAGTCGGCTGGCGACGTGACTTGCGCCAAGCGAAGTAGGCCGGAACAAGCGCAGCGCGGTTCCGGCGCGCGGCTTCATGCGGCCTCTTCTCACCAAGTGCCGGAACTGCGCTGCGCTTGTTCCGGCCTACACATTTCAGGATGCAGACCGCTTCGCCGGCGGGATCGTGAAGCAGAAGGTGGAGCCTTGCCCCGGGCCTTCGGATTTGACCCAGATACGACCGCCGTGTACCTCGATGATCCGTTTGACCAGCGCCAAACCCACGCCCGTGCCTTCGACGCTCTGGTCGAGCTGACTGAACAGCTTGAAGATGGTCTCGCGATCCGTGGGGGCGATTCCCATGCCGTTGTCGCGGACGTAACAGACCACTTCGTCGCCTTCCCGCCGGGCGCCGATCTCGATGCGAGGTTCCGTCTGGTCACCCATATACTTGATGGCGTTTTCGATCAGGTTTTGCAGCACCTCGAGCAGTCGGACCCGGTCGCCGTGGAGGGTCGGCAGATTCGGGCCGATTTCCACGGCAATGCGTTTGGTGGACAACTCCCCGCCGAGCAGTTCCACGGCGTCGCAGGCCAGGTCGGCAAGTCCGACGTCCTCGGGCGGATGGGTCACCCGCCCGATCCGAGAAAGTTCCAGCAACTGGCAGAGCAACTGGTTCATCTTCTTGGCGGCGCTGTCGATCTGTGCCAGATCGCCTTGGATCAACTCGGCGTTGTTCGCGGCGAGGTCTCGTTTCAAGAGGCCCAGGTGGCCCTTGATCGTGACCAGAGGGCTCTTGAGATCGTGGGACACCGTGTAGGCGAACCGCTCCAGCTCGCTATTCTTGACTTCCAGTTCGGCAATCAACTCCTGCTGTTGCCGGGCCGCCCGCCGTTGTTCGTTTTCTCCGGTTTGGATCCGGTCGAGCATCAGGTTGAACTGCTCGTACAGGTTGCCGATTTCGTCCTTCGATCGCGGCTGGACGCGAAGCGTGTAGTTGCCTTCCTCGGTAATGCGCTGGGCGGTGGTGGCCAGCGCAACGATGGGCCGGGAAATGATGCGCTGCAGGCTGGCCGCGATCAACGCGGCCACGACCAGTGCCGCCAGTACGACGACGAGAACGATGCCCGCGTCGCGGTAGTATTGCTTGCGCAGATCGCTCGTCGCGGCCCGCAGGTAGATGCGGCCGAAGACCTCGCCGTCTTCGGCCACCGGCAAGGAGATCTCCAGATAGTCGTCCGGCGTGAAGCGGCTGCCGGTCCAGTCGGGCAGCTCGGGCACGAACGTGGAGTCGGCGTCGCTTCGGTAGCTGGCGAAGACCTCTCCCCGGTCGTCGAACAGACACGCGTACTCGACGGTCGGCCGATACCGCAGCGAGGAGAGCAGTTCGTTGGCCGGTCCCGGCAGGCGGAACGACATGGCGGCCGTGCTGTTCGACGCCAACACCGCGGCCAGCGCCGTCAGTTGCGTCTTCTTCGCGTCGCGCAGCGCGGCCGAGTGGTTGGCGACGATGGGGATTACCGCCACCAACAAGCTCACGCCGCTGACCAGGACCATCAGCAACGTGAGTTTGCGGGCGATCGACGGAGCCCAGCGAAAGCGCATGGCCAACTCTCCACGGAAATCGTCTTCTTCGCACTGCCCCCTTGACCGTGCGCACCGACCCCTTACCCGTTGCCTCCATCTTGCGAGGGACCCTTGATGATTCTCGCCAGTTTCAGGAGCCTGGCGTCGACGCGCAAATTGCGTTCGGCGGTGGCGTCGACGTTGATTTCGAAACCGATGGTCCGATCGACGTCCAGGTAGAAGTTCACCGGGGCGCCGACGGTGGCCAGTCCGGGCGTCTCTCCGACCAGCAGCACCGGCGAGCCGCGCGTGCGCTGGACGACTGCCGTGAGGGTCGCCCGGCTCACGGTCCTGGGAACGAACAGGATGTGGCACCGCGTATCCTCCTGCCAGGATTCGAACCGGCGGACGACGATCCCGCGCCCCTTGGCCCGCTTGTGGCGGGCGACCTCGTCCAGGGCCGTTCCCAACGGATCGTCTCCCAAAACGCCGATCACCAGCGGCGAGTTGCTCCCGTCCAACGCTTCTTCGGGCCACGTGACGTAGAGCAGGAAATTGTACAGGTAGGCCGCCTTGACCCGGTATTCCAACGTCGGGCGGATCGAATCCCGGAGAGCCTGGGCCGCGGCGGGAAGGCACAGTCCCGAAACGACCGCCGCCGCTGCCGCACGAACCACCAGCCCACGCATGAGGATCAGGCGTTCCGTTGCGGGCCGGCAGCGACACGTTCGACCGCGTTTCGAGATTGCCGTTCCGCCACACTTCATGAACGATCGCCCTGGGACTCGTGCAACATCTCAACGCCTCCAGGTAAGGTAACCGTAGACGCCCCGTTGGACTTCCACCAGCGGAACCGGCTTGGCGTCCACGTTGCCGAATTCGAGGTGCTTCGAGTCGAGCAGGTTTTGGCCGACCACCGAGAGTTCCAGCTCGTCGCTGGGCCGCCACCCCAGCCGCAAATCGAGAGAGATGTATTCGGGCACCGACTGGCCCGGAAGCGAGTCCACGTAGCGGGACATCAGGTCGAACTCGACGCGATGCCCCAGATCCCACGACGACATCAGGAAAACCTGGTTCTGCGGACTGGAGCCCTCGACGACGGCGGCGGCATCGACGCCTTGAGGCGGAAAGGGCGGCGTCTTCAGCGCCAACTGGAGGAACGTGTACCATCCGGTCAGTTTCCAGCGGGGCGTGACTTCATACTTGCAGGCCAATTCCACTCCATAGACGTCGCCCCGCGAGTCGTTGAACAAGGTGAACAGCGGGATCTCCGGCGGGCCGGGAATCGTGCCCACGAGGCGCCGCGATCGCAGATCTTCATAGACGTTGTAGAACAGGGAGATGTCCCAGGAGAACTGTTTTGCCGGTTGGGCACGGTAGCCGAGTTCATAGGCAATGAGTTCCTCGGAGTGGAAATCGGGCGAAGGACCGAAGACTGCCGGCTCACCGGAGAGGGACGAGAGCACCTGGGCGTCCTGGTCGGTCCGCGCCGGAGTCCTTACCGCCCGGGCGATGGAGCCCCAAACGGCCTGGCGACGGCTCGGCAGCCACAGGAGCCGGATGCTCGGCTGGACCTCGAAACCGGTGTAGTCGTTCTTTTCGAGCTTGGTGCCGAAAGTCAAATAGAGCGCGTCTTCTCGGAGCGTCACCTCGTCCTGGATGAACGCCGAATAGAGGCTCCTGGTCGCGTCGGGCGGGAAAAAAAGGATAGCCGGCGGCGAGGATGGCTCCAGGAAGTCCTTGACCCGGCGGTAACACAGCCCCCAGATGAGATTGTTGCGACGCCCCAGCGGGAAGCGGTGCTGAAAGTCGACGTCGAAGACCTCGACGTGCTGAAACAGCACGGTCTCCGCGCGATCGTTGACGTCGTAGTAGACCTGGAAGCTCCAGTCCGTATCGTCGTCGATCACGCGTCTCCAACGGTTCAGCACATTGAAGCCTTGGACCTGCATCTCTTCCGGCGTGAAATCGAAGAACGTGGTCCCGCTGGTGCCGGCGTAGACGTCGCCTTGCAGCGTGATCGTGTCGTGGCAGTTGGGCGTATAGTCGGTGCGGAACCCGCCGCGTTTCTGCCGCCAGTCGTCGAAGGCGGGTCCCGCCGCGTCGACGCCCCCGTCGCGCTCGAACCACTTTCCGTACGCCCGCCACGCCAGATCGCCCTGACACCCGCCGGCGCGAACGGTGCTGAAACCGCGCTCTTCCGTGCCCCCGCCGCCCTGGGCGTAAAGGCCGACGGTGTCCTTGGCGCTTTTGGTGATGATGTTGATCACGCCGTTGACCGCGTTGGCGCCCCAGAGGGTCGCGCCGGGGCCGCGGATGACCTCGATCCGCTCGACGTCTTCGAGCACCACGTCCTGGACGTCCCAGTAGGTCCCGGCGAAAACGGGCGTGTAGACGGTGCGGCCGTCGATCTGAACCAGCAGCTTGTTCGCGAAGATCCTATTGAACCCGCGCGAGGAGATGGCCCACTTGTTGGCGTCGCGCTGGGCCACTTCCAGCCCCGGCACCAGCCGCAGGGCCTCGGGAATCGTCCGGGCCCCCGAGCGGCGAATCATCTCGGAAGTGACGACGTAGATCGCCGCGGGCGAACGGCCGACGGTGCTCTCCTGCCGGGCGACCGTGGTGACAACCTCCTCCAACGCCGGCGCGACCGACACCCGGCGAAGCTGCTCGATGTCCATTCCCAGCAGGTCGTCACGGGCTTTGGATTTCCCGTCCTTGTTTTTGTCGTCTTTGTCTTTGTCGTCTTTGTCTTTGGAGGCCTCCGCCTCGGCGGGTTCCGCGTCGGCGGGCCGCTCGTCCTGATAGCCGGTATGGTATACGGATGACGACGCCGATTGTGCCGATGCAAACGTTTGTCCTAAGAAGAGGGCGTGGAAAAGCAGGCACGAGGCCGCTACGATCCGCGCCACCCCTACAGTCGAGTTCCTGCCCATGGCCTGCCCACCAACTCTTCTTGTGTTCGCCGCGAACGAAGCGACGGTGCACGATAAGATAGGTGACACTCGGCAACGTCGCCGAGGCACCATACCAGCAGTGCACTCACCTTGATGGGTATCGGCCGCCGGACCAAGACAGGTCTAGGCTTTGTCGGAAAACGCACTGCCGGGTCGGCGGTTATCGCAATGTGGGTAGCGACATCTCGGCGGCGGCGCGTTCCCGGGCGGTGCGGCGGAGTTCGGCGTCGAGACGGGCGTCTCGACCGCATCCTTCTATCAGTGGCGGAAGAGACTGGCCGATCCGCAACCGCCGAGACCAGACGCCGACGCACGTCCGGCTGCCGCAACCGTACGGATATTCGCCGGCCCCCGGCCGATCTCGAATTTCCCCATTTCAAGGGTCCCCTTGGACAGCCCTCTTCGTAACGACTCGCGCGCGACCCATTTCCCGAAGTCGTGAATCCGCATGGCGTTACGAAAGTTCGCGTCCGCTACGGTGCCCTTGAGGCAGCCAACCGCTTTCGAACTTTCGGCGAGGCGGGTTAACCGGGGCGCGAATCCCCGGGCGGGCGCCGTTCGCTGAGGTGGTGTCCGTCGTCTCATCTACGACCGCCGCCACGGGACGGTGGCATCTTGATTCCGCAGATGGCATAATAGCTCTTGTCGATCCAAGGCGCTTCGGCACTTAAGCGTGATAATCCTCGTAGATACTCTGGAGGTATGCGATGACAAAAAGGAAACGGATGCTCTTTCTCCTGGCTCTGGTCCACTTTTTGCCTTCGATGGCCAAGGCACAAATCGAGTTGCCCCGAGTGTTCGGCGATGGCATGGTCGTGCAGCGCGATAAGCCTGTCAACGTTTGGGGATGGGGTGACAAAGGAGAATCAATAACCGTTCAGTTCAACGAACAAACGGAGACAACCACGGTGGGCGACGACGGTCAATGGTCGCTGACCCTCGCGCCGATGCAGGTCAACGCGAAACCGCAAGAACTGAAGGTTACGGGCAAGAAGGATACCGTCGCGCTGAAGAACGTCGTCATAGGCGACGTCTGGCTTTGCAGCGGGCAGAGCAACATGGAGGCGGCCGCCGGAGGGATCGTCAACTCGGATCTCGACATTCCGCGGGCCAATTATCCGGCGATCCGTTGCTTGACGATCCCGCTGAGTTCCAGCCCCACGCCGCTCGACAATTTCCCCGTCGAAGAGCGCAATCCGTACTATGTCGAACTCAAGGGCGTGTGGCGAGTCTGCGATCCGGAGAACACGCGGGACTTTCCGGCGGTCGGATACCATTTTGCGCGCATCGTGCATGAAGCCACCGGCGTGCCGATCGGCCTGATCGACAATTCCTGGGGAGGCAGCGTGGTGGAGACCTGGGTATCCCGTGGCACGCTCGAAACGATTCCCGAGGCGACGCCACTCATCAAGCATTTTGACGCCGAGGCGGCTGCCTATGACTATGAAGCCACGCTCGCCGGGAAAATGGCCCGATGGAAAGAAGACGTGGAAAAGGCGGAAGCCGCCGGACGGGAGGCTCCCCCGAAGCCGGACGTGCCGAAGACGTACACCTATCGGCAAAGCTTTCCGGGCGGTTGCTTCAACGCGCTGATCGCGCCGATTCAGCGGTTCGCAATCAAGGGCGTCCTCTTCTACCAGGGTATCAACAACTGCGTAGGCGGCCAGGGTCGCCCCAATCTCTACATGAAAACCTTTCCCGCCCTGATCCCCGACTGGCGAAAAGCTTTCGATGATCCCGACCTTCCGTTCTGCATCGTCCAGATGACGAGTTTCGGTTGGCCCGACGATGAAAACGAGTCCGAAGTGACGATGCTGCACAAAGCGGCCGGCGTGCGCGAGGCACAGACGAACGCTCATCTTCAACACGGCAGCACAGGCCTGGTGTGTACCTACGACCTGGGGCACATCCAAATGCACTCTCCCTACAAGCGGCCGATCGGCGAGCGCGCCGCCCGCTGGGCGCTGGCCGACGTCTATCAAGTCGAAGGGGTTAAGTACGATATCCCGCTGCTCGAGTCGTGGAAGAAGGACGGCAACCGGATCCTGTTGACGTTCACCAAGGGCAGCTATCCCAGCTCGCGATACGGCTTGCGCGTGGCACCGAAGGGTTTCGTCATCGCGGGCGAGGATCGCCATTTCTATCCCGCCACGGTCGGGGCTGTCGAGGGAGGCAAGTTCGCCGCGTCGAGCCCCTTTGTTGAGGACCCGGTCGCCGTGCGCTATGCTTGGGGAGTTCATCCGGTGGGGAACTTCGGCAACCGCGCCGGGCCGGCGGCCCCGTTCCGCACCGACGATTGGCCGTGTTGGGTTGATAGCGAGTATCGCCTGGCAGAAACGCCGGCGGATCCGAACGCCGCGCAAGTGCCGACCCCCGAAGATGCCAAGCGACAGGCATGGGAACGCAAGGCTGCTCAAGCCCGAAAAGTCATCGAGCAGTACGAAGCATGGAAACAAGCGCAGAAACCGCAACAAATCCGATAACAGCCAATGTCAAACTGGGAGCGACTCATGACTGACTTTACACTGCACTGTCTGTTAAACTGTGGGGGGCGTCAAGAGCGTCCCGTACACGCATCATGTCAAATCCTGGCGCCCGCTCTGAGGAGAGTGCTCCTTGGCGGATGGGCGTCGGTCGCTTTGCCGGCGATCATACTGACGCTGGCGATCGCGCCAGACGCCGCACCGGCCGCCGAGCAGTCGGCCAATTCCGCGCCGGAGGCGGAAGTTCTCGTCACGATCGACACCGCCGCGCCGTCAAAGCCTTACAGCCCGATGCTCTTCGGAGGCTTTGTCGAGCATTTCCACCGGCAGATCTATGGTGGTCTGTTTGAACCGGGCTCGCCCCTGTCAGATGAAAACGGTTTCCGCAAAGACGTGATCGCTGCAATGAAGGAGCTGAAGCTTTCGGTGGTGCGTTGGCCCG
>DATLAN010000474.1:0-9881 GCA_035527455.1 Thermoguttaceae bacterium
CGGCCAGCCGCTCAACTGCGGCGATTACATGGCCCGCAGCACGCTGGTGACGATCATGGGACAACTCTCGTGCTACAGCGGCAAGCTCGTCACCTGGGATCAGGTAACGAAGTCGGATTACTGCATTCCGCCAAGGCCGGAGGACTGCACCTGGGACATGGAACCGCCCACGGCGCCCGACGAGAACGGCGTCTACCCGGTTTGTGCCATGCCCGGCGTGACCAAGAACATTTGAACCTCGGCGCGCCGCGAGAAGGCGACCGCTTCGACCGACGGTTGACGCCGGGTGCCACTGGCTGCTTGTCAGCCAGTGCCTCGCGCGGCCGTTCCGCATCAAATGCTGGAACTGCGCTGCGCTTGTTCCGGCCTACGCCACTCCCGACGAACCGCTCAACGCGGAAGTCGATTGGTACGAGCTTGCCGGGCAGCCCTTCCGTGCCGGGGCCCCCTTTGACAGCATCGCCGCACGACCGTACCATGCGGGTTGATCTTACCACCGGGAATCCTGCTTGCCCGTCGTTCATCCCGAACCCCGAGTCCCCAGTCCCGAGTCCCCAGTCCCGAACCCCCAGCCCTCAACCATGAAATCCGAAATAACCTACGACGACTTTTCCAAGCTCGATCTCCGCGTGGCCACGGTCCTTTCCGCCGGGGAACACCCCAACGCCGACAAGCTGTTGTTGCTTCAGATCAAGGTGGGCGAAGAGGAGAAGCAGATCGTGGCCGGCATCCGCGGGCATTACGCGGCCGAGGAGTTGGTCGGCCGGCAGATCATCGTGGTCAACAACCTCCGGGAGGTCGTCATCCGCGGCGAAGAATCCAAGGGCATGCTCCTGGCCGCCAGCGACGGCGACGCCGTGGTGCTGCTGAGGCCCGATCGGGAGTGCGCGGCAGGGGCGGGGATTAAATGAGCAAGTCCGGCGAAGCAGCAAAGTAGGCCGGAACAAGCGCAGCGCAGTTCCGGCATCTGGCATGAAGAGCCGCATGAAGCAACTTGACACGGCCGGTTGCGGACCGGGGCAATTACGGCGCCGCGTGCCGCTGGCTGCTTGTCAGCCAGTGGCTTCATGGGGCCTTTCGACGCCAAATGCCGGAACTGCGCTGCGCTTGTTCCGGCCTACGCATCTCCATAGGTTCTGGAGATTTGCGGAGGATGCCGGCGAAGCCGCAAGCGGCTGGGGAGGTGGGTTGTAGGCACGTTGCAAACGTGCTCCACGTCAGGGAGCGCCGATGCCGAAGGTCTTTAGCTCGATCACCCAGACCTGGTAGCCGGCGACGGGGGAACGGAAATCGAAGGCCAGGCGCGTGCCGTCGGGCGACCAGCTCGGCAGCGTGCTCCAGCCGCTCAACAAACGCCGGAGCTTGCCCGTGGAGATGTCCAGCAGCCACAGGTCCTTCTCTTCGCTCTCCAGCGCGCCGAAGCCGAGGAATCGACTATCGGGCGACCAGCCGGGCAACAAACCTCGCCAGCCCTTCAGCGGCGAGGTGCGAACGATCCGCGACGTCTCCACGTCGACGATCTCCAACTGCTCCACGGCGTGATAGGCCACGTGACGGCCGTCGGGCGAAACCACCGGATACCACCGCGCCGGGATCTCTTGCCGAGGGATCTCCCACAACACGACCGGTTCCGCCGCGGCCGCGTCCACGGCGACGGACATCATCTGTCGCGTCTTGCGGGAAAAGAAGAAAACGGTCGCGGCGTCGGCCGACCAGGTCGGAAACGCGCCGTCGGCCAGCTTGCGGGGCGCGCCGCCGCCAGACTCCACGAGCCAAACCTCTTCGCCCCGCGCGGAACCCGTGCCCACGTCGCGGGTGTACGCGATCCAGCGCCCCTCGCCCGGCGACCACGCGGGGTCCTTGCCCTCGGTGAGCAGTTCGGCCACCGCGGTGCTCTCGACGTGAACGATCTGAATCCCGGCCCCCAGCGGCACCTTGCCCATCGCGATGCGGGTCCCGTCGGGCGACCAGCTTGCCCGGGCGCCGGCGGCGATCTGTTTGCCGCCGACCATCCGCAACTCGCCGAGGAACGGATCGATCGTCAACCGGCTGCCCATCGGCGGGACGACGTCGCCGGGCGAAATGGAGCGGCTCGAGGTAATCGCCCGGCTCGGCGGCGCGGCGTCTGCCGACGGGTCCAGCGGCTCGTGAAACACCCTCAGGCCCGGCAACGCGTCGCGGAGCTGCTCGATCCCCTGCCTGGTGACGCGGCTATCGTGCAGCGAGAGGAATCGCAGCCGGGTCAGGCCGCGGAGTTGCTGCAAGCCGGCGTCGGTCACCCGGGTCCCGCCGAGATACAGTTCTTCGAGATCGCCCAGCCCGTTGACGTGCAGCAGTCCGTCGTCGGTCAGTTCGGCGACCCCGGCGAAGTTGACCCTCCGCACGCGGCCGCGGTCGTCGAAGCTCAATCGCGCTGCGAGTTGCCGCAGGGCATCGACGGCTTCCTTCTCGGTCGGATCGGCGGCGGCGATTGTGGCGGCGGGGACGACGGCGAACGCCATCGCTGCCAACAGGAAGATCGCACTGGTGTCGAGTCGCATGGTTTGCCCCCAGTCGGGTAAGAAACGTCGGATCGCGCACTCCATTGTGACACGACGAGGGTGCCTCTCGCAAGGGGGCGGGGAGGCGAAGCCGCAAGCGGCTGATAGAGGCCCTAAATCGCCGGGCCGACGTGCGTGGCCAGGGCTTTCATGTAGTTGCCGCGGGCGTAAGCGCTCGGGTCGGGACAGTTCTCGCGACTCATGCTCCCCTTGAGCTGCTCGACCGAATCGTATTCCTTCTCTTTCAGCCGCTGCTGCAAGCCGGCGAGGATCTTCGTCACCTCGCCCGTGCCGTTCTTGTAGAGCGTCGAAGCGACCATGCCCACGTCAGCGCCGACCAGCAACGCCTTCAACAGGCCGTCGGCGTCGTGGATTCCGCTGGTCACCGCCAGCGAGGCGGGCACCCGGTTGCGGAGGATGGCCACCCAGCGCAAGGGCAGCAGGAGTTCGAAGGGCCTGCTCAAGAGCAGCTTGGACGTCATTTCCAGTTCGTCCAGATCGATGTCGGGCTGGAAGTAGCGATTGAACAAGACCAGCCCGTCCGCGCCCGCCTCGGCCAGCCGGCCGGCCATGTTGGCAAAAGCGCTGAAATAAGGCCCGATCTTCACGGCCAAGGGGATCGAGAGCGACTCTTTGACCGCGGAGACCAGGTCCAGGTACTGCTCCTCCACGTCGTAGCCGGTCAGCTCGAGGTCGGCGGCGACGAGATAGATGTTCAACTCGACCGCGTCGGCGCCGGCCTCCTGCATCAGCCGGGCGTAGCGGATCCATCCGCCGGGCGTGGAGCCGTTGAGGCTGCCGATGATCGGAATCGAGACGGCCCGCTTGGCCTCGCCGATGTATTCGAGATAAGCCTCCGGTCCGGTGCGGTAGTCGGTCGGCTCGGGGAAGTAGGTCAGCGATTCGGCGAAGCGTTCCGTGCCGATGTCCTGCACGTCGCTCATCTCGACGTCGTCGTGTTCGATCTGTTCCTCGAACAGCGACGGCAACACGGCGGCGGCCGCTCCGGCCTCTTCCAACTCGCGAAGCGTCTGGAGCTTCTGCGTCAGCGGACACGCGGAAATCACCAGCGGGTTGCGAAGCGTCATTCCCAGATACCGGGTACGCAAGTCGGCTGCCATCAGCGACCTCCCTCTTGTACGCGTCGGGTTCGTGTCACTCGCAAAGCTGTTCGATTATACGCCACGATCAAGAAAACGGGCCAAAACCTGCAAGAAATGCAGGCCATCCGGCGCATGGACAGTTGGCCGACGCGAGGCTCGTCAAAACGGCGAATCCACCACGGGAGCCGCTTGGAGATTCGCCTGGCGGTTCCAGAACATCGGCGGACCGACGACGAAATCGGTGATCGGCTCCTTGTCCCAATCGAACAAGTCGCGAATCGGTTCTCCGCCGGTAACTTCGGTGGAACTCGCCTTGCGATAGTACAACAGCCGGACCGGACCGGCCGCTCCCTCGCTGGGACACGTGGCCACGACGACCGCTCCGGCCGGGGCGAACGACAACAGGCCGTTGCGATAGAAACTCCGGCCGTCGGGAAGCCGGTACTTCGTCAGAAGCTGCTGGCCCTCGAACAGGTAGATCTGATTCGGTTCCTGCGTGGCCGCCCAGGTGCGCGAGTTCGGGTCGGCCGCGACGCCTCCGCCGCCGGGAAGCAGCGAGACGGCCGAAACCGAGCCCCGGTTGCCCGAGAGATGCAAGATCCCTTCGTCCGACGCCGTGCCCAGCAGCACGCTGTTGTCGGCGGCGATCGCGACCGACATGCTCCGGGCGGTCAGGTTGGGCGTCTGGAAACGTTGATAGACCTTCGGCTCCGCGCCGGCCACGTTGGTCGCGGCAATCAGCTTGGCGATGTTGTCGGTCACCAGCAGCGTGTCGGTCCCGGCGACGACCCCGACGTCGACCGGATGAACCAGAGTCCTGTCGTGCTGCAGGATCGTCGAGAGTCTGCCCGTGTCGTCGAGTTGCACGATCTGGCCGCCGTCGCTGGGCAGGGCCAGGATCAGGTTCTTGTCGCGGTGCAGGGCGATGCCGGTCGCCGTCGAAGGCAGACTGGCGATCCCCAGCACGCGGCCCTCCCCGTCGACCTGGTAGACCTTGCCCGGACCGGACTCGCCGCCGCAGGCCACGTAGAGCACCAGATGCGAGAAGTCTTCCTGCACCTCGTTTTCATTTCCCGCCTCGGCGTCTTCGGTCGACTTCCGCACCACGTGATGGGTGATCAGGTCGATGTCGCGCTGGCGGAACCGCTCGGGTCGCTTGGCGGCCATCCGACGGACCGTCTCCTGCAACTGCTGCGGGGACTTGGTTTGCTCGGCCGCTTCGATCCGCTCCGGACCATGACACTCGGTACAGCGGTTCTGATACGCGGCTTGGGCGTAATGAGGCAACTGGGGGCCGTATTGCCGGGCGAGTTCCGGATAGCCGGGCAGCGTCTCGCAGGGAGACATTCCCCCGGGCGCGCAGTCGGCACTTCCCGGTCCGCCTCCGGGGCCTGCCATGGGAGACCCGCCCGGCGGACAGGGGCCCGCGGCCGATCCGGGGCCCGGCGGCACGCTGCCCATGCCAGGCATCATGCCGGGCATCATGCCCGGACTCGGCATGGCGCCGGGAGGCGTGGCCGAGGCCATCTGGGTGTCGGGAGGCGTCGTCGGCGGAGTCTGCGGCCCGGAAGGCATGCCCGGAGGTGTCTGAGAACCGGGCGGCGTATTCGGCGGCGTCTGCGAACCGGGCGGTGCGTTTGGCGGTGTTTGCGAGTCGGGCGCCGCAGCGGGCGGTGTTTGAGAGTCGGGCGGCGCAGCGGGCGGTGTTTGAGATCCGGGGGGCGTACTCGCGGGAGGTTGAGACTCGGAGGGCGTACCCGGCGGCGTCTGGGCGTTGGGGGACGTACCCGGAGGCGTTTCAGATCCGGGGGGCGTCTCGGGCGAGGTCGGTGAACTCGACGTGCCCGGAGGCGTTTGCGAGTCGGGCGACGTGCCCGGCGGGGTCTGAGAACCGGGAACAGCGGCCGAGGCCATTTCGTTGGAGCCGGCCGATCCCTCGCCCGAGTCTTCGCCCGCGCCCGGCGAGGTTCCACCGTCGCTGAAGATATGGTCCGGGACGGGCCCTTCATGACGCACGACCGAATCGCCCTGGCCATCATGAACGACCCGATCGGTGCCGCCTTCATGGACGATCGAATCGCCCTCGTGACGGACAACGCTGTCGCCTTCTTCATGGACGACGCGATCGCCATCGCGATGGACGACCGAATCACCGTCGTGATGCACGACTTGGTCCGAACCGTCGTGGACGACGACTCGATCGGAGCCTTCGTGAATCACCCGATCCGGCCCCTCGTGAACGACCACTCGATCGCCCCCTTCGTGAATCACGCGATCCGGCCCGTCATGGACGACCACGCGATCCGGGCCTTCATGGATCACGCGATCCGGGCCGGTGACCACGACACGGTCCGGGCCCGTGTGGATCACGCGGTCCGGGCCCGTGCGAACGACCCGACTCGGGTCGGCATAAACGACGCGGTCCGGCTCGGGACGGACGACCGGTTGCGGCGGTACGTAAACCGGGCGCGGCGGCACGTAAACGGGGCGCGGCGGCACGTAAACGGGTTGCGGCGGCACGTAAACGGGTCGCGGCGGGACGGGCACGGGGACGGTGACCACCGGCGCGGGATAGCTCGGCGGCGCTACGGTGACAGCCACTCTCGGCAGCAGCGGGGCGCGGTGGTCGGGCGAATCGAGATACAGATCCGAGAGATCCTCCCACTCCCCTTCGAAGATCACCACCGACCGACGGTTGTCCCACGCCCACAACTTGCCGACCTCCTGGCCGACCGAGTTGACCACGCGGAACTTGTGCTTCTTGTTTTGGACCTGGGCGTCTTGCAGTGCGAGTGTGACGTGCAGGTACTTCCGCTCCCCGGCCGCCGGCGCGTCTTCCGATTCCTGGCCCGTATTGAGCCGGCTGACGTTCAGAATACGCCAAGGCACCGCATCGACGGCCCCGGGCGGTTGCGTGAACGCCCGCGAAACGAGAAACACCGACGCCACACCGATCAGCAGAACCGCGCACCTTCTCATCGTTCCACTCCCTTCCGGCCTGCCCGTTGCCGGCTTCTCGAGAAATGACGGACTAAGCCACCGCCTGACCGCTTCGGCCAACCAATCTAATCGCCGATCGCCTCCCACAATATTCTCTAACTCGGATGATAACAGACTTCGGGGAGCAAGTAAACCCCCCGCGGAGTGAGTGTTTGCCTATAGCGCCCAACTTACCCAGTCCGGTTCATGGTGACCGCATGCTTGTAGCGAGTAGGGTGCGTGCTCGCACGCACGCGCCCGTCTTGCAATGCATGGAACCATCACGCCCGCACGCCGCGCCCGTCGGCAAGACGGCGCAGCGTCCGGAAAGCTGCAATCCCACCTGGTCCTCGGCCCGTTCGCGTGCGTGCGAGCACGCACCCTACAAACTGGTCCTCGGCCCGTTCGCGTGCGTGCGAGCACGCACCCTACCGGCTGCGGCCGCTCGATTTCGAGTCCTCCAGCCGTTCTTTCAAGTCCGCCACGATCTCCGGCTGGGCGCTGTAGAGATTCTGCGTCTCGCCGGGGTCGGACTGCAGGTTGTAGAGCTGGCCGGGGGCGTCCGGATCGGTGTCCGGCAGCATGTATTTCCCCAATAGCGAATCCTTCTCGTACCGGTTGCCGCCGGAGCCCTTGTGGTCGAGCAGCTTCCACGGCCCGCGGCGGATGCCCATCGCGTTGGAGATCGTTTGATGGAGCGTGTAGGCGCGGAGCGGCTGCTCGTATTCTTCACCGAGCAGAGCCGGCAGGATGTTGTGGCTGTCTTCCGCGGCGTCGGCGGGCAGCTTCGCGCCCACGACCGCCGCACAGGTCGCCATCACGTCGGTCAGGCAGATCGTTTCGTGGCTGACGCTGCCCGGGGCGATCTTGCCGGGCCAACGGGCGATGAACGGCACGCGATGGCCGCCTTCCCAGTTGTCCCGCTTCATGCCGCGCCACGGCCGGGCGCTGTCGTGCCCGTACGCCTCGCGCATGTGCGTGATGACGATCTCCGGGCCGTTGTCGCTGGAGACGATCACCAGCGTGTTATCCGCTACGCCCAGCCGGTCCAGCGTCCCGATCAACTCGCCGACCACGTAGTCGAACTCGAAGATGAAATCGCCCAGCGGACCGGCCTTCGTCTTGCCGACGAACTGTTCGGCGGGCATGGCCGGCAGGTGCGCGCTCTGGGTGGCGTGATAGAGGAAGAACGGTTTGTCGGGCCGCTCCCGCACGTGACGCTCCAGGAACGCCACGCTCTTCTCGAGAAACTTCAGGTCGACCTTACGGAACTCGAAGTCGGGCGACTTCAGACCGGTGCGGAAATGTTCGTACTGGAGCCAGTTCGTGGTGGTCGGGGCGACCAGTTCCGTGGGCGGCTCGACCACCCGATCGTTCTCGATGTAGGCGTAGAGCCAGTCGGTCAACGGGCAGCAGACGGTGCCGAAGAAATAGTCGAAGCCCACGTCCGTCGGCCCGTCCTGGATCGGCCGGGTGAAGTCGACCTGCCGGACCTTCTCGATGCCGCCGCCGCGCGGGGCGACCGGCTGGCCGTCGCTCTTGAGGAAGGTCATGCCCACGTGCCACTTGCCGACGCAGGCGGTGGCGTAGCCTTGCCGCCGGAGCAACTCGGCGACGGTGAGCCGGCCGGGCTCGATCAGCGGGCCGTCCACGCCGGTGAACACCCCCCGCAGCCCGGTGCGGAAACACATCCGGCCGGTCAGCAGGCTGTAGCGCGAGGGCGTGCAGACGGTGGAAGGGCTGTGGGCGTCGGTGAAGCGGACGCCCTGGGCCGCCAGCTTGTCGAGATGCGGCGTGGGCACTTTCGATTCCGGGTTGAAACACGCCACGTCCCCATAGCCAAGGTCGTCGGCCAGGATGACCACGATGTTGGGCCTCTCGGCTGCCGAGGCGAGTTGGGCCGCCAGGAGCCCAAGGGCCATGGCCGTGAAAAAACTGCGGAAGTATCGTCGGGTCATGTCGGTGCGGTCCTTTCCGGTTGCGAGAAACGTCGGGCTGTCCGTCCGGTGAGAGTCCCCATGATACCACAAGACGATTTGCTTTGCGCGTGCGACCATCAAGCGGAGAGCCGGATGCGAGAGACCCGCACGTCCGGTTCGGAGGGAGGGGTGGCCGAAACCAATCGGCCATCCCTACCCCTATCCCGGCGTATCAATTCCCGATCCGCGCGGTCGGCAGCGACTTGCGCAGTTTGCTCATCCCGGCACCGGTGACTACCGTGCCTTGGACGTTCACTCGCCGCAACGCGGTCAGTCCTTTGAGATGCTCCAGGCCGGCGTCGGTGACCGCCGTGCCCGCCAGGTCGATCGCCTGCAGGTTGGACATTCCCTTGAGGTGTTCCAGTCCGGCGTCGGTCACCTGAGTGTGGGACAGGTCGAGGTAGGTGAGGCCGGGCATTTCCGCGAGGTGTTTCAGTCCGGCATCGGTGATCTGCGTGTATTGGAACCGGAGGCTGGTGAGGCTTTCCAGCGACTTCAGGTGCACCAGCCCTGCGTCGGTGATCCGCGTGTAATTGAGGTAGAGCCTTTCGAGGTCGTCCAAGTTCGCGAGCTTCGCCAGTCCGTCGTCGGCGATCAGCGTCTGGTCGAGTATCAAGGTTTTCAGTCGAGTCAACTTGCCCACGTGTTCCAGTCCGGCGTCGGTGATTTGCGTGTCCCACAGCGTCAGCGAGCGGAGACCGTCGAACACGAGCAACTGCTCCAGCCAGGTGTCGGTGATCTGCGTTCCGTACAGGTTCACATCGACGACCTTTTCCTCGGGATCATTCTCGTCGACCAGACAGATGCCTTCGAGTCTCGAGATTTCGGCGATCACCGCATCTTGCTCCGAGTGAGGCTGCCCGGCGATCGGCTGGCCGGGCTGCTGGTCGACGGTCGGCTGGCCGGGCTGCTGGTCGTCGTGCTGGCTACGGCCGCCGAGGGCCTCGGTCTTCGCGGACACCGCTTTGGGGTCCGTCGGGGGCGGGAGGCGCGGTACGAGAAAGGTCTTCTTCGCGACCGTCTCGGGCTCGGCGGCCGGATCGGACTTCTCCGCCGGCCGGGACTTTCCCCCACAGCCCAGCGTGCCGACCGCCAACAGCAAGCCCACGGCCCACATCCACGTTTTCGCTGCAAGCATGGCGACCCCTCCTTATCAAGCCCCCCCCAGTCGCGTAACGCTTCACTGGACCGCATTATGCCGCCTTTCGGCCGGGCGCGTCAAGCGAGCGCGCCTCGCTTACGGTCAGGAAGCGATTGCGCTTCGTCAATCTTTGATTGGC
>DATLAN010000475.1:0-12273 GCA_035527455.1 Thermoguttaceae bacterium
CGTCGCCGTCGATCACCGCGGTGACCCGCACGCGGGCCTCGCCCTTGAGCATCGCCTCCCAGAAGTGCATGCCCTCCTCGTCTTTTTCCCGCACGATCTTGGTCAGGTCGTCGCTGTCGATATAGATCCCAGCCTCATCGCCCAGGTTCAGGATGCGGACTTCGGGGATATGGTGGAAATGCACACCGTGGTCAAAGCTGAAGTCCACCCAGATGCCCATGGACCGCTTCAATTCGTCAGCCGCGAAACACGGCTGCAGCGGCCGCGGTTTGCGTACCCACGCGCCGGTTTCGACATCAACGACCTCGGGGTTGCCCTGATCATCAATGACCCGATCGGTGATCTGACAGTCCGACGGCTCGAACGGCGCATAACGGTCGGCATTGAACGGGCCGATCGTCCGGGCATAATCGTCCGCCCGATAGCGGCCGGTCTCGTTGAGTACCCAGCATCGGCCGATATGGGCATAGAGCTCGAAATCGCCGCCGGCTTTGTGAAAATAGGTGTACCAGGGATCGGACTGCAGCTCATCCGGCGTGCCGGCGTACCAATGCAGCTCGGCGAATTCCAGTTCATCCTCGACATTCTCCTCCGCGACGTTATCGAGATGACTATTCGGCTTCCAGCCCGGAACCAATTCGGCCGTGATCTCGTACCGCCGGACATCGCCGACGAACACCGGGTTGCTCACTATGTCGGAGTAGTCCACGCTGATCGACAGGTCCTTGACGTTCGTCTTGCCCACCAGGTCGGCCGCGTCCAGGCCGCGATCATTAAAGTCGGCCTCCTTGTGCAGCTCCTTTTCCGGGCCGGCGCCCCGAGCACTGAAGTACAACCGGTTCACGGGTAGACCGGTCTCATAGTCATTACCGGCCTCGTCAGCCTCGGTCTGCGATTCGAGCTTCACGCGGAACCGGGCGCCGGCCGAGTCGGCCAGCAGGATCAGCGCTTCGGGGAGGTTCAGGCCGTCACAGGCCAGCTCGCGGGGCTCGCCCAGCATCGCGTACTTGTACGCGTCGGCCTCCGCGACCGGCGCTCCGGGGCGATCATCGAGCGAAAGCGTGGCCAGGTCCTGCGTCGAAGAAAACACGTTGCCATCCCGGACCGGTCCCGGGAGATCGCGGATCGTTCCTTCGCACGCGTGCGACTCGAACATGTGGAAGAACACCAGGTAGCGCAGGGCCTGGGCGAACGTCCACGTCTGCGCGTCGGGGTCGTTGTCGGCGGCAAAGATATGGATCAAGTAGTCCTCATCGCCGATGGTCACCGTGATCGGCGCGGCCGCCCGGTTGCCGCGGCCGCCCCGGTTGAACGTGCACGGCTCGCTGCGCACCTCGACCACGTCCGCGAACTCGCCTTGCGGCGTGGTATCGGATCTCGCCTGGGCCTCATCGAGCGCATCCTGGCCGGCGGCCGTCCGGAGCCGCCGGCCGCAAATCTGAGCCTGGGGCGTCTGAGATAACCGATCCAGCATCGACGTAACGGTCAGCGTGAAGCTCCGGTCGGTTTGGGCTTTGGCCGCCGTCTTGGCCGACCGCTCGTCATAGCGCGGACCGGGGCAGTAGCCGGAAAAAAGGATCTCGCGTCCACTCTCCTCGCTCTCGCCGGTTTCAAACGTGCTGGCCTCGCGATCGAGGAAGATCATGATCTCCTGCTCGGGTGACAGGAACCGCCGGCTAAAACCCGGCCGCGATTCACTGTTGAGCACGCGGGCGATGTCCAAGGCCGGTTCGGCGCCCTTGGCCGCCGAGTGGATCGGCCCGGCGAACACGTTAAGAACGGCCATCGAAGCCGTATCGTTCGTGCCCAGTACAAGCTTCTCCACGCCGATCCGCGGGTCGAGCTCGAACTGCCGGCTGCCTGGAAGCGTCTCGACCGCGACCCGCAAGGGCCGGCCTTCGAATACCCAATCGGTCGGTGCATCGGATGCAGCCATTACGGCTCCTGTTGCTGCAGAATGATCAGATACGGCAGCCGCCAGGCGAGTAGCGGCGCGCCGGGCACCTGGATCCGCTGCTTATCCTTGATCTCGAACGCCCGGAGCGAGCAGTTTTTGTATTCCGCGTTGTCGTCGTCAATGAAGGTAAAGGTCCCGTCCAACATTCGGAACTGATCGCGCTGACTTTGGATCACGGCCAGGCCCGCCTCGCTCACCCGCAGAAGACCTTTCCACGTGATCGGCCGGCCCACGACGCCGTGGAGCTCCAGGAACTCGCCGTGCATGCCGCCGAACCGAAAACTCTGCTCGTCACGGATCAGGTCGCCGATCCCGGTGCGATAGGCGCTCTTGCCGTCGCCGGAGACGAACAGCGCGCCGCCCTGACCGCCGACGTTGAGGCCGACGTCGAGCCAGTAGCCCATTTCGTCGTGTTGTAGTCTAGGCCCGCTCATGGATTTTCGACCCGACTCACGTGCTTGAAGCGCGTGTCCTTGCCCATGTGGATATTCCCATGGTTGAAGATGTTGATCGCCGTGGCTGGTTGGCCGAGCCCGCCCGCGCTCAGCATCGCCCGGTCCTCCGGCCCCGGACCGGCGATCATCGGGATTGGCTCTTCCGGCGCCGGGGCCGGCGGCGGGGCGAATATCGTCGGTCTCGGCGCCGGCAATCCCGGTCGGATCGGGCGCTCGGCGGCCGTCTCGGCCTCGGCCGGCAGCTCGGGCTCGGTCGGGCGCTCAGGTGCTATCTCAAGAGCCGGCCCGAGCTCCCGACGGGTCGGCGGTACCTCAGGAGCCGCCAGGCGGCCTTCACGCGGGCCGTCCGGCCCCGATCGCCGCTCGGAAGGCGGTAGGCCCGGGGCCGGTGCTTGTTCGGGCTCATGGGCCTCCCGTGCCGCCAACTCTTCGCCGCTCAATTCGCCTCGGTATATCGGCACCAGCCCTACGCCGGCCGCCGGACGACTCACTGTCGCCGGCTCGGGTCGCGGCTCGGGCCGCGGCGCGATCGGGCGAATGCCCTCACCACCCCCCTCGTAGCCGGCCCTGGATTCGATCCAGGTTTGCTCGGCGACCCGCTCGCTGGCCTCACGCGCCGCCAGATCTTCCCTGCTCAACGCGCCGGGTTCCGCTTCCCTAGTTTCGGCCTCGCGACCACGGCGGCCCTCACGGCCGCGAATAAGGGATAAGAACCTCCTGGTGGCCCAACTGGACGCCTCGGCCATTATCCGGGCACTGGGAATCCTTCCGACAACCGGGTGTCTCTCCACGAACCCCCCCACCCAATCCCTTTCGGCGAGGTGCTCTGTTGCCGCCTGAGGCAACGCCACCTCTGACAACTCACGCACGCGCTCCGGGCCGATCAAGCCCATCCGCTGAGCCCGCTGTGCCGCTTCGCGCTGGCGGCGATCAAACTCAAGCCGGTTCTCGGCGGAAGACGCGGTTAGTTTGTCGGTGATTCGCCCTTTGTTGACAACATCGAGGACGTCGCCGATGGCCTGCTCCGCCTGCTCTGGCGGAAGCCCCTCGGTTTCCACCAACCGCTTCTCCATCACGTCCCGATCTTGATGGGCGATCGCCTGATCCTCACGTCTAACGCGGGCCGCAACCGCGGCGCGCTGCTTGGCGGAAAGCTCGCCCTGGCGTTCAATCCTGCGCTGTTGCGCCTTGAGCATCCCCCGCATTTGCCGCGGATCCTCAAACCCAAGTCCCCCGGGCGCAAATTCTTCGCGGGTGGCCAGCCTTTCAATCTCTTCCATGCTCAGGGCCAGTTCACCTTCCTCGGTGACCGCAAAGGGTAGAACAGGACGAATTGCTTCCTCACGGAACCCCTGCGCTTTCAACCGGCGCTCGACGGATCGAGCCTTGCCGATCGGCTCGTTGCCCACTATGCCGGCCCGCGCCAAAACGTCCGCGATCTCCTCGGTCGCTTCCCGCGTTTGGCCTTTTATCTGGCGATTGAGTTCAAGGTTCCGCTCGAACTCGGCATTGGCCCGCTCGGCCTCTTCTCGCATTTGCTTGATGGCCAGGGTCACGCCCGTGAACGCGGCCGCGGCCGCCGCCGCTCCGGCCCCCAATGGGCTGAACAGAAAAGCGAAAACGTCTTGCCCCTTGATCCCCAGCTCCATTAGCGCCCCAAGCTCGGGGCTCAATCGTGACAGGGCCTCCCGAGCCGCGTTGGCCTGCTGCTCGGAGGTGCCCATCCCAGCGGCCAGGTCGTCAAAGCCTTTCGCACCGTCTTGCGCCTTCTTGGTTTGCTTGTCGAGTTCCTCGGCTGTGCGTACCGTCGTTTCCTGCGTCTTTTTGCCCGACGCTTCAGTTGCCTCGTCTACGCCACGGACCGCTTCGCGGGTCTCCCTCGCGGCGCGCTTCGCCCCCTCGGCGTCGCCGTCGATTCTCAGTAGGGTTTTTCGTTCAGCGTCTTCGTTGGCCATTACCGTTCGGACTCGATGGTCGATATCTCACGCGGAGACGCGGAGACGCAGAGCAGCTCATGTCTTTGTGTTTTCTCCGCGTCTCCGCGCCTTTGCGTGAGCATTTCTTATTACCGTTTCCCGTACAACACCCAGTTTACCGCAAGCTGATCCCAGACCGTCTGATCCTCGTCATCGTGTGTGACGTACATGTAATCGGTGCCGACCACCTCGCGGACGAGCACGAACAGCAGCTCCATCGTCTCCATCACATCGCCGAACATGACGTCGCCCAACGCCTGGCCCTTGATCTTCTTGCGCCGCCGGCCCTTGCCCTTCTTCGTCTTCCCGAGATCACGCCCGAAGAACAGGCCGCCTCTCTTGCTTCTAAAAAAGAACCCGTCCGGGACCTCCCGTGGCGAGTCGTACTTGGGATTGCCGCGGGCGCCGACGTTGTCGGCGATCGGGATCGTCAGGAACTGCCCTTTGACCGGCCGGTACACGCCGCCCGGCGGGCCGAACTGCTGGCTGGCGGCATACGCCTTGTTCGAGCCGACTTCGAGCTCGTTTAGAGCGGGCAGCGTAAACGTGATCGACCCCTCGAGGCCACTGCTCGGGTTGCGGCTCCGGATTCCCCGCTCACCGCTTCGTAGGATCCGCTGGGCTTTGCGCTGGTGATGCAGGCCCAACAGTCGCAGCGGCACGCCCAGATCCTCGGCCCGCCGTTCACTCGCTGCAAGGTCGGCCCGGACTTCGTCACCACCCTCGAACCTTATCCGCAACTGCATGGTCCGGCCTCACGCCTGTACCGCGCTGATCATATCGCCCAATCCCAGCAGGCTTTGGTTCGCCGCCCGCAGGATCGCCGAGAAGCCGAGATCGCCGCTGCCCGGCTGCTTGGTCCGCAGCGACTCGCCCATGCGGCCGAACTTGATCCGCTGCATGGTGATCAAATAATCGGTCGGGGCCGGCGACTCGCCGGCAAAGCCGGTTAGCCGGACGCGCACGACCAGCGTGCCGCGGACCGCTACCGCCAATTGGGCGGCCAGTGTCTGCGTGGTCGCCAGCGACTTGTCGCCGAATCCGATGGTCCCCAGCACTCGCCAACCCGCGATCGTCACCTGATCCACCAGCAAAGCGCCTGGCGAGGACCGCATGTCGCCGTCGGCCAGGATCGCCGTCGCCTGCCAGTTGAGCCGCTGCAAACCGTCGAGCGTGATTGGCGAGCCGCCGTCGGGCGTGAACGCACTGGACGCGGCGATAATCCGGATCGTGCCCTTGCGATCGACCAGTGTCGGGGCGGAGCCCGCTACGCCGGCGTATTCGTCGGCGATCGTGGCCGTAGGCGACGGCGCCCGGTTCAGAAACTCGAACCGCGTCCGGCCCTGCTGGTTATCGACGATATCGAGATTGAGGCTCGTCAAGACGCCGTGCTGCAGGCCGAGCTTGCGATACGTCGCCGTGTTCGCCAGTTGCCCCTCGGCTGAAACCACCTGGGCGTCAGTGAGCGCCGCCACTGTCCCCACGATCAGCGGGTCCTGGGCAGTCAGCACGGCCCGGAGCGTATAGAACGTCGTGTCGTTCTCGTACGGGCCGAACACCGCATTCGAGGCCGCCTCCAACTCGTTCGGCTCGATCGGGAACTCGGCCGTCTCGGGCCGGGCGATCGGGATAGCGCCGATCGCCATGTTGTTGCAGTCAACAAGGAGTTCAAGTGCCATGGTTCGTTCCTTATGTTGGGCCGTCCGGGTAATGGACCGGGGCCGTAAAGTTGCACATGTACGCCGCCACCGTCAGCCGGTCGCCGGGCAGGCTGAACCGTCGGTTGCCGATCCAGATCAGCGGGTTCGGGATCCCCTCGATGCCGGGCACGTTGTGGAGGTTCCCCCGGCAGTAATCGAGCAGCTCGTATACGCCGACCGACTGCGCGTCACCACGAAGCGACGCGGTCCGAGATCGGGCCGCGGCGATGACCAGGATGGTGAACACGGCCTCCTCCAGCAGGTCGCCGCCGAAACCTTTGTTCGTCTCGCCGCCGCCGTAAAACACCAGCGCCGCCGGGGCCATGCTCTCGAGCTTGGCGAGCTCGTCGGCGATCTCGCCGTCCGAAAGCTGGGCACCGTAGGTCACGACGGTCTTGAACGGGGTCCCGTCGGCATTCAGGACCGCCTTGATTCCATCCTCGATTGCATCGTAGGTCGTGGCCATATCCGCCTCAGAGTCCCTTCGTCGATTCACGGGAAATGACCCGCGGCGAGCCGTCGATGATCATCTTGCCCTTCTGGCCCGGCGACTCGCCGAGCAGCGTCTCGTCGGTCAGGCCGAGCTTGCCTTCGGCGATCTTGATCGACCAATCCACCGCGTGCTTGTATGCGCCCGTGTGCTCCTCGGACACCGCGTGGTCGCGGTGCATGAAGAGCCGGTAGACCACCGCGTCCAGCATCATCGCTTTGACCGCGCTGGCGGTGTGGGCGTTGCCCAGTGTTAAAGGTATCACGTACCGCTGGGCGACGTTGTTGAGCAGCTCGCCCTCGCCCTCGTCGATCGCCCGGTTCATCACGTCGCCATCGACGCTACCGGTGGCCTCGTCATCGGTGAGGCGGATCAGCACCGCCTCGCCGATGCGATTTACGAGCATGGTTTGCGTGACAATGCTCATCGAGGCGCATCACTCCGCCGGTTGGAGTCGATCCGCCGCCTCGGCGATCACGCGATCGGCCGGCACCTCGGCCGACAGGCCGAGCGCGGCCCGCAACCGATCGATCGGCGCGGCCGCGATCGCCGGCGGCTCGGACAAGCCGTGCTGGTGAAAACTCAACAGCCGGCCGGGCGGACTGGTCGACGGTTTGGGCTCCGGGGGCTTCTCTTTTTGGGGCTTGGTGTTTCCACCCATCATTTCACCTCGTTACGTCAGACAAAAACCGGGACGGCACCGGCCGGGCCGGCACCACATCAGAACGCGATCATCCGGCTTACGTGAACACGTTCCGCACGGCGTACTGCCAGTAGCCGTACGTCATGCGATACCGCGCCCGCACGCCGTAGAGAAACTTTTCCCGCTTAAAATCTTCTTCGCTCCCTTCGCCCAGCGCGTTGAACTCGATCGGCTCGCGATCCTGGAATATGAACGGCCGGACCACGCCGTTGGTCTTGAGCAGATACCACGTGGTCGCCGTGCTGAGCCAGGGGAACGCTACCACGTCCGCGGCGCCGACCAGGACGTTGGACGTGTTGGCGATGATCGTGGCGTTCACCGCTTCCAGGGCGGTGGTCCGCATCGACGGCGGGACCACGCAGTTCAGGCCGTCCGCATCCAGAACCATCGGTTCGCCCTGATCGTCCTTGAACGCCAGGATCGCTGCGATAGCCGCCGAAAGGGCGGCCCTGAACTCCGCCGTGGTGGGCGCAGTGGGCGCGACCGCGGCGGGCGTCAGGGCGTTATCCTGATTGCCGCTCGCACCGCTGACGTGGAGGGCGTTGAAAAACGTCAGGCCGTCGTAACTCTTGAAGCCCGCCGTCGCCCCGTTGATCAGCAGTTGACCGATCATATAGTCCTTGTGTGTCGCCGCCCGGCCGGCCAGCTCGTTGACCCGGATCCGGATCTGGCCCAATTGGTCGTCGGCGATCTCGTCGCGGTCCACTGCAATCGTCGCCTCGTACTTGAGGTTCTCGACGTCGTAGCTCTCGGACCGCAACCCCTTGGCCAGCCGACCCGAGCCCCATTCGCGCATCTGCGGAACGGTCCCCAGCCAGCGATACTTTTCACTGGGACCGGTCGAAGGGATGCGCGTAGACCAATCCTGGAACCGCGTCGACGTCGCGTCGAACGCGTTGAAGAACTCGCCGCGAATCGCGGTCGTGCTCAGCCCCGTGCTTACGACTACGTTTGATCGGATGATCAGAGCCAAGGCCCCGGCCACCAATAAGATCCAAAACAGATTCATGGTTCGATTCCTTTCGTTTGACAGTTATCAGCGTTTGGCGTCGTTTCCAGCCACGACGCCCGACTCCGTTCAATCAGCGCCCGCCGGCCACGAAGAACCGCAGGATCTCGACGATTGCGATACCGGCCGCGGCCGTTTTCTCGACGTTCACGTAACCGGCGACGTTGCCCCCGCTCGACATGTCGATCGCCGCCAGTGACGGGGCCGCGATCGCGACGCCGTCGGCGTACACCTCGACGCTGCCGTCCAATCGCACGATGATCGTGTACCGGACCGCGGTGGCCACCGTCATCGGCAGCTCCAGCGAGGTGTCCGCCTCCGCCACGTCGGCCGAGTCGTCGTCGGCCCCGAGCAGCAGCGTCGTGCCGGCCCCGTCCACGTGGAATCGCACGTGACGGGTGGGATCGACGTCCGTGGGCGCGATCGCGTCGGCGATGCCGAACTCGAAATCGACGTTGGCGCCCGTCATCGCAACGCCCGTCGTCGAGTAAGCGGCGACCACCGCCTCGAACACGACGCCTTTGTCCAGATCGAACTTCGGATACGTCATCACCGTCGCATGTGACGCTTCGTCCGTGGTGTCGAGCGAGAGCTGCAACCGGTTATCCGCGGCCGGAATCACACCCAGGCCGAGCGTCGAGGCTACGATCCCGCCGTCGCCGTCGAGGTATTCGGTCCCGGCCCCGTTATTGCCGGTCGCCTTGGCCCATGGCCCGCCGCGGCACAACACGGTGCCGTCGTCGGCCTCGCCCGGCAGCTCACCCGGGTCCTTCAATCGAACGATCGCTAGATTGGCCGCCTCCACGCCCACGATCCGGCCCAGGAAGGCCAGGGCGTGACCGGTCAGGGCGATGGCGCCCGAGTCGGTCGCGTAGACCGCCTTGCCGACGTCCTGGCACGTCACACCGGTCAGGGCTAAAACGAAGTCGCCCTGCATAAATACCCTGACCGTGATCGCCGCGTCGGCGCCGCTGGTGTTGTCCGCCTCCGCATACGCGATGCCGATCGCCTCGTCACAGACCTCGAAGGCACGGGCGTAGCCCGTGGCGAAGTGCCGGCCGACGATCGAGCCGCGGTAAACGTGGTTCGCCGCCTCGACGGCGAACGTGCGCGTCTCCTGATCCACTTCTCGCACGATCAGGGCGTTCGCCGTCAGGACGGCGAACAGCCGGCCAGCCAACCACATCGCCAGCAGACACGTCAACCCGATAAACAGTGGTTCCATGATTCGATTCCTTTCTTCTTGCAGTTTCCGCGTTCAACGTTCAGCTTCGGTCGCTGCTGACGTCACCCTTGCCTTACGCGACCAGGCCGTACTTGGTCGCCTCCTCATCGGTCAACGGTTTTTGCCGGTTGGCCACGAGGATCCCGTTCACGGCATCCCGTTCCGAGCCGAGGACCCTGAGCCCTTTGGCCCGATCCTCATCGAGCGTCGCCCGTGTCTTGGCGATCAGCGCGTGGCGATCGGCCTGGCCGCCGGGCTTGGCGGCCGTCGCAGCCAAACCGGCCGATGCCTTGCTGGCCACCAGCTCCGGCTGGGATTTCAGCCAGTCCTCCGCATACTTCCGATCCTTATCCCAGAGTCCGCGGAAGCCCTCGCGCTTGTCCGGCGGCAACCGGCTCGAGTTGGCCAGCACGAGCTTCTCGAACTCGATGTTGGCCAGCTTGGCCTCGGCCGCAGCGAGCCGCTGGTTGGTCTCCGTCATCGCCGACGCCGCGACCATGCCTTTGGGATGCTTGAGCCGGTTGATCGCGAGCCGAAGACTGCTGGCGACCGCTTTGCCGTTCCCCTCCCGGGCCGCGGTGGCGACTGCCTCGCCGCCCTCCTCGGTAAGTTCCTGTTCGGCGACCTCAACGATCGCCTCGATCAGGGCCGCCCCTTCCTCGGGCGTGACTTCGTAGCTGGCCACTTTTTCCGCCAGGGACTTGATCGCACCGAGCAAGTCCTCCAGCGTCGCCTCGTCGCCCAACTGCAGTAGCAGCTTGAGCTCGGCGACCAATCCACTTGGATCCATACCTGGGATCTCCATGTCGGAGTCCTCCTTGTTTGAGATACGATTAACAATTGCCCGCATGCCGGCGATGGCCGGCTTGTTTGTTAGAGCGACACTGTGCAACTCGATCGCCTCCAGCGTTTGAGTCTCGACAAAGACCACCGGTGAGAGATAGCGGTATTCTTTCGCGGCGATCATGGTCTGGGCCGGCGCCGTCCATTCGATCCGGCCGTAGATTCCCTCGCCTTCAACAACCTCCAGCGATTTGATCCAGCCGGCGGCCGGCGCCTTGCCGTCCGGGGCCGTGTATTCAGCACCAATAGTTTGATGCTCGTAGTCGATGGGCAGATCGACGCCGTGAGCGAGGAACTGGTTCACGATCTCGGCCGCGCACTTGTCGTTGACGATGAATGAACCATTTTGACTTTCCACACGGCCCCAGGGAACGAGCAGGATCCGGTTCGGGATCTCACCGTCCGGTGCGACTTCGCACACGATAGCGCGTAACCGGCTATGAGCTGTCCGATCATTCGTCGCCTTCATATTGGCCTCACTTTTTCAACCGCCGGCTGCTTCACTCAGGACGCCGGCCAGCGCCGCCAGTGCCCCCGTGTAACGACCCGGCTCGATGGTCAGTTTCGCATAACTGTCCGGCCGCCACTGAAACTCCTGCCCGGCCCCGGTGAACGGCAGGGCCGGCAGATCCTCGGGCCGGGTCCCCATCGCTTCGAGCTCCTCGGGGAACACCCACTCCCAGCCGCACTGACAGCCGAAGTCCCAGGGCGGCAACATCGTGCCCGGCTCGAACCGGAACAACTGGCCGGCCAGCATCGCATGGTCCGGCCGCTTTTCTTTGCTGATGCTCGGCAGGATCCGCACCACCTTCAGCCCGGACTCGGTCCCCTGTTGGAACCGCCCGGCACTGTAGGCCATGCCCAGATTCATGTCGTAGACCTGGCGGTAATGCCAGGGGTTCGTCCCCGTCCAGCCGGTCCGCTCCTGTACGTCCTTGAGCCGCTGCTTGAACTGCGCGAACGTCTCGCCGTCGTTGATCGCGATCGTCAACTCGTCGTGGACGCTCTGCAGCACGTTCAGGTCGGCGATCCGGGCCATGGTGAACGCTCGCGACCGGTTCGCCGCGTCCAGTTCCATGAACACGACTTTCGGGATCGCCAGCCGATCGGCCAGGGCCTCGATCGCCTGCAGAAACGGCAGCTTGGCAAAGAGTTCGGGCATTCATGCTCCCGCGCCTACACTCACGTACTGGCAAAGAGAATGCCGACCAACAGCTTCCCGGCGGTTACCTCTCCGCAGGTTGCCTCAATACTCCCGACCGGATTGCCGGTAAACGGATTGGCAAACCCGACGCCCTTAGCCCAAGACCACGGCTCGCCCGCCTGGAGTTCAACGGTAGCCAGACTGGCATCGTCATCATCCAAGAATTCGAGATGCCCGCGTCTAGTGCATAAAGCCGCGATCATCTCGGCCAGGACGCCGTTAAAATCGGCATCGATCGTGACCCGCGGTGTCACGATGATGTCGCTATCGAGGGCCGGCAGATCGTCGCCACCGCCCGCCGTAGTGCCATCAATCGAGACGGCGTTGCCGTCCACGGCGGTCACATCCATGCCGTACCGGACACCACCGGTCCAGTAAACATCGACATAGTCGTCGGTGGTGATCCCGTGACCCGCGCTCAGCGTCGCCACGCCGACCGTGGCGCTCGTCCTGGTTGACAGCGTTCCCGCTTTCCCGGCGGGTAGCTCGGGATCATGCGCTTCATGTCCGCTTTCGGTCCTACTCGACGATCCCGTCATCGAGACCCCTGCGATGGTTACCGTCTGGCTGATTGTGCCGGTTGGCATGGTATAGGTCCTTTCTCAAATCTCAGGCCGCTCTCAATCTCACGCAGAGACGCAGAGACGCGGAGAGGCAAACTGTGGTTGTTTTCTCTGCGCCTCTGCGCCTCTGCGTGCCATATTTCTCAAC
>DATLAN010000476.1:0-13088 GCA_035527455.1 Thermoguttaceae bacterium
TGGAAATACTCGATGTGCAACGAGACGTTCCAGGACTGGCCGCAGGCGAGGATCTTCAAGTTCCTGGGGGCTTGCGGTTACGCAGGGGTCGAGATCGCACCGTTTACGATCAACACCGACGTCACCCGGATCTCGTCGAAAGAGCGGACGGCACTTCGCAAACAGGCCGACAAGGCGGGCGTGGAAATCGTCGCTCTGCACTGGCTGCTGGCGAAGACCGAGGGTTTGCACCTGACCAGCCCGGACAAGGAAGTGCGACGCAGGACGACCGAATACCTCGGCGCGTTGGCCGACTTCTGTGCCGATCTCGGCGGCAAGGTGATGATCTTCGGTTCGCCCAAGCAGCGGAACCTTCTGGAAGGCGTCAGCCGCGACCAGGGAATGCAGTTCGCCGCCGAGGTGCTCCAAGGGGCGATGCCCGCGCTAAAGAAACGGGGCGTGATGCTCGGCCTGGAACCGTTGGGGATCAAGGAGACGAACTTCATTCCTTACGCGGCCGATGCGGTGGAACTGGCCGAGATGGTCGATTCGCCGCAGTGCAAGATCATGCTCGACTGCAAGGCGATGATCCAAGAGTCGACGCCCATCCCAGAGTTGATCCGCAAGTACGGCTCCTGGATGGTCCATTTCCACGCGAACGATCCCAACCTGCAAGGACCCGGTTTCGGCGAGTTGGATTTCCTGCCGATCTTCGAGGCGCTGAAGGACGTAAAGTTCGCCGGCTGGGTTTCCGTCGAGGTCTTCGACTACTCGCCCGGCCCGGAACGCATCGCTCGCGAAAGCCTCGCCTATATGAAGAAGGTCGAAGCCGAACTGGCGGGTTGAAAGAAGACACCGAAGAAACCAAGGTGTCTCCGCCGGCTTGCCACTCAGCCAGCTTCTCCTTTTCGAGCAACCAACGAGCATACGCCTTTCCAGCCTGCTCTTCAGCCTCAGGGGCTTGGATGTGGTCCCCTTCCTCCAGAAGAAGCACGGGCTTCCCCGCTTCAGTGTGATATCAGCTCCAACCTTTGCGGTACCGATAACCCTTGTTCCTTGAACCTTCGCGCCTTCCGGCAATTCGTCCGGGAGCCATTGTCAGCACCCTACCCAATTGATATGATGGTTGGTCATCCCTAGTGAGTCTGGCGAAAAGGCAATGCATCCTGACCGACAAAGCCAAAAGCCCGCTGATTGTGGAGATTCTGTGTGCGGAGATGGATTTGATGCCAGATTCGATGCTATGCCGACTTTTTGATATTCCAACCTCTTGTGGCACCAAGGGAAAGTCGAGGAAGTCCCCGTAGCTCAATTGGATAGAGCGTCGGCCTCCGGAGCCGAAGGTTAGAGGTTCGAATCCTCTCGGGGATACTTCCATCCTACCGGTCCTCTGCTCGATGCAGAGCGATGCAGATTGCTGCGGATCGGTGCGATATGTCCTGGTTTTGTCGGGACTTGCGGCGATCCTCGTGTCGCCGTTTCTCTTGGCCCCGTTGGCCTCCCCAGTGCAAACTGATGCAATCGGTAACGCATTCGATGCGAGGCGTTGGACACCATATTGGGCACCAGAGGGCACCACAGAGGGCACCTTTTCTCGCCGGGATCGTGGTCGTCCCCTGCTTCCTCGATCCACTTCGTCCGAGCCCGTTCGAGGTCCAGCCGCATCATCTTGTGCGTCTTCCGTTCCGTGCCCCCGGGCACCTTGCCCGATACTGGAAACAGCAGATCGTCCGGCCCCAGGTCCGGCTTCGTCGCCAGCCACTCTTTCAGCAGGCGGACCACCTCCGGATGCAGGATCTGGGTGTCCTGCCGTCGGCGTTTGCTGTAGCAGGCCGCCACCGTAGCCGTGGGCGGGTCGTCGTCGAGCCGGAGCGACCGTGGCGTCGGGCTGCCGACCTCACCTTTCCGGAATCCGGTCCACCCCGCGAAGATGTACATGATCGCGCGGTCAGGACCGGGGATCATCTCGATATGTGGACCGGTCTCTGCGGCCTCGATCAGCAGGCCAAATTCCTCGGGCGTCAAGACTCGGCGGTCGTGGCGGCGATCGGTACTCACGTTCAGTTTTGACAAATGCGCCAACGGATCGGTCGCCGCGCGTCGATCATGGACGCCTTGCGGCAACTCGACCTGGAATCGCAATGCAGGAGCAGCAGATGATCGACAGCAGCCGGATTGGATTCGTATTCACGGTGGTGAATCCCCGTATCAGGACTTGGGCAAATGTCAGTGTGTTATCTATCCCCGATGAAATCGGAAAGTATCAGCGATTCCCAGGAAGGATCGTAGGGCCCGCAGTTCGGCTTCCAGACGCGCGGCCAGTTCCTGCTTGATCTTCGCGTACTTCGGATCCTCCGCCAAGTTACGGAGTTGGCGGGGGTCGTGTCGCATATCATAGAGTTGCTCGGGCGGACGCTTACCGAAACACAGATCATAGATCCCCTTGCCATTGGCGTCATTCTGATTCTCAAGGATGAACGTTTTCGCCAAGCCGCCGTTGTATTGGCGATCGTGGATTTCGGCCAGTTGCCCGCCAAGCGTTCACGCCCCGCTGAAACGTCCGCAATTGGCCATCTTGAAACCACCCGGGATTGTGGACCTCCGCCCACACCTCGGCAAAGGGACCCGGCCGCGTCCGCCAGGCGTGCTCCGGCGCCACCTCGCTGGGCAGCTTTCTCAAGCCACGGTACGGTCATACCAAGACCTCGCTTGAATGTGTATAATCGACCCCCAGGAAAACTCTCCCCGCTTGGTACGCTGAGATCTCGCAATGAGTCGGATTCTCCCATTTCTCGGCTGGCTGAAGAACTACAGCAAAGCGGCGCTGCGAGCGGACCTCGTGTCCGGAGTGACCGTGGCTCTGGTTCTGATCCCTCAGTCCATGGCGTATGCGCAGCTCGCCGGCCTTCCTTCATACTACGGCCTCTATGCATCATTCTTACCGCCAATGGTGGCATCCTTATTCGGTTCCAGTCGGCAGTTGGCCACCGGGCCGGTTGCCGTCGTGTCGCTGATGACGGCCGCCTCTTTGGAACCGCTGGCCACCGCCGGCAGCGAAGGCTACATCGCCTTCGCGATCCTGCTGGCGTTGACCGTGGGTGTGTTTCAGCTCGCCTTGGGGTTGTTGAGGCTGGGTATGGTGGTGAACTTCCTCTCCCACCCCGTCGTCAACGGGTTCACCAACGCCGCTGCGATCATCATCGCAACGTCTCAGTTGTCGAAGCTCTTCGGCGTTCAGGTCGACAAGGCCGATCACCACTACGAGACCGTCATTCGGGTGGGCGTCGCAGCGTTCCACTATACGCACTGGCCCACACTGGGAATGGGTGTCCTGGCGCTGGCGATCATGTACGGCCTCAAACGCACCAATCCGAAGGTGCCGTACGTCCTGGTGGCGGTCGTAGCGACCGCGGCCATCTCCTGGGCGACGGGATTCGAAAAGAAACACCATGCGCCTTTGCCGTCGATCGACTGTCCTGAAGCCCATGAACGGATCCACAGCTTCAACGACGCGACGATGCAACTGGACAAGCTCGGGGCCGAGCGAACCGAAATCTCCCGCAGATTGGCCGAGTTGAAGAGGATCGAGGACCAAGACTCCCTCGAAGTTCTTCAAGTGGAGTATGAGCTGGCTGCCGTGAACACTCACATACGGCGGTTGAAGGATTCGGCGTGCTCCCACAGGGAAGCGCTGCGATCACTCCACTTCGAGGCCACCACCGCAGAGGACGGAACCCTTCGATTCTGCCCGATCCACGGCGCCGTACCGAACGATCGAAGCGACGGCCGGACGTGGCGTTTGGAAGTGGGCAACCGTCCTCTCGACGACGGCTCGGTCACGTTGACGTCCGGAGGCGCGGTCGTAGGGCAGATTCCGCCGGGCCTCCCCGCGTTGGCGTTGCCGGACTTCAGCACGCAGGACTTTCTCGCCTTGTTGCCCTCCGCGGTGATTATTTCGTTCCTCGGCTTCATGGAGGCCATATCGATCGCCAAAGCCATGGCCGCAAGGACGGGACAGGTGCTCGATCCGAACCAGGAGTTGATCGGGCAAGGGCTGGCAAATATTCTGGGTTCGGTCGGCCAGAGCTACCCTACTTCGGGGTCCTTCTCCAGGTCCGCCGTCAACCTTCAATCCGGCGCCCAGACGGGTCTGTCCTGCGTTTTTGCCAGCGCGGCGGTGGCCGTCGTCCTGTTGTTGTTCACGCCCTGGCTGTACCACCTCCCCCAGGCAACCTTGGCGGCGATCATCATGATGGCGGTGATCGGCCTGGTGAGTGTTTCCAGCTTCATTCAGTCATGGCAGACCCATCGGGTCGACGGCGCGACCCAACTGATCACGTTCGTTTGCACGCTGGCCTTCGCCCCGCATCTCGATCGCGGGATCATGATCGGGGTGGCGCTCTCCCTGGGGGTTTACGTATTCAAGGGCATGAAACCCAACGTGGCCCACCTGTCGCTCCATCCCGACGGCTCGTTTCGCGACGCAGAATCCTGGAACCTTGCGGAATGCAGGCACATTTCGATGATTCGCTTCGACGCGCCCCTTTTCTTCGCCAATGCGAGTTTCTTCGAAGAACTCGTCTCCGAACGAATCACCACCGTGCCGGAACTCCGGCATATCGTGCTGGTGGCCACCGGGATCAACGACATGGACGCCTCCGGAGCGGACGTGCTGAGCTTGACGGTCGACAACGTCAGAGCGGCGGGCATCGGGTTCTCGATGTGCAGCATCAAGGAGAATGTCCTGGCTCTGATGAAACGAACGCACCTCTACGAGAAGATCGGCGAAGAGAACGTTTTTCCGACTCAGCCCACCGCGATCCGGTCGATTTGGGATGCGGCCCACAAAGGATCCGACGAAAGAGAATGCCCCTTGCTGATCGTCTGCCTCCTTGCAGAATGCGGCGAGGATTGAGGAGAGTAGAATGGCCGGGATCATGATCTTCAGCGGTACTCATTGTCACAGCGACGAAGTCGTTCGGGGCGTAGCCAACGCGCTGGGCTCGCGACTGTGGGACGATTCCGACGTGGTCCAAGGAGTTGCCCAGCGCTTCGGCGTTCCGGAAAGCAAGCTGGAAAGGACTCTCGCCGGCGGCGTGTCCGTCTTCAACAACTTCACCCACGAGAGGCAATACCAAGCGAGTTATCTGAAACTCGTCGTTTCACGATTGTTGACGGCGGACGACTACATTTTCACGGGCTTCTGCACCCAGCTCGTTCCTTCCGGAATATCGCACATCCTCAAGGTTTGCCTCATCGCCGATTTCGACTATCGGTGTACCATCGCGATGCGCCAGCAGGCCGTCTCCAAGAATGAAGCACGGAGGATCATCCAGAAAGACGACGAGAGACGGGCCCTCTGGACCAACCACGTTCTGGGAAAGTCGCCCTGGGATTCGGACCTTTACGACGTACTGATTCCCACGAACCAGGTCGACGTGAAGAGCGCCGTGGAACTGATCTGCGCCAACGCCGTCAGTGACGCGCTGAAGCCGACGGAGAACTCCTTGCAGGCCCTCGGGGATTTCGGCCTCGCGGCGGAAGTCGAGGTCGCGCTGGGAAGGGCCGGACACGACGTCACGGTTGCCGCCAAAGCCGGGAAGGTCGTATTGACCATCAACAAGCACACGATCATGTTGTCGCGCCTGGAAGGAGAACTCCGAAAAGTCGTGGAAAAGGTCGAGGGCGTACGCGAGGTCGAAACCAAGGTGGGGCCGGGCTTCTACCAGCCGGGGGTCTATCACCAGTTGAACCCCGAACTGCCCGGTCGAGTCCTCTTGGTCGATGACGAAAAGGAATTCGTCCAAACGTTGTCGGAACGTCTTCGCATGCGGGACATGGGGTCGATGGTGGTCTACGACGGCGAACAGGCCCTCTCCCTGCTCGGCGAGGAAGAGCCGGAAGTTGTCGTGCTCGATCTGAAAATGCCCGGGATCGATGGAATCGAAGTCCTCCGGCGCATCAAGCGAAAGCATCGGAACGTCGAGGTCATCGTACTGACCGGGCATGGATCCGAGAAGGACCGGGAAGTCTGCATGGAACTGGGCGCTTTTGCGTATTTGCAAAAGCCGGTGGATATCGACGAACTTTCTCGAACCATGCAGGATGCCTACCGAAAAGTCAAAGCCGCCACCGATTCGGCTGCTCCGAATCGTACGAAGGAAGGTGAATGATGTCTATTATCACGATTTCGCGGGGATCGTACAGCCGAGGGAAAGAGGTGGCGGAGAAAGTCGCCGAGAAACTGGGCTACCAGTGCATTTCCCGCGACGTCATCGTCGAAGCCTGCGCCGAATACAACGTACCGGAGATCAAGCTGATCCGGGCGATTCACGACGCCCCTTCCGTTCTGGAACGTTTTACCGGGGGCAAGAAGAGGTTTGTCGCCTTCTTCCAGGCCGTGCTGTTGGACCATTTCCAGAAAGGCAACGTCGTCTACCATGGCCTGGCGGGCCACTTCTTCGTCAAGAATGTGTCCCACGTCCTGAAGGTACGGATCATCGCCGAGATGGAAGATCGGGTCAAGCTGGAAATGGAACGCGAAGGAATATCGAGAGGCGAAGCTCTGCACATTCTCGAGAACGACGACGAGGAACGAAGGAAGTGGAGCCGGCACCTTTTCGGAGTGGATACTGCCGACCCCGCTTTGTACGATCTGGTGCTGCATATCAAGAAGATCACCAGCGACGACGCAGCCGACTTGATCTGCCACGCCGTCGCGCTGGAACACTTTCGCCCCACGCCCCACTCTCAGCAGATCCTCGACGATCTGGTGATTGCCGCGAAGGTCCGGGCCGCGTTGATCGACCTGAAGCCGGACGTCGAAGTCTCCGCCGAGAACGGAGCCGTTTGCGTGGAAACCAAGAGTTCGCAAGTCCGGGAAGAGTGGCGCATCAGGAACCTGGCCCGAGCCGTTCCCGGCGTAAGGAGCGTAGAAATCAAGTCGCAAGAGATCACCATCAAGAGCTGAATTCGAAGCGCGGCTCCACTGGCGTGCGTGCGATCGGCATCGCCGAGAGAATGCGGAAGGCGAGATGCCGAGAGAACCTGCTCCAAAGCCCCGGGTTTTTGCAGAAAGGGAGAAGATGAGCCCGGCCTCGCTGAAAATACCGATCGTCCCCTCCGGCCGGGAGAAGGAGGCACGAGGTAAGCTCTATGCTCGGTACCGCCAACTGTGGTTGTATTCGGTTTGTTTTACCGCCTTCGTTTCCCTGACGCCGTTGGTGATCATGACGTTCGTCAACTTTTACCAGTACAAAAAGGCGCTGACGGAGGAAATGACCCATCAGGTTTCTCGCATGACTTCCATCTCCAGGCGGTTCATGGACGATTTCCTCAGGGAGCAGCGTGCGGCGTTGACCTTCGTGGTGAAACACCAATCGTATGAGGAACTGTGCGATCAGCAGAAGCTCGGCCGCACGTTCTTGGACATGAAGGAATCGTTCGGCGGGTTCGTCGACGTGGGGGTCATCGACTCGGACGGCAATCAGCGGTCCTACGTCGGACCCTACGACCTCCAGGGGAAGAACTACCGGGACCAGGAATGGTTCAACGAGGTCGGCATTCGGGGGGTCCACGTCAGCGACGTTTTCATGGGACACCGGAACCTGCCCCACTTCGTGATCGCAGTGCGACAGCATGAGCCCTTAAGCGGAAGTTTCTACATCCTCAGGGCCACCATCGATACGAAAGTGCTGGACTCCTATTTCGACTCCCTGGACCTCACGTCGTCGAGCGATGCCTTCTTGATCAACCAAGAGGGCGTGCTGCAAACGCGACCGATCCACCATGGAAACGTTCTGGACCCTTGCCCGGTCTCCACGCCTCCTTCCTCTCCGCCGACCGACGTTTTGGAGACGACCACCCATGAAGGAACGCCGATCATACTCGGCTACGCCTACGTCGAGCAGTCCCCGTTCATTTTCGTCGTCTTGAAGCGTCCGGAAGACGTGATGAAGAACTGGCTGCTGCTTCAAAGCGATATCCTGTGGCTCCTGGTCACCAGCGTCGTGCTCATCGTGGTCGTCGTCTTGTGGAGTTCCACGTCCCTGGTCAATCGCATCCGGGAAGCGGATCGCCACCGCGACAAGACGCTGCACAGCATCGCCTACACGAACAAGATGGCCTCGATCGGCAGAATGGCCGCCGGCGTGGCTCACGAGATCAACAATCCCTTGGCGATCATCAACGAGAACACCGGCCTGATGAAGGATCTGTTGTCGCTGGACGACGAACCGCCGAAGAAGGAACGGCTCCTCCACATTGCCGATACCGTGCTCAAATCAGTGAACCGGTGCGGCAACATCACGCATCGGCTGCTCGGCTTCGCCAAGCGGATGGACCCCGCCATCGAACCGGTGGCTCTGGGACCTCTGCTCGAGGAAGTCTTGAGCCTCCACGGAAAACAGGCGGACTACCGCAGGGTCGCCGTCAACCTCGACGTCCCCGAAGGGTTGCCGACGATCGAGAGCGATCTGGGACAACTGCAGCAGGTGTTCCTCAATATTCTCAGCAACGCGTTCGCCGCCGTGGACGACGGAGGACGCATCGACATCGCGCTCAGCCGGGAGGACGAGAACACGATCGCGGTCGCCATCAGCGACGACGGCATCGGAATATCCGAACGGGATATCGAGAGTATCTTCGAGCCCTTTTTCAGCACGAAGGGGGATTACGGCACCGGCCTCGGGCTTTCGATCACCTACGGAATCGTGCAGAATCTGGGAGGCCAAATAGACGTTCAGAGCAAGGTGGCCGAGGGGACCACCTTCACCGTGCGATTGCCCGTGAAAAGGCGGAACTGACCGATGAAACCGCTCAGAATACTGATCGTTGACGATGAAGAAGATTTGGCGTTCACCATGGCGGAGCGCCTCACGCTGCGCGGTTATCGCGCTGAAGCGGTGACCTGTGCGACCGACGCGCTGCAACGCGTCGGCGAGGACGAGTTCGATGTCGTCGTCCTCGACGTCAAGATGCCCGGTATCGACGGGCTGCACTTGATGGCGGAAATCAAGCAGCAGCATCCCGATCTTCCCGTGATCCTGCTCACCGGCCACGGCTCCACCGCCGATGCCGAAAGAGGGATGCGAGAGGGGGCGGCGGAGTACCTGATGAAGCCGATCGATATCGAGAAGCTCATCGAAAAGATCGAGAACTCGACCGCCCTGAAGAAAGACGAGAAGCCGTGAGCGAATTGTCCCCTCAACGCCGTCACGAACTGAAACTGGCCTTCTTCGGCAGGATCGGCGCCCACGTCAGCCATGAAATGAGAAACGTCCTTTCGATTGTGGGCGAGTACGCCGGTTTGCTGGCCGACCTGGTCGCGGCAGCCGGGAATGGACGACCCCTGGACTGCGAAAAGCTCGCACAGCTTTCCGGAAACATCGCCGCCCAGGTCAGGAAAGGGACGGAAACGATGGGGCGGTTCAGCCGCTTCGCTCACGCCGCGGACCAACGGAACGCGTCTTTCGACCTGACCTCGCTTGTCGCGGACGTCGCTGTCCTGGCCCAGCGGCACCTCGCGCGGGCAGGCTGTACGCTCGAGGCCCGACTCCCCGACGGCGCCATCCCGGTGACCGGCGACCCTTTCGGCCTGCAACATGCCGTCTTCTCCGCGGTCGAGCTTCTGGTGGAATTCTTGAAAAAGGGCGAGTCGGCCACCATCAAGCTCGATGCCGAAGGATCCACGGCCGTGATCACCATTCAAGGCAGGGCCACCGTCACCACAAGCGAATTGTCCGCTCGAATCTCACGACTTTCTCCCGAATCGAAGCAGTGGAAGGGAAGAGTCGACACGTCTTGCACAGAGGGACTCCTTTCCTTGGCTTTCGAAATCCCGATCCAATGATGTCTCGAACCGACTTTCTTGCCGAAAACCGAGAATCCCGGGCACGGACTCTCGCTGCAGAAACGGAGGATGAAACATGGCCCATGAAAAGGTATTGCTGGTAGACGACGAACAGGAATTCACCCAGGTCCTTTCCCAACGGATGGAGGCCAGAGGCATCGTGGTCGACGCTGCCGGGAATGGGCGCGAGGCGCTGGAAAAGGCCCGGGCAGAGTCTTACGATGCCATCTTCCTGGATTTGCTCATGCCGGAAATGGACGGGATCGAAACGCTAAGACACCTTCTCGAAATCAACCCCGACCTCCAAATTATCTTGTTGACCGGCTACGCCACGGTGCAGAAGGGCATCGAGGCCGTGAAGCTCGGCGCCATGGATTTTCTCGAAAAACCGGCCGAGATTCAGAAACTCGCGGACAAGATCCGCCAGGCCAAAACCAACAAGATGGTCCTGCTCAAAAAACGGGCCGAAGAGAGAATCAAAGGTATCCTCGAGGCGAAGGGCTGGTAGCTCAAGCGCAGCCTTCGATACTGCGGGCAGAATTTGCCGCATGCCTGGTGTTCTAACCAGGTTTTGCGGTCGGGGCAACCGGCGTCGACCCATCGGCGAAGTTCGCTCGGTCGCCAGAAGATCGACTGACCGATTTGGATAGAAACCGGAACAAATCCCGCCGTGTGCCAGGCAATCCCACTCCTCAGCCTACCACCCCCGTCAACCATGGCCCTGATGGCCGCTTACGCTGCTACGCGCTCGCCTCGGCCTGCGGATCGGCGTTCCGTTATCACGATTCCGCCTACGCTCGTGCCAACACCTACGGCTTTCGCGTCGCGTTGGTTACGAGGTGGTAGTATTTGACACGGCTGGGCAAATGTGTCACCCTGTGCGGTACCTGGAACGTCAACATCATCAACCACAAGAGGGTCGCCATGAACGAGACCAAGAAAGCTACCCGCCGCGAATTCCTCACCGGCTCCAAGGTCGCCGCCGGGGCGGCCGTGGCCGGGGGATTGACTCTGGCACGCTCCGCCCACGGGGCCGGGTCGGACGTGATCCGCATCGGACTGGTCGGCTGCGGCGGACGGGGTACCGGCGCCGCGGTCAATTGTATGGACGCCTCGAAGAAGATCCGCCTGGTCGCCGTGGCCGACGCCTTCATCGATCGGGCGCAGAGTTCGCTCCAGCGGCTCGCCCAGGGCCACGCCGATCAGCTCGACGTGACCGCAGACCGCATCTTTGCCGGGTTCGACGGCTACCAGAACGTGCTCCAGTGCGACATCGACCTGATCCTGCTGGTCACCCCGCCGGGGTTTCGGCCCATGCAATACCGCGCGGCGGTCGAGGCCGGCAAGCATATCTTCATGGAGAAGCCCGTCTGCGTCGACGCGCCCGGCTTCCGCTCGGTGATGGAGACCAACAAGCTGGCCGACGAGAAGGACCTCAAGGTCGCCGTGGGCCTGAATTCCCGGCACACGCCGCCGTGCGTCGAGTCGATCGCCCGGATGCACGACGGGGCCATCGGCGAGCTGAAGCTACTGCGGGCGTACTGCAACAACGCGGGCGTTTGGGTGCGGCCGCGGCAGCCGGGTCAGTCCGAGATGGAGTACCAAATGCGCAACTGGTTCTATTTCGTCTGGCTCTGCGGCGATCACATCGTCGAGCAGCACGTCCACCTGATCGATCGGGCCAACTGGATCAAGGGCGACCATCCGGTCGAGGCCAACGGCATGGGCGGCCGCGAAGTCCGCAAGGGACCCGACCATGGCCAGATCTTCGACCACCACTTCAACGAGTTCACCTACGCCGACGGCACGAAGCTCTACAGCCAGTGCCGCCACATCGTGGGCTGCGCGCGGATGGGCGGCACGATCGCCCACGGCGTCGACGGCGTGGGCGACAGCTCCGGCACGATCACCGGCAAGAACCCGTGGGAGTATACGGGCCCACAGGTCAGCGGGCACGCCCAGGAGCACGTCGATTGGCTCGAGGCGATCGAGAAGGGCGCGAAGTATAATGAAGGCTGGTTCGGCGCCACCAGCAGCATGACGGCCGTCTTGGGCCGGATGGCCACCTACAGCGGCCAGGTCGTCCGCTGGGACGACGCCGTGGCGAAGGGCCCCGACGAAATGCCGCCGACCCTCGCTTTCGACGTCGCCCCGCCGGTTTTGCCGGACGCAAACGGCAAGTACCCCGTGCCCATGCCCGGCGTGTTCAAGCCGTATTGAAGGCCGAAAAACTACAGGTAGCAGCGAGTTGAAAATGACGAATGACGAATGACGAGAGTGTGAGCGATGTGCGCGAAGGGAGTTGGGCTGCATGAACGGGCAAGAGCCGCTCTCTCCTGATTTGGGAATTGATGAATGATTGGCCATTCGTCATTCGTCATTAGGCATTCGTCATTCGTCATTAGGCATTAGTCATTCGTCATTGACCCATCCCCCACCGCCAAGGAGCCCTCGCCATGACCACAAGAATTTCCCGCCGTGAAATGCTCGCCGGCACGGCTGCTGCCGGGTTCTGCCTCTCGCCGATGGTCCGCTCGTTGCTCGCCGCCGAGGAGAAGCACGTCTTCAAGATCGGCGCCTGCGACTGGTCGCTCGGCCGCCACCAAAACCCCGAGGCGCTGGACGTGGCGAAAGAGATCGGCCTGGACGGCGTCGAGGTCAGCTTCGACGGCGGCGATCAGTTCGACCTCCGCGACCAGCAGGTCCGCAGCCTGTACCGGAAAAAGGCCGAGCAGTCGGGTCTGGAGATCCCCTCGCTGGCCATGGGCGTGCTCAACCGGGTGCCCTACGCCACCGAGCCGCAGACCGAGCAGTGGGTGGAAGACTGCGTCGAGGTGATGGCGGCGATGGGCGTGAAGGCCGTTTTGCTGGCGTTCTTCGGCAAAGGCAACCTCAAGGGCCGGCAGGACCTGCAGGACGAGGTGATCCGCCGGCTGAAGAAGGTCGCCCCGAAGGCCGAAAAGGCGGGCGTCATCCTGGGCGTCGAATCGACGCTCGACGTGGACGAGCACCTGCGGATCCTCGACGGCGTCGGTTCGCCCGCCGTGCAGGTCTATTACGACGTGGCCAACATGACCAACGGCGGCTACGACGTGCCGGCCGAAATCCGCCGCTTGGGCGCCCAGCGGATCTGCCAGATCCACATGAAAGAGAACGGCTGCCTGCTGGGCAAGGGCAAGGTCGATTTCCCCAAGATCAAGGAGGCCGTCGACGAAATCGGCTACCGCGGCTGGTTCATCCTCGAAGGGGCCACCGAAAA
>DATLAN010000477.1:0-2870 GCA_035527455.1 Thermoguttaceae bacterium
AGGTCCCAGGCCACGATTCCCTCGTGACCCGTGCCGACCGGCCGGTAACCGACCTGCTGGTTGACGGGCCGAGAGAAGTAGAGGGCCTGGTGCGTGAAGATCGGATCGCGGAAGTCGCCGAGTTCCTTGGCGTTGGCCGGATCGATCTGCATCCGCTGGTGAGTGGCCGCGTCGTAGACGTCGCCGCTTTGGAAGAAGTACTTCCCGTTTCCCGAGACGTACCAGCATCCCTTTTGCAGATCGTCGCGCCCGCCCCAGCCGGTGACGTAAGGCTGCAGCTTGCCGGTCTTCGGGTCCAGCACTCCCGGCAGGGCCCGGCCGCTGGGGACGATCAGCTTGCCGCCGATCATGGCGAGATACCCTTGCGGCGAGAGTCCCGTGTCTTGCCGCATCCCGTGATCGACGAGTCCCAGCTCGATGTCGGCGATTTCCCCGTTCGACCAGATCAACTTGCCCGATTTCGCGTCGACGGCGTGGACGTAGACGCCTTCGAACGGCCAGACGCCGGCGGCGAAGTAGATGGTTCCGTCGGCCAGGACCGGCCCGCCACGTGCAGGCCAGAGCGAAATCATCCGATCGTTGCCCAGCACTTTGCGATCCTTTCGGCCGGCGGGAAGCCCGCGGACCTTCCAGAGCAATTTGCCTTCGGCGGCATCCAGGCAATAGAGATGCCCGTCGTCGGAGACGAAACAGACCTTGCCGTCGAAGGCCAGCGGTGCCAGCCGCACGGGTCCGTCGGTGTAGAAGATCCAGCGCCGCTCGCCGGTAGCGGTGTCGAGCGCCGTGACGCTGTCGGTGACCATCGAGGGCACGAACATCGTCTTGCCCAGTACGACCGGTTCATAGCAGCCGTCGAAGCAGAGCCGGGGGTATTTCGGCCACGCCGGCTTCGGCGGCGGCAGGTGGCGAATCCACTGGAGGTGCAGTTCGGCGGCAAGCTCTTGCGGCGAAGCGGCCGTCCGCCCGGCGTCGTAACGCCACGTGGGCCAGTCGGCGGCGGAAGCGGAAATCCCCGTGCCGCAAACCGTGCAAACCAACAAGAAGGCTGTCAGATTCCCTTGAAAACCGGTACGCAATGGTCTGTTCATGCCGGGCCGTCCTTTCGGTTGTCGTTGATTTGGTTCGTGTGTCTCGTAGGATCGAACGGGCCTCAGTATACCGGAAACATCTCCTCGCCGCAAACTCCTCCACGGCATCGCACAAAGCGAAATCGGCGCTATCGGACCATGGAGAGAACGGGTACAATGCGTTTGCGTGGCGGTACACCATCCATACCCGCCGAAAGCCTTCGAACGCCACCAAACCATGTGCGGCATCACCGGCGCAATCTGGAGCGATCCGAAGAAGGAACTGGACGAACCAACGCTCCGGCGGATGACCGACGTGCTGCGCCATCGCGGACCGGACGACGAGGGAACGCACCGGACCGGGTTCGAACTCCATCGCGGCGGCGGGCCGCTGCCGGGCGTGGCCTTGGGACACCGCCGGCTGGCGATTATCGACGTGGCCGGCGGGCACCAGCCGATGGCCAATGAAGACGGCTCCGTGTGGGTCGTCTTCAACGGCGAAATCTACAACTACGGCCCATTGCGGCGACGGCTCGAAGGCGGCGGGCACCGCTTCCGCACGCAAAGCGACACGGAAACGCTCGTCCACCTCTACGAGGACGAAGGGCCCGGGCTGCTGGAGCATCTCAACGGGATGTTCGCCCTGGCGATTTGGGACGCCCGGCGACGACAACTCCTCTTGGCACGCGACCGGCTGGGCCAGAAGCCGCTGGTCTATCGCCACGAGCCCGGCCGGTTGCTCTTCGCCAGCGAGTTGAAGAGCCTGTTGCAGGTGCCCGGCGTCCCGCGGCAGATCGACCCGCAGGCCCTCGACGAATACCTCACCTACCAATACGTGCCGCACCCCCGGACGATCTTCCGCGGCATCTGCAAGCTGCCGCCGGGCCACCTGGCGATCTATCGCGACGGCCGGCTCGAGGTCCGCCCCTACTGGCAGCCGGACTTCAACGCCGAAGAGGACCGGCCGGCCGAAGAGTACGCCCGGGAGCTGCGGACCCGGCTGACTTCCGCCGTCGAACTGCGGCTGCAAAGCGACGTGCCCTTGGGCGCGTTTCTTTCCGGCGGGATCGATTCGACGATCGTGGTCGGCTTGATGAGCAAGCTGGCCGGCGAGCCGGTGCGGACCTTTTCGATCGGGTTCCCCGTGCCGGAATACGACGAGACGCGTTACGCCCGGCTGGTTGCCGAAACGTTCGGCACGGTGCACGAGGAATTCCTGGTGGAGCCCCGCGCGATCGAGATCCTTCCGCGGCTGGTGTGGCATTTCGACGAGCCGTTCGCCGACAGTTCGGCCGTGCCCACCTGGTACGTCTCGCAGCTCACCCGGCGGCACGTCACCGTGGCGCTGACCGGCGACGGGGGCGACGAGCTGTTTGCCGGCTACCCGCGTTATCGGGCGGTGTGGCTGGCCCGGTGGTTCGACCGTCTGCCGGCTCTTGTGCGTCGGTCGATCGCGGGGCGTTTCTGGCAGAAGCTGCCGGCCAGTGCGCGGCAGAAATCGATCCGCCGGCGATGGAAACGGTTCGTCGAAGCGTTGAACTATCCGGCGGCGCGGCGTTATCTGGACTGGATCGCCATTTTCAACGAAGCCCGCCGCGGGGAGCTGTACACCGAGGAGTTCATCGCCACGCTGCCCGAGGCGGATCCGCTGGAGTTTCTGGCCGCCGCGTTCGCGCGATGCCGCCGCGATCCGGTCACGACCTTCAGCCTGGCCGATCTGGTGACGTATCTGCCGTGCGACCTGATGACCAAGGTCGACATAGCGTCGATGGCCCACGGTCTGGAGTGTCGACAGCCGTTTCT
>DATLAN010000478.1:0-15540 GCA_035527455.1 Thermoguttaceae bacterium
ATCTTGCGAATGAGTCGAACGGCATGGTATGATCTCTCCCGCAAGATCGACGGTGCCACCCGCGACATGGTAGGATCGCTTCCGCAAGATCGACCGTGGCAGTCGTCCCAGTTGCCTTGCTAATGACAAAGTGCGCTCTGAGCCCGTTTACCTGCGTTTACGCGGCCCGTTTACGGGCTGTACCAAATCGTTCGGTGCATTCGCAAAATCGTCGGTGCGGCGCATCCACGGGAGGATTGCGGTGGGCCGATTGGCGTGCCGACCGGACGGGCCTACGGCGGGCACTTGGCGCAGATCGGCCGGAATAGCTCGGTGCTGAGATAGCGATCGCCTCGGTCGGGCAGGATGGCCACGATCGTGCCGGAGGTCATTCGCTCGGCGATTTGCAGGGCACCGGCCACCGCCGCCCCGCTCGACATGCCCACGAAGATGCCTTCCTTGATCGCCAGATGCCGGGTGACGTTGAAGGCGTCCTCGTCCAGCACGACGACCTTCTCGTCGAGCATGGCCGAATCGTAAATCTCCGGCCGGATCGCCTCCTGCATGTTCTTCAGCCCCTGGATCTTGTGGCCCATGACCGGCTCGACGCCGACGACTCGGGCCTCGGGCTTCTTCTCTTTGAGGAACCGGCTCACTCCCATCAACGTTCCCGTCGTTCCCATACCGGCGACGAAGACGTCGATTTCGCCGTCGGTTTGCGCGAAGATTTCCGGGCCGGTCGTTTCGTAGTGGGCGAGGATGTTGTTTTCGTTGACGAACTGATTGGGCATGTAGTACTCGTCCGGCCTTTCCTCCAGGAGTCGATGGGCCTTTCGGATGGCCCCGTCGGTGCCTTCCTCAGGAGGAGTCAGCACGACTTCCGCCCCCAGCGCCTCCAGCACGCTCCGCCGCTCGACGCTGACGCAGGCGGGCATGCACAGCCGGACACGATAACCCTTGGCCGCCCCGATCATGGCCAACGCGATGCCCGTGTTGCCGGAGGTCGGCTCCAGGATGGTCTTTTCCGGGGTGAGTTCCCCGGACGCTTCCGCCGCCTTGATCATGTAGTAGGCGGGGCGGTCCTTGATGGAGCCGCCGGGATTGTTGCCTTCGAGCTTGGCCAAGATCCGCACGTTCGGTCTCTTGCCGTTGAGCCCGATCAGCTCCACGAGCGGCGTGTTTCCGATCGCTCGCAGCACGGTCATGACGAGTTACCTCCCGCGGTTTCCGCTGGTTCGTGAACGACTTCTTTTCTTCTTTTCGGCACGCGCATGTGCCGGTCCCCTTCTTCGGGCGGTGACTGCCGGGACCCCGTGGAAAAAGGGGACAGGCACCGAGCCGGCACCGTTTTTTTGCGACTTTCACACCACTGGCGGCTCGGAGCCAGTCCCCATTTTCCACTCACCGCTTACAGTTCGAGTAGTGTACCCGATTCGCCGCGGTCGAACACCAGCGGATGATCGCTGGAGGGGTCGCCGACGCGGATCGAGGTCTTGCCGTCCAACAGGTCGTCGAACAGCCGGCCGACGAACACCTCCCTCCAACCCCGGGCGAGCTTCGGCCGGTCGGCGCCGCGGCCGAGCCGGCCCGCGGTGCGGTAGGCGATCAGTTCGCGGATATCGGCCGGGCCGCCGACCAGATTGGGGGCCAGATGCGCCTCGCGGCAGATACTGCCGAGGGCCGAGAAGAGGAACTGACCCAAGACCGACAGCTTCGCCTTGGGCTTGCAGAAAGCGGTGTCGGGGCACTCTTCCTCCGGCAGCTCGAGCCCCCGTTCGATGCACCGGGCCATCTCGCCCAGACGCCGCTGCAGGTCGCCGCGTTCGAGTCCCCGAACGGCCCGAATCTGCTTGACTTCGGCCGTTCGTCGCCGGGCCAACTCGACGATCAGATCGTCGCGGAGCACGCGTCGCGCGGGCTTGTTGCGACGTTCGGCTTCGGCCTCGCGCCATCGCCACAGTTCGCGGAGGATCGCCAGACTGCGGCGGTCGAGGCCCGAGTTGCCCGAGATTTGCCGCCACCGCTCCTGTTTCTGTGCCCGCTCGATCTCGTCTTGCCAGTCGGTCATCTCCTGCTCGAACCAATCGAGCCGGCCGAGTTCGTTCAGCCGCGCTTGGAGCGTGTCTCGCAAGGGGTGCAGATGACGCACGTCGTCCAGGGCGTATTCGATTTGACGATTGGACAACGGGCGGCGGCGCCAGTCGGTGCGCGTTTCGTGTTTCTTCGACGAGTCGCCCAGCAGCCTGCCGATCAGCGTGCTGTATCCGGCCGGGTATTCCATGCCCACCAAGGCAGCGGCGATCTGCACGTCGAACAGGCCCGAGGGATGACGGCCGATGGCTTGCAGGCAGAACTCCACGTCGCCGCGGCCGGCGTGCACGATCGTTTCGTGGCCTTCGGCGGCGATGGTTTCCCAAAAGGGCGTCAGGTCTTCGATGCCCATCGGGTCGATGACCGAGAGTTTTCCTTCGGCGGCCACCTGGATCAGACAGAGCACGGGCCGGTACGTGTGTTCGGCCACGAATTCCGTATCCATCGCGATGGAGTCGGCTTCGGAGAGTTCCCGGCAGTACGAGAGCAACTGGTCGTCGGTGGTGACGTTCTGGTAGTCCACGCCCATCACCATTGTACGGACACGGCCGCGGTGGTCATGCCGGCCCCGACGGAACAGAGAATCAGCTTGTCGCCTGGAGCGAGGCTTTCTTCCGCTTCTATCAAGGCCAGGGGAATGCTCGCGCTGGAGGTGTTTCCGACGTGGTCGACGTTCAGATAGAAGCGATCGAACGGTACGCCGCTTCGCTTGGCGGCCGCCTTGAGGATGCGGGCGTTGGCCTGATGGGGAATGACCCAACGGGTTTCTTCCGCGCTCCAACCGGTCTTGGCCATGGCCTGGCGGATCACCCCGGTGAAACTGTCGGTGGCCAGGCGAAACAGGGAAGGACCGTCGAGCCGGATCCAGGGATCGATGTCCGACTGGCCGTTGGTCACGGCGTAGCCGGGATACGCGCGCCGGGCCATGTGCAATCCCCGGGGATCGGAGCCGAGAATCACCTCGCGAATGTCGTGCCCGCCGGTGCCGGAGGAAACGATCGCCGCCCCCGCTCCGTCGCCGAAAATGAAATAGGCGTTCCGATCGGCCACGTCCAACAGCCGCGATTGCATGTCCACGCCGACGGTCAACACGTTGCGGGCCATGCCGGAGAGGATCATGCCCCGGGCCATCGAAACGGCGTACAGCCAGCCGGAACAGGCCGCGTTGAGATCGAACGCCGGAATCGGGCCGAGGCTGAGGCGATCCTGCAGGATGCAGGCGGTCGAGGGCATCGCCATGTCGGGCGTCGTGGTGGAAAGGATGATCGCGTCGATGTCTTTGGTGGCGATGCCCGACTTGCGGATCGCTTCCAGCGAGGCCTTGTACGCCATGTCGGACGGTTTTTCGCCCTCGGCTGCCCAGCGCCGCTCGCGGATGCCCGTCACCTGGTAAACGTATTGCTCCGAGATCTCCGGGTAGCGCTCGACCAGTTCGACGTTGGTCACGACGCGCCGGGGCAGATAGCCGCCGACGCCCAACAGGGCGACCGTCTCGCACTCTGCTCGGCCGATCTTCACGACCGCGGCAGGTGCTTCCCGCACGACCGGTTCCTCGCTGCTGGCGGCCGGCGGAATCCAGTCCTTCATCTCCGGGTCGGAGGTCTCGATCTCCACGATCGCCTCGCTCAGCGAAATCGTCTCTCCTTCCAGGTGGAGCAATCGAATGACCATCCCGTCGCACGGCGACTCGAAATCGAAGACCGACTTCGCGCTGTCCACCTGGGCGAGAACCTGCCCCTTGCCAAAGTGGTCGCCCTCGGAAACGTGCCACTCGATGATCGTAGCCTCGGTCTCGGCGGCACCTCCGGCGGGCAGATACAGCGGCATCCTGAAATGCGTTTCGTCCATCAGCTTCCCTGCATCATGGCTTCGATGTCCCGGAGTATCTTCTCGGTGTCGGGCCGGTAGTACGATTCCAGCTCCGGTGCGAATGGAACGGGCACGTCCGGCGCGGCGAGCAGTTTCGGCAGGCACTTCAGAGCGGAACCACGCCGGCGAACCGTCAAGGAGATCACCCTATCCCCCAGCCCCTGGGTCTCCCCGCATTCCTGAACCACCAACAGACGCCCCGTCTTCTCCACCGATGCGATGATCGGGTCGAGTTCCAGCGGTTGCAACACGAACGGGTTCCAGACCTCGACCGAATGCCGGCTGGTCTGCGCCGCGGCGATCGCATCGTGGACCATGGCCCCGAAGGCCACCACCGTCACGTCGGTCCCCTCGGTATATCGTCGCGGTCGCCAGACGGCGTCCAGGTTGCCGTCGAAATCGATCGGGCCGCTCTTGCTCCAGTAGAGTTGTTTGTGTTCGAAGACCAGGCACGGGTTGCTGTCGTAGAAGCCGGCCACCAGGGCCTCGAAGGTCTCCTGCGCCGTGACCGGGTAGAGCAATTTCAGTCCCGAAAATCGGCTCCAGAGGCCTTCGTATTCGCCCGAGTGAAACGCCCCCATCGTCAACCCGCCGCCGCACGGCAACCGCAGGAGCAACGGCGCCGCCTGACCCGTGCGGAAGTACCAGGTCCCGGCGTTGAGGCCCAACTGGGTGACGGCCTCGGTCGAGAAGTCGGCGAACTGGAACTCGACGATCGGCCTGGCCCCCGTTTGCGACGCTCCCAGCGCAAAACCGATAATACCCGATTCGCAAATCGGCATGTCGATCACCCGCTCCGCGCCGTGACGGTCGATCAGGCCCTTGCAGGTCTTGAACGCCGAGCCGTAGGTGCCGATGTCCAACCCGGCGAAGAAGGCGTCCGGGTTGTTCGCGAGAATGTAGTCCAAGGCGCAATTGACGGCCTCGCCGTTTTTCGCTTTGGGAACCTTCAGCGGCTCGACCACCGCCGGCGACGAGTTGGCGTAGACGTTCCAGCCATGGGAGCGTGCGTCGGGACGGGCCACTTTCAGCGCCTCGGCGATCGTCTCGTGGATCTCCTCGTCGACCGCCTCTTCCATCGCCTCGACTTCCCGCTCCGACAGCCCGCAGAACTCCCGGACTTTCCGCCGCGTGTCGGGCACCGGGTCGCGCTGCCACCACTGTTCTCGCTGCTCTTTGCCGATGTATTCGCCCCGGTCGTAGGCGGCGTGTCCGTGCAACCGGAGCGTCATGCACTCGAGGATCGTCGGAGCGGGATCGACGTGCATCGCCTCCAGCGCGTCGCACACGGCCGAGTAGACCGTCCAGGGATCCAATCCGTCGATCGTTCGGCCCGAAATGCCGTATCCCTGAGCGCGGTCCGAAAGGTGTTCGCAACGGTATTGGGCACTGGTGGGCGTGGAAAATGAATAGTGGTTGTTCTGAATCAAGAACAGCACGGGGACGTTGTGTACCGAGGCGAGATTCAGCGACTCGTGGAATTCGCCGGTGCTGGTGCCGCCGTCGCCGATCACCGCCAGCCCGAAGACGTCTTCTCCGTTGCGGCGTGCGGCCCAGGTCCCTCCGACCACCAGGCTGAGCATTTTGCCCAGGTGGCTTATCATCGGGAAGCGGCGGGCGGCCGGGTCGCCGTGGTGGACGTTGCCCTCGCGTGCGTGCGTGGGGCTGTCGGCGTTGGCCAGGTATTGGCAGACTAGCTGATAGGGTGTTGCCCCCAACAGCAAGTGGGAAGCAAAATCGCGGTGCAACAACGCGGCCACGTCGCGTCCCGGCCGCAGGGGCATCGCCGTCCCTACCGCCGCGGCTTCGTTTCCCGCGCTGCTGGTCACCGTGCCCTTCACGTAGCCCTTGCGGTAGAGTTCCAGCAGCCGGTCCTCGAGCCGGCGGGAAAGGACCATCAGGGGGTAGGCCACGCCGTAGAATTGCTCGCGGGAAAGCCTCTCGGGGTATCGTACCACGCCGGGCAAGACGTGCGCCGAGTCGATCCGCAGAACCGACAGGCCCGACGCAGTGCTCCGCACGACCGACTGCCCGGCACGGTTGACGTGAATATGCTTATTGGCCGGCGTGGTGCCGAGCCGGTCGATGTCCAGATGGGAGGCCACTTCCAGTGCCTTTCTCGATCTGCTTGCCTGCCACTCTCGTTCCGCCCAGGGTGTCCGATCCGCGGGTGATTGCATACCGATAGCGACCTCGGACCAGCCGCAACCTGTCCCATAACATGTATTGTGGATTCCCGCAAGCCGACACCGAACACGTGCCGGCGACCGGCGCCCCGACGACGATGGGAGAGAAGGCCGATTTTGCAGGATTGTAGCGGCATGCGGCGGGTACGTCACTGCCAAAACGCCGGAGTATCCGGAAAAGTCGTACGGGTTGACGGTATAGGCTCCGAGAGACACGGCCCGGCGGGGCATTTAGCGGCCGGATATCCGCGATTTCTTTACCCAAGAATTACGCGACGGGGATTGGAACGCATGTTCTCTATATTTCCGAATCCATCATGCATTTCCGTAGTTCGCTATCCTGCGTGTGTTCCCCCAATCCCTCAGTCGCCCATGTGGTGCATCCTCTGCAAACTGCGGACCAGCCACGCCCTCTGCGACGATTGGCCCGGCGCCGCGGATCTCCTACAATGAGGGCCTGCCGTTGCTGCGCAAGCCGTTGAACTTCCAACCCAAACAAGGTGCCCGACCATGAAGCTTCCCACGATTCCCTTCGTCCTGTTTTTCGGAGCCCTGGCCGCCGCGATGTTCTTGGGGACCAAGGCGGTTGCCGCGGACCGCCCCAATGTGATCTTCTTCCTTTCGGACGATCAGCGGGCCGACTTCCTCGGCTGTGCCGGCCACCCGATCCTCCAGACGCCCACGATCGACAAGCTGGCTGCCGCGGGCGTCCGCTTCGAAAACGCCTTCGTCACCACCTCGATCTGCGCGGCCAGTCGGGCGACGATCTTCACCTGCCAGTGGGAACGGACGCACGGCTTCACCTTCGGCACGCCGCCGATCCCCGAGCCGGCCTCCGACAACAGCTATCCGGCCGTGTTGCGCCGGGCCGGCTATCGGACCGGCTTCGTCGGCAAGTTCGGCGTGGCCGTACCCCAAGGGGCCCGAGAAAAGATGTTCGACGTGTTCGTGCCCCTGAACCGAAGTCCCTATTTCAAGAAACAGCCCGACGGCTCGCTGCGGCACGTGACCGAGATTGCCGGCGATCGGGCCGTCGAGTTCCTCCGCGGCTGCGAGGCGGACCGGCCGTTCTGCCTGTCGGTCAGCTTCAACGCCGCCCACGCCGAGGACGGCGACAAAGTGAACCACTACCCGTGGCCGAAGGCCGTCGATGGGCTGTACGAAGACGTGACCATTCCGCCGCCGAAGGTCTCGATCGATTTCTGGAAGCAACTGCCCCCCTTCTTCCACGACTCCATGCACCGCGACCGCTGGTTCTGGCGATGGGACACGCCCGAGAAGTATCAAAAGAACGTCAAGGCCTATTACCGGATGATCACCGGGCTGGATCGGGTGATGGGGCGAGTGCTCGACGAGTTGGACCAGCTCGGCCGGGCCGAAAACACCGTGGTCATCTTCTGCGGCGACAACGGCTACTACAAGGGCTCCCGCGGCTTCGCGGGCAAGTGGTCGCACTTCGAGGAATCGCTCCGCGTGCCGTTGGTGATCTACGACCCGCGGCTGCCGCAGGACCAGCGCGGCCGGGTTCTAAAGCCGATGGCCTTGAACGTCGATGTCCCGGCAACGATCGTCGATCTGGCCGGATTGCCCCTTCCGGCGACCTACCAGGGCCGCAGCCTGATGCCGTTGGTTCGCGGCCGGCAGCCGGACGATTGGCGGACCGACTTCTTCTGCGAACACCTGATGAACAACGCGAAGATCCCCAAGTATGAAGGCGTCCGCGGCGAGCGTTACGTGTACGCCCGGTACTTCGAGCACCCCGACGACGGCGAGTTCCTGCACGACCTCGAGGTCGACCCGGACCAACTGAAGAACTTCGTCGCCGACCCGGCGTACCGAGAGGTGCTCGATCGCATGCGTGCCCGTTGCAACGAACTCCGCGACGAACTCGGCGGCCCGTATCGCCCACGGGAAAAGCCGTAGAAACCGAGCGGATCTTGATTCTTCGCGCGCCATTCGCCACTTGCCGAGAGTCTCCAAACGCCGGGATCCTGTTTCACCGGAGAAACAAACAACCCGGTCGGACTAGGGATTTCGGGCGGCGTCCTCTTGATCCCGCCTTGCCAAAGCGGTAATAATGAAGGCTACGTCGTACTCCACGGTGGTGAATCTGCCAATAAAGTTGATCATTGGGTGGCACGCCCTGAGGAACGAAGGGCGTGGCAAATTGGCCAAACCACGCCCTTCGTTCCTCAGGGCGTGCCACCCTCGCAGCACTCATGCCGACAGGCCGCACTCAGGAGATCGATCATGCCAGGGGCTTTCGATCCGTATCACCGTTGGTTGGGCATCCCGCCGGAGAAACAGCCGGCGAATCTTTATGGGCTGCTGGGTATCGAGCCGTTCGAGGATAATCCGGACGTGATCGAAAGCGCGGCCGACCAGCGGATGGCCCATCTGCGGACGTTCCAGGCCGGCGAGCACGGCGATCTGTCGCAGAAACTGCTCAATGAAGTGGCCGCGGCCAAGGTGCGGCTGCTCCGTCCGCAGAAGAAAGCAGCCTACGACACCGGGCTCCGCAAGGAGTTCGAGGCCCGAAAGGCGTCGCTGCCCCGGGCGATCCCCGTCGCCAGCGCCGCGCCGGAAGAACCCGTGCCGGCAGAAGCCGGGAGCAAGCGGCCCAAGAACCTTCCGGTGATCCTCGGGGCCGCCGCGGCCGGCGTGGTCGTGCTGTTGATCCTGATTAGCTGGCTGGCCTCGCTTCCGGGTGGGCAAACGGCCGACAGCGGCGACGGGAACCAGCAGCAGGAAAAATCGGCCCAGCCGTCCACGCCGTCGGAAAGCAAATCGCCCGCGCCGATAGAGGTCAAGACGGCGGCTCCGCCCGAGGATGGATCGCCGGGCAAGACCGAATTGTCGCCGCTGGAGGAAAAAACGCCGGACCAGCCTGATGTGCCGGCGAAGACGCCGACCGACGATCCGCCGAGCGTCATCCCGCCGGAAGTCGATCCGCCGGGGACGGTGGAAAACCCGCCGGTGACGCCGCCGGTCGTCGTGCCCCAGAAGCAGCGGCTGGCGGTTCCTTCCTCCGAGGCTCAGGCCGCCGTGTTGGAGCAGCTCAAGGAGGTTTACGAACTCGACAAGCAGCGCACGACGGCCGAAAAGCTCGAGCTGGCCGGCGAGATGCTGGCGTTGGCCGAGAAGTCCCGCGGCAACCCGACCGAGCGGTTCGTGGTGTTGCGCCAGGTGATGGACTTGGCCTGCGAGGGCGGCGACGCGGTCTCGACGTTCGAGGCGATCGACCGGATCGCGGCCGACTTCGAGATCGACGGGCTTTCGGTCAAGGCGAAGGTTTTGCCCAACGTGATACCGGCCGCCGGGGACGCGGAGAAGCTCGGCCTGCTGACCGAGGCCGGGCTGGCGTTGGTCGACGAGGCCGCGGAGCGATCGCAGTACGACGTGGCTAATGAGATCATCGAGATGGTCCACCGCGCGTGCCTGGGCCCGTCCGGCCGCGACTATCGCAAACGGGTGTACGACCGCCGCGTGGAGATCGAGCGGCTCTACCGGTCGTGGCAGGAGTTCGACGAGGCGTTGGCGAAGCTGAAGCTCACGCCCGACGACCCGGAGGCCAACCTGGCAGCCGGCCGCTGGTACTGCCTGCGCCAGGGCGACTGGTCGCAGGGCCTCCCCCACCTGGCCAAAGGCAGCGACATGGCCCTGCGCGCGGCGGCCGAAGACGAAGTCACCCTCACCCCGACCGACCCGTCCGGTCAAATCCGCCTGGCCGACAAGTGGTGGGACCTGGCCGAAGCGGCCGAAGACGACGCGAAAACGGCGCTGATGCACCACGCGGGCACGTGGTACCGCAAGGCCAAGCCGGGCGTGCAAACCAGCCTGGAAAAGATCAAGCTCGACCGGCGGCTGGCAGAGATTGCCGAGTTAGCGCGTCCCCCGGAAACGCTGCCGGAGGCAACGCCGCCGGAGGCAACGCCGCCGGAGCCGTCAATCGTTTTGGACTCCAGCGGGTTGGCCTATTCGGCTTCGAGCACTTGGGACGAGCACAAACATTCTGTCGCCAAGGCGTTCGACAAGGATTGGGAGACACGGTGGAGTTCGGGGCCCGGCGACGGAAACGGGGCATGGATCGAGGCCCGTTGGGAACATCCGGCTACGATAACTCGGGTCGTTATCCGTGAGGCCTTCGACCGGATCACCGGCTTTCAGATCCACTGTCTCCTTGCCGGAACGGATCAGTGGAGCAATGCGATCACTTTGGAGGGGGAAAGACTCGGCGCCGTCCGGTCGGGAAAGATCGGAAGAAATGCGTTGGATGCATCCGCTAATCCGGTCTTTGTCGTTGACTTACCAAGGCCGACGCGGGTAACCGGCATTAGAGTAGTGGTGACGTCCGTTGTGAAACATGATAAGCCTTCCGTGTCGATTCGAGAGTTGGAATTCGTCGGAAAGCCCTACGACCAACCACCATCAACGCCGACACCGGGAACTATGGTAAACGCGAGCACCGGTGCAGGAGCGCCTCTGCTGCCGCCAGCGACCGGCGTACTCCGCCGCCCGACGGTGAAGCGTTTCGACCCGGCGACCGCGATGCTTTTACGAGTCCTGCAAGGGCAAAAAGGTACGGTCCTCGACATCGCTTTCAGCCGGGACGGCTCGACCTTGGTCTCGGCCGGTTCGGAGAAGAGTGTGGCGTTCTGGGACGTGGCCAGCGGTCAGCCTCGCGGGATGTTCCCGGCTTCGAGTGAAGGACTGTGGTCCGTGGCCCTCAGTCCCAACGGTGCGTTGGTGGCCGCCGCTGGCGTGGAGTCTACGATCCGACTTTGGGATACAGCCAAAGGTCAACTCGGGAGAGAATTCACCGGCCATACGGGCAATGTTCGGTCGCTGGACTTCAGCCCCGACGGCGCCACGTTGGCCTCAGCCAGCGACGACCAGACGGTGAAAACCTGGGATGTAGCCACAGGAAAACTCCGGCGCACATTGGAGGGACGTGGCCATGACGTCTATTGCGTGCGGTTCAGCCCGGACGGCTCGATGCTGGCGTCCGCTTGCCCGGACGGGAGCTTCGGGCTCTGGGACCCTGCTACGGGCGAACTTCGGCGCGAGCAGAAAGTGGGGTCGGAAGTCAGGTGGGTGACCTTCAGCCCGGACGGGAAGACCTTGGCCTCGGCGTACCGCAGCGGCACGATCACTCTGTGGGACGTGGCCACGGGAGAGCTTCAGCAAACGCTCAAGGGACACACGAAGGAGCTGATGCGCGTGGCATTCCATCCCGACGGCTCGCTACTGGCCTCCGGCGGAGGCGACCATTTGGTGAGAATCTGGAATCCGACCACCGGAGAGATTCTCAGAACGATCTCGGGACCCGAGGTGGGCATGGTGTCAGCCCTTGCCTTCAGCCCGGACGGCTCGATTCTGGCGTTCTGCGCCGGTTCCGACAAGATCCAACTCTGGTGGAGCCCTCCCGCGCGTGGGCAGCCGTAACGAAATCGAGCAAGTTCATGCTTCAGGAGATCGATCATGCCAGGGGCTTTTGATCCGTATCACCGTTGGTTGGGCATCCCGCCGGAAAAGCAGCCGCCGAACCTTTATGGGCTGCTGGGTATCGAGCCGTTCGAGAATAACCCGGACGTGATCGAGAGCGCGGCCGATCAGCGGATGGCCCATCTGCGGACGTTCCAGTTGAGTAGGTTACGCTTTAGCATATCGCAAACGTGAAGGAACCCGGAGTTGCAGTATACCGTTCTCTCTCATCATTGAGGAAACGTCCTCGATGTTCGGTTGCGGGTCCGCCTTGTCTTCGATGATCAAAGGAGTCGTCATGAACTTCAAGACGTTGCGTTTTCCCCTGCTCGTCGGGCTGCTCGCCGCCACGGTCGTTTGCCTTTTTGCCAGCAGTTCTCGGGCGGGGGTGCTCTACGTCGCCGCCGACGGCAGCGACGAGTGGTCGGGCCGATTGGCCGCGCCGAATGCCCAGCGGACCGACGGCCCGTTGGCCTCGCTCGCCGCCGCACGCGACGCCATCCGGCATGCACGCGCGGCGGGAGAGGTTGCCGAGCCCGTCACCGTCCAAGTGCGTAGCGGACGGCATTTTCTGGAAACGCCGCTGGTCTTCGAACCGATCGACTCCGGCACGGCCGCGGCCCCGGTAGTGATCGAAGCGTATGCCGGCGAGCGTCCGATCCTAAGCGGCGGTCGAGTCATCCGTGGGTTTCGGCATAACGGTCCTTTGTGGGAAGCGGTGATTCCCGAAGTCAAGGCGGGAGGGTGGTACTTCAGGCAGTTGTTCGTCGACGGCCGACGGCGACAGCGTGCCCGAGGCCCGAACACGGGCTACCATCGCATCGCCCGGTTGTTGCCCGGCCCGAAGGACGCCCACGGCAAGGCGATCGCGCGGGACAAGTTCGAGTTCGCGCCCGGCGATATCGAGCCGTGGGAGCGGCTGGGCGACGTGAACCTTGTTTTGATGCACTCGTGGGAGACATCGATTCACCCGCTCCGGTCGGTCGACACGCAGTCGAACGTGGTCGAACTGGCGGCGCCGCTGAAGGAGTGGTGGTGCCTCGGTTATTGGGAAAAGGCCCAGCGGTATTACGTCGAGAACGCTTACGAACTGCTCGATCAGCCGGGCGAGTGGTATCTCGATCGCGAGACGGGCGTGCTGAGCTACTGGCCGATGCCCGGCGAGAAGCCGGACCAGACGGAGGTGATCGCCCCGCGGCTGAGCGAACTGGTTCGGTTGGCGGGCGACGCCGATGCGGGTGCTTACGTCGAGCACGTCACGCTTCGGGGCCTCACCTTTCACCATGCCGACTGGCTGCTCTCGCCCGAGGGCAACAGCAGCACCCAGGCCGCGGTCGAAGTGCCGGCGGTCATTACGGCCGACGGGGCACGACATTGCGCCGTCGAAGGCTGCGAGGTCGCCCACGTGGGCACCTACGGGATCTGGTTTCGCCGGGGCTGCAAAGATGGCCGCATCCAGCGCAACCGGCTGTTCGATCTCGGTGCGGGCGGCGTCCGGGTCGGCCAGGCGAACATGGCCGGGACCGACGACGCCGAATCGAGCCGAATCCTCGTGGACAACAACCACATCTTCGACGGCGGTCGCGTCTATCCGGCCGGCATCGGCGTTTGGGTGGCCCAGAGCAGTCACAACCGGATCTCGCACAACGACGTCCACGACCTGCTCTACTCCGGCATCAGTGTCGGCTGGAACTGGAACGACGCAGAAAACCGGACGCACCATAACGTCATCGAGCAGAACCACGTCCACCACCTCGTCCACGGAGTGCTCAGCGACGCCGGGCTGATCTATTGTCTCGGCGTTTCGCCCGGCAGCGTCATTCGCAATAACGTGTTTCACGACGTCCGGCCGTATTCCACGCCGCCGTTCGGTTGGGGTATTTACCTGGATGCCACCTGCGGCGGCTACCTGGTCGAGAACAACCTCGTCTACAACACGAACAGTGGCGGATTGATGTTCAACAACGGGGGCCACGAGCACACGATCCAGAACAACATCTTCGCCCTGTCCGCTACCCATGCACTGTGGCCGTACTCCGAAAAGCGGCCGAGCACGCTGCGTCGCAACATCGTTTATCTGACGCAGGGCGAACTCCTGATCCCCTACGGCGAGCGCTCGCTCAGCGAACGCCTGGCCGCCCGGGAGCCGCTGGGCACGTGGGACGAAAACGTCTATTGGCATACCGGCGGGCCGGAGCGGCTGCGGTTCTATCGTCGCAGCTTCGCCGAGTGGCAGGCGTTGGGGCTCGACCGCCGCTCGCGGATCGCCGATCCGTTGTTCGTGGATGCCAAGCGGGGAGATTTTCGGCTGAAACCGGATTCGCCCGCGCTGGGACTCGGTTTTCAACCGTTGGACCTCAGCCGTGTCGGACTTTACGGCGACCCGGCGTGGGTCAGCGAAGCGAACCATTCCAAATGTCCCATGGCGCCGCTGCCGCCTCCCCCACCGCCGCCCGAGCCGCTGGAGGAACAGGAGCGGCGGGCGAAGAAACGCTATCAGCCGATTCTCTTCGTTGTGGCGGTGTGCAAGGCGGACGCGGAAAAGGCCGAACGAACGCTGAACAAGTATTTCAAGGTGAAGACACTGCTGGTCACGGAAGACAGCGACGAAGCGGACCGGCAGAAGGCGCGCGAACCGGGCAAGCAGCAGAAGACACGAACGCCCTATAAAGCGGTGGTCATCCACGCCTCAGTCGGCGGTTGATTTCCGGCTCAGGCGCCTCCAGTTCACGGATTCTGATCGTGCGGAAAGCGGTGCGGGCGCCGTGATCTTGCAGGAGAATCGGACCGGTTTCGGCTCGGAAGAACCCGCCGGGCAATTCGTACTTCGTGCCTGCTTTTCCCAAGTTGTGCTGCCCGATCAGTTTCGACCACTCGCTGTCCGGCGAATGATCCACCACAAGGTCGACGGTCCGAGTGCCGTTGAGCCAGCACCGCAGCCGGTCCCTGCCGTCGCCGGCCGGTTCGAGCAGGATGCGAACCTGATTCCATTGGCCGGGCGGTTTGGCCAGGTCCTGCGGGGCCGCGACCAGGCCGTACAGCGCACCGGCAGAGCGGTCGCCGCTGACTTTGACGTTGAACGAATCATACAGTTGAAACTCGGGAGCAAGTCGCCAGGGCAGCTTTTCCGCGGGGTCCTCCACGACGCGGAACATGATCCCGCTGTTGCCGAGTTCGCCGATCGAGTACTCGAGACGCAATTCGAAGTGCCCGAAGGCCTCTCGTGTCACCAGGTCGCCCCCGCCCTTGGCGCTGAGCACCATTGCTCCGTCCTCCACTTTCCACTCGGGCCGGATCGTTTCGGACTTGAAGTTGCGCCACCCGTCCATCGACTTGCCGTCGAAAAGCAGTTGAAACCCTTCGCCTTCTTCCTCTCGAGTCAATCGGTTGGGTTCATCGGCGAGACCCCACGAGGGCAGTATGAACCGAAAAAGCACAACGCACGCGGAGAAAGCGCTTGCGGTCCTGATGTTCGTGATTGTCATTGCAGGCATTGATCCAGTCTCGGTGGTGGTTTTCGACGCGGTCGATGGTTGGTGGCGGGTTTTCCAGGTCTTTCAGTTTCGACTCGGGCAGCAGTCCACCATCGTACCAGGTCAACTGCATGGGCGGCAAGTCGCCGCGCGCCGGGAACTCGTAGCGAATAATCGAGGCCGAGGATGCTGCTTGATCATGTTCGCGGCGCGCATCTGGTCGACGTTGCAGACGGCCACGACGTTCTCTGCGGCGATCCCCGGCAGATTCGCCCGCCCGCTGTAAGGCGTCAATTAGTTCTGCCGTCCCAGCGACAACTAGACCTTAACCAAGCGTAGTCCCCGAGTTTTTTGGGAACAAGAACGAAAAAACTCGAAACCTTCCGTGTTTTTCGGGGTCTAATGGGTATATGACCAAACCCGACGCCCGAAGTAAGGAGGATTTCGAGTGAAAGCAA
>DATLAN010000479.1:0-9146 GCA_035527455.1 Thermoguttaceae bacterium
CACTTCGACTACGTCCACTACAATCCCGTCAAGCACGGGTATGTGGACGCACCGGCGAAATGGCCGTGGACCACGTTCCACAAGTACGTCCGCCTCGGCACCTATCCCCCGAATTGGGCCTCCGGTTCGTTGGATTTGTCCCGAGTCGACGATCAACTGCTCGAGTAGGTCAGGGCTTGCCCTGACGGATTGTGGTCCGACACCATGTCGTCGTCGAGATTCGTCAGGGCAAGCCCTGACCTACCGCGGGATCAGTCCGAAGTCGAGGCCCAGCACCCAGACCATCAGGCCCAGGATGAAGACCAGCCCGACGTAGGTCAGTGCCAATTGAACCCGTTCGTCGGCCGGTTTGCCGCGGATGCCTTCCCAGGTCAGGAAGACCATGTGTCCGCCGTCCAAGAGCGGGATGGGCAGGAAGTTGATCACCGCCAGGTTGGCGCTGATGAGCGTCAGGAAGATGAGCAATTCGGCGAAACCCTTCTCGGCGAATCTTTTTGCCACCACGAAGATCGTCACCGGGCCGCCCAGCGCCTTGGGCGAAACCTGCCCGGTGCCGAGCTTGTGCAGAAAACGATAGACCAGCAAGGTCGCGTGGACCGTCTCCTTGGCCGCCAAGCGAACCGAATCGGCAAAGTTCTCGCCCTGCTGGATGAACTCGTCTTGTTCGAGCAGGAATCCGCGCTCCGGGTTGAACCAGCTCGGGTCTTCGACCAGGTCGAGCGTCTCGGTCAATTCTTCTTCGTCTCGTTCCCACGTCAGCTTCACCCGCGTCTTCGGCAACAGGCTTTGGAGCGAGTAGATCAGCGAAGGCCAGTTCTGGTGCTTGTCGCCGAACTTCAGGCTTGCTTCGGATTGTCCGAGTTTTTCTTCCAGCGCCGTTTGTTCCTCCGGAGGGATGACCGTCGCCTTGACGATCCGGTCGCCCGTCCGCAATCCGGCCTTGGCGGCGGGACTGTCGGGCAACACGGATTCCGGGATGACGTCATCAATCTTGTTGCCGACGTAGTACGCGATTCCCAACGAGGGAACGGCCAGCGGGCTGTTGTCGCTGAGCGGCTCCGAGTAAGTGTCCACGTCGCGAAGCGTCACGTCGATCGGCGGCAGGTCCTCGTCGCCGCGCTTGACGTACAGGCGAATCCTCTTGCCGCCCTCGCCGGCCCCGGCAGCCAGTTTTCGTAGCCTCTCGGGCAGCGTCATCGGGTCGCCCGACGACTGGGGGTTTCCGGCCGACTCGGGATCTTCGGGCGGGTCGAAGTCGATCCGATCGATCCGGTCGCCCCGCTCGATCTTACCCTTCAGGGGCGAGTTCGCTTGCAAGGCGCTGATCTCGCCCATTTCCATGATCAGGCCCAATCGGCGCATCCGGTTCGCACCCACGCGGATCGGCGGCAACTCCTCGGTTTCGACCGCTTCCCCTTCGCCCTGCTCGGAAGCGACGGCCCGCCGCACCGTGACCATCAACTCGCCCTCCGGGTGCCGGGCCAAATAGCGGTGGAGTTGGTAATAGCTGTCGATCGGTTCGGCGTCGAGCCTGACGATCAAGTCACCGAGTTCTAATCCCGGCTCGGCCTGTGCAGCGGGCGAACCGGGAAAAAACGCCAACTCCTTGTCGTTCAGTCGCGTCGTCGCGGAACTCTGGATGCCGATCATGGGGAACAGCCCGGAACTGTCGGGCTTGACGGTGAACTTCCGCAGCTCTTCTTCGCCCGGCGGGAGGGCCCAGATCGCCAAGCCCTCTTCGATATTGTCGCCCAGCGTGACGGCTTCCTGCATGTCGCGGAACTTCTCGATCTTCTTGCCGTCGACCTGCTGGATGTCGTAACCCACCTCGATGTTTTCCTGCCAGGCTCCCTGGCCGGGCAACACGCCGCCCACGCGACACGGCTGCTGCGGCACGCCGATCCCGAAGGCCACGATCGCCACCACGAACGCGAACACCAGGTTCATGATCACGCCGGCGGAGATGATCGCCATCCGCTTCGGCACGCTCTGGGCCAGGTAGCTGCGGGGATCGTACAAGGCCTCCTCGGCCGCCTTCACGTCGATCGCCTCGGCGTCGGAGCGTCGGGGCTTGGCCGGCCCCTTCGAATCACCGCCACGCTTCGCTTCCTTCGCCGTCTCCACCGTTTCTTTGCCGGCAGCGTCGGCCGATTCTCCTTGGGGTTGTTTCTTTTTGGCCCGTTCGATCTCCTCTCGCAGCCGGGCGGGGTTGTCTTCCTGGCCGAGCATCTTGACGTATCCACCCAGCGGGAGGATGCCGATGCCGTACTCGGTTTCGCCCCAGGTGAACTTGCAGAGCTTCAGCCCGGCGATGTCGAATCCCAGGTAGAACTTCTCGCACTTCACGCCGCACATCTTGGCCACGGCGAAGTGTCCCAGTTCGTGGACGAAGATCACCATGCCCAGGCCGACGGCGACCTCGAAGATCACCAGCAGCAACGACCAGTCGATACTCATCGCAATCAAGGAGAGACCCAACGCAACACCTCCTGACGAGCCCAACGGTCCAGTTCGAGCACCCTGTCCAGGGTGGGGTTGGGATCGAAGTTGTGATTTTCGAGAACGTTCTTACATGCCGGCACGATTTCGTGGAATCCCAGCCGCCCGTCGAGGAAGGCGGCCACGGCGGCCTCGTTGGCGCCGTTGAGCACTGCCCCGGCGGTACCCCCGGCCCGGGCCACGTCCAGACCGAGCTGCAAAGCCCCAAACCGCTCGAAGTCCGGCGGCTCGAACTGCAGTTCCATGGCCCGGCTCCAGTCCAGCTTCGCTGCCACCCCGGGCCGACGCGCCGGGTAGGTCAGGGCATACTGAATGGGCAGCTTCATATCGGGCGGACTGAGCTGCGCGATCACCGAACCGTCGATGTATTCTACCATCGAATGGACGATCGATTGAGGGTGAATCACCACGGCGATCTGATCCGCCGTCAGATCGAACAGCCAGCGGGCCTCGATGATCTCCAGGGCCTTGTTCATCAACGTGGCCGAGTCGATCGTAATCTTGCGGCCCATGTTCCAGGTGGGGTGGGCCAGGGCCTCGGCAACGGACACTTCGGCCAATTGCTCGGGAGAATAGGTACGGAACGGCCCCCCGCTGGCGGTGAGAATCACCCGGCGGACCTCCTCGCGACGCCCGGCCTGCATCGCCTGAAACACCGCGCTGTGTTCGCTATCGACCGGCAGCAGGCGCGCCCGCTTCGATTCCGCCAAACTGGTGACCAGCGGCCCTCCCACGACGAGGCTCTCCTTGTTGGCCAGGGCAACCGTCTTGCCGGCCTCCAACGCCGCCAGCGTACCCTGCAAACCCGCACTGCCGACAACGGCGGAGACCACGATGTCCATGTCGCCGTCGGAAACGGCTTCGGCGACGCGATCGGGGCCGACGAGCAGTTCCACGTCGTCGGGCAGATCCGACCAGTCTTCGCGCTGGGCCGACGCCGGATCGGTCGCCACGATCCGACGGGGTCGAATCGCCTGGGCCTGTTCCTTCAGCAGCTTCGTGCTCGTATGGGCAGACAGCACCACCGCCCGTAGCGAACCCCCCGAGGCGGCGATCACCTCCAACGTGCTACGACCGATACTCCCGGTAGAACCCAACACAGCAACATTGGTCACACGGTCGGTCATTCGCAGGCGTTGTCGGGCAGAGGGGTTTCCGGCACGTTTCAGCGTCGCGCCGAAAGTGGTGTCGGGCCGGGGGTTAGGAACCAAAGCACCATTGTAGGGAGCCTCTCCCGGTCCGACAAGCCGGCTTTGTCGGTTCGATTACACCTTTACTTCGTTGACAAAGTGGTATGATTGCAAATGGTGGAAAGCGGAAACGGGGAACCTTCTATGGAACCAAACAACTCGAAACAACCGCCCGAGTCGGATCGCCGGCCATCCGAACGCAAGCTAGGCCCCATGGGGGGGAACCTCGTCTGGTACCTCTTGGCCCTTGGTGTGGGAACACTCTTTCTGGTCAGCCTGCTCGGACCCGATCGCCGGGTCCAGATTCACATCGGCGAATTGAACCGGCTGGTCGAGTTGGGCCCGTCCGACGACGGTCGCGATCCGGCCGTCATCGACCCGGAAATCGATCCGTATATCGATGTCGCCGACGGGAAGGAGGGCAAGGAATCGACCGTCCGATATGGCCATCTGGCCGACCTGACGTTCGGCGCCCAGGAAATCACCGGAACGGTCTCGGTGGGCAAGCCGGGCGAAACGGAGGCCAAACCGGACGTTTCGTTTTATACCCCTTGCGTGAGGGTTTCCGTCGACGCCCTCTTTGAAATGGCCCTGGGCAAAGACCCGGAAAACCCGGACCGCAAGAGAAAGGCCTTTCCCAACGTTCGCACGGAAGAAGCCCCCAGCGGTTGGCAGGCCTATCTGCCGATGCTCGTCGTGATGTCGCTGATCATCCTGGTCTTCTTCTTCATGATGCGCCGCGTCGGCGGCGCCGGCGGGGCGATGGCCTTCGGCCGCAGCCGCGGGAAGCTCTTCGCCCAGGAAGACTTGGGCGTGGACTTCGACGACGTGGCCGGAATCGACGAGGCCGTCGAAGAACTCCGCGAGGTGGTCGACTTCCTCCGAACGCCGGAAAAGTACCAGATCCTCGGCGGCCGCATCCCCAAAGGCGTGTTGCTGGTCGGTCCGCCGGGAACGGGCAAGACGCTCCTGGCCAAGGTGATCGCCGGCGAGGCGGGCGTGCCCTTCTTCAGCATTTCGGGTTCCGACTTCGTCGAGATGTTCGTCGGCGTCGGCGCCGCCCGGGTCCGCGACATGTTCCAGCAGGCCCAGGCCAAGTCGCCCTGCATCATCTTCATCGACGAGCTGGACGCGCTGGGTAAGACCCGGGGGACCAGCGTCGTGGGCGGACACGACGAGCGCGAACAGACGCTCAACGCCCTGCTGGTCGAAATGGACGGCTTCACTTCCAACAGCGGCGTGATCGTGATGGCGGCGACCAACCGTCCCGAGACGCTCGACCCGGCCCTGTTGCGGCCCGGGCGGTTCGATCGCCACGTGCTGGTCGATCGCCCGGACGTCCGCGGACGCGAGGCCATCCTCAAGGTGCACGTGACCGACGTCAAGCTCGACGAATCGATCAATCTCAGGGAGGTGGCCGGGATCACCTCCGGTTTCGTCGGCGCCGATCTGGCCAACCTGGTCAACGAGGCCGCCCTGTTGGCCGCCCGAAAGGACAAGAAAACGGTCACCATGCAGGAATTCACCGAAGGCGTCGAGCGGGTCACGGCCGGTCTGGAGAAGCGGCAGCGGATCATCCACGAGGACGAAAAGCAGCGGGTGGCCTATCACGAAAGCGCGCACGCCCTGGTCGCCTGCAGCCTGCCCAACACCGATCCGGTCCACAAGGTGTCGATCATCCCCCGCGGGCTGGCCGCGTTGGGCTATACCCTGCAACGGCCCGAGGGCGATCGGTATCTGTTGACCCAAAGCGAGTTGGAGAGCCGCATCCAGGTGCTGCTGGCCGGCACCGTGGCTGAAGAGATGATCTTCGACGACGTGTCGACCGGCGCCCAAAACGACCTGGAACGGGCGACCGAAATCGCCCGGAGCATGGTGATGGACTACGGCATGAGCCGCCTGGGGCGGGTCAACTATCGCGAGAGCGGCCGGTCCGTGTTCCTCGGCGGGGCCGACCAGATGCCTCGCGAACGGAGCCACAGCGAACACACGGCCCGCGAAATCGACCAGGAAATCCAGCACATCATCGAGCAATCGCAGGAGAAGGTGCAGTACATTCTGCGGGAACGACGCAAGGCCCTGGTGGCGCTGGCCGATCGGTTGATTGAGAAGGAAGTGGTCGATAACGAAGAACTCCACGAGGTCATCGAGACCAATTCTGCCAGCCCGATGATCGTACCGGGCACCACGGCCAAACCCAAGCGCCCTGCGGCCGAAAAATCCAAACTGCCCGATGCGGAAGCGGCGGAAGGGGGCTAGTGCCGCGAATCACCATGGTTAGGCCACCAGGGCCGAAATGACCTTCCTACTGTTGAGGACGCGGGAAGGGGCCCGTCGATAGCCGCTCGGCTGCCGCTTGTGTGCGGGCGATCCAGACGTTCATTTCGCCCGGGTCGCGGTTCGCGCGGGCGTAGAACGGGATGGCGGTGAACTTCTTGCCGCTCTTGAGGGTTCCGGTGAGAACCGTCACGCCGTGCAGCAGGTTCTCGCGGTACTCGGCCTTCAGAGCGACGTCGTCGTCCAGGACGATGTCCAACACCTTCCCGCCGTTGTCCGGCCATTCCGCACAGTAGACGATCGGCCCGCGCCCCAACACTCGATACTGCCGTCCTGGTTGACGATGAACAGCCTGCCATAGGCTGCCGCTATGCCGTCCCAGGCGGGAAGCACATCGAGCGTATATTCGGCGAGCTTGGAGCCGTCGACGGCGGAGGCCGCCCATAGAACACCGCCCAGGCGGCCTTCGTAGGTGGCTGCGACATCGCCGAGGTTGAAGACAAGCGGTGCCCCGGCGACAAAGACGACGTCACCGGCCAAGGCCATGGCTTTGCCGGTCAGCGGAATGTTGGTCTTCCACTTGCTCGACCAGCCGTCCGCCAACTTGGTCTTGGCCATCAGCAGGTAACCGTTGCGAGGATTGAAGCTCTCCCCGCGGTTTACGGGCACCCCGAACACTGAATAGTAGTTGATACCGTCGGAAACAATGATGTCGCCGGTGGGGTATTCTGTCTTTTCGGTAGTCCACATCTTGCGGTGGTTGAAATCTTCCTGGACGAGTTTGTATTCCCGGTGATTACGTTTCGATTCAAGCATTCCGGCGGAGGCGAGCAGATGTTTCCCGGCCACGGCATCCGTCAGGTCAAGATTGAAGGCCTGCTGCCGGATGTAGAGTGTGTCGCCTTCGCTGGTCATGACATCGGCGGTGGTTCCGAGAATCACTTCCGTTTCCGACCGGTCGCCCTCTTCGACAAAAGCGGGAAAGCCGTCGTCGGCATAGGGGCCGTAGAACTGTCGCTGGTAGCGGATTTTGCCGGTTGCCGGATCCAGCCCATAGATAAAAAGGCCGCCGTCAAGGTAGGAAGAGCGCCCGGCGCAGAAGTAGGCGGTGTCGTTGGTGATCAGCACGCTGCCGTGGACGGGCCAGGCCGATTCAAGCTGGTCGAAGGCGCAGATCATCTTGTCCGGCAGGTCGCGGAACCGCCACGAGAGAGCGCCGTCGGAGGCTCGTACGCAATGCACCCATCCGTCGCGGCTGCCGAAGAGCAGTAGACCCCTGTGGTAGGTCGGCGGCGAATCGATCCGACCGCCGGCCACATATTCCCAAAGGGTCTTTCCGCTGTCGGCATCCAGGGCGCGAAGCACGTGGGCATCGGTTTCGGCGATGAACAACTTGCCTTCGGCAATCACCGGCGCGCTGACTTTTGTCTTGAAATTGGTCTTCCACAACGGCTTCAGCCCGTCGGCCGGCACTTGCGTCGTGGTGCCCGCATAGCGGCGTGCATCCTGCCGGAAGGTCGGCCAGGGTGTGTCGGCGGAACCGCTGCTTTGGCCGTAGGCCGGGCCCTTTTCAAGGCGGACCGACCGCTCGATCTTCACGACCTGCCCCTTGGTGGGCAGCGACTCTTCGTCGGTGTAGTAGGCGTTGAAGTTATGCAGGGCGACCGGGAGGTGGCACTGGCAGGCGTAGGGGCCGCAGTAGATCAGCCCGTTGCAGGGCAGATGTCCCATACTGCAGGTGGCACGCGCGAAGGGCGCGGGGTATTCGGTGTCGGTTTCGAAATCCATGCAGTCGGGGCCGCCGGTTTTGCTGTTGATGAAGAAGCGTTCGGTGATGAAATTGCGGAAACAGCGGTCGTGCCCCATCGGCTTGGAGAGTTGCTGGTCGATCGTCCTGATCTCGTCCCCCGTTTTCAGGTCGTAGGCAGTCGGTTTTTGGGTGACGATTCCTTGCGGATTATTGCAGGCGCCGCACATCCACAGGGCATCGGCGGCAATCAGAAGATCGGTAGACGCTTCATATCCCTTGCGCGCCGCGATGGCTTTGCCCCAATAATCGCTTCCGTCGGCCAGCGAATAGGCATACACGCTGCTGCCTTCCTCGGAGTAGACCGCCTCATCGGAAAGCACCAGCGAGTTGGGCGAGTTTCCGCGCCCGTAAGGAATGTTCTTGTCGACCGCCCAGTTCTGCTTTCCCGTCCGCGCATCGAGGCAAAACACGCCTTGTGTGCTTTGGTAAACCAGCCGGTCACCTTTGAGCGCCAGCGAACAGCCGGTGTAATAGGTGATCTCCCGGCTCCGCCAGATTTCCTTGCCGGTCTCGGCTTCTAACGCCACGATCACGCAAGTGGGATTCTCGGCGTTGCGCGTCTGAGGGTTATAGAGCGAAAGGGGAAAGCCGTCTCCCTGAAAAGCATTGCCGGAATTCGCCGCGGCGGGGGCCTTGTCCGTTTCCTTCTCTTCGTTTACATTTCCCGTCCCTCTTCTCTTTTCCTTGCTGGCTACCCCCGGGCTGCGATAGGAATCGAAGTGCATGCGGTCGCCGATGACGACATAGAGCCGGCCCTCGTGGAAGGCAAACTCCTGAGTGCCCTCCGTGCCCTCATATTGCATCAAGGTTTTTCCGGTCGCCCCATCCAGAGCCGTCAGCGGCGCGGTGAGCCCCGGCGTGCAGTAGACCGTATCGCCGATGGCTACCAGCCGCCGCTGCATCTGGGCGTGGTAGTTCTTGATGTAGACGGTAACCTGTTCCCAGTTCGGGTAGTCCAGCGTCCAAAGCACCACGCCGCTGAAGGCGCTGCGGGCAATCAGTTTCCACCTGGCCGGCAGAAGGGGATTCTCCGCGGTCTCGGTGTCTTCGATCGTAAACAGCCGGCCGCCCGAGGAGACCATGCTGGAGACGGTCGCCGCCCCGATGTGCGCACGGGTCCAGGCCGGGCCGGAAATCCACTGGACATGACGCGGCGGCCCGACTACCGTATCCCGTGCCACGCAGTTGTTGTCCGCCCCATGGAGGTATTGCGGCCACTCGTCCATTTCCCTGGGATAGGGTTTGGTGATCTTCTGACCGTGGACGATGGCTACGCCGTACGGTGCGAGCACCCTCTGCACCTCGGAATCGGGGACTTCGATACCGGACTCCACAATCACTAGGTTCACCAAATTGTCGATATACGGTAG
>DATLAN010000480.1:0-5607 GCA_035527455.1 Thermoguttaceae bacterium
ACGCCCGCGACCGGTACGACGTGATCGTGATCGGTGCCGGGTTGGCCGGCTTGACGGCCGCCAACACGTTGGCCCGGGCCGGACACGCCGTGCTGTTGTTGGAACAACACTCGAAGCTGGGCGGTCTGGCCACCTGGTTCAAGCGGCGCGGCGGCCATGTCTTCGACGTCTCGCTGCACGGTTTTCCGGTCGGCATGATCAAGAGCTGCCGCCGCTACTGGAACCGGGAGATCGCCGACTCGATCGTGCCGTTGAAGCAGATCCGCTTCGACAACCCGATGTTCTCGCTCTCGACCACGTTCGACCGCCAGGATTTCACCCGGCTGCTGATCGAGCGGTTCCGCGTACCGACCGAGACCGTCGAGGAGTTCTTCGACGCCGCGCGGAAGATGAACTTCTACGACGATCAGACGACGACCACGGGCGATCTGTTCGAGCGATTCTTTCCCGGCCGCCAGGATATCGTGCGGCTGCTGATGGAACCGATCACCTACGCCAACGGCTCCACGCTGGAAGACCCGGCGCTGACCTACGGCATCGTCTTCTCCAACTTCATGTCCAAAGGCGTGTATACGTTTCAGGGCGGGACCGATCGGCTGATCGGGTCGATGGCCGAAGAGATGGCCCGCAGCGGAGTCGACGCGAGGACCTCCTGCAACGTGGAAAAGATCCTCGTCGACGGCCGGCGGGTTTCCGGGATACAAGTCAACGGTCGTTCCATCAAGACCCGGGCGATCGTCTCCAACGCGAATCTCAAGGGCACGATTTTCAACCTCGTGGGCGAGGGGCACTGGGACCGTGATTTTCTCGAACAGGCCCGGGCCGTGCGACTGAACAACTCCAGCACGCAGGTCTACATGGGCCTGCGCGAGGGCGAGATGATCGACGAGAACTGCGGCGATCTGCTGTTCAGTTCCACGGCGCCGGCGTTTCGCACCGAGTTGCTCTTGAGCCGGGACGTGACCAGCCGGACGTATTCCTTCTATTATCCCCGGACCCGCCCCGGACAGAATCGCTGCTTCGTGGTCGCCAGCACCAACGCCAATTACCGCGACTGGGCCGAGCTGTCGCGGGACGACTACCAGGACGCCAAACGGGCCTTGATCCACACCACGCTCGAGGCCGCCGAGAAATACGTGCCCGGGATCCGCGAGAAGCTCGATTGGGTCGAGGCCGCCACGCCGTTGACCTTCGAGCGTTACACCAAACACCTGCTGGGCGCCAGCTTCGGTACCAAGTTCGAAGGGCTGGCCGTCAGCCGGGGGCTTCACGAGCAGATCGCCGGGCTGTATCATGCGGGCAGCGTGGGCATCATCATGTCGGGCTGGCTGGGGGCGGTCAACTACGGCGTGATCGTGGCCAACGACGTCGACGCCTTCTTGATGAACAACGCTTCGCAAACGACTGCGGATAACCCCGGCAAGATGGAGGACGGATGAGCCGCCAACAGATCCTCGACGCGATTCCCCACCGCGAGCCGTTCCTGCTGGTCGACGAGATCGTCGAGTGGACCGACGCGCGGATCGAGTGTACCAAGCGTTTCACCGGCGAGGAGGACTTCTTCGCCGGCCACTATCCCGGCTTTCCGCTGGTGCCCGGCGTGCTGTTGTGCGAAGCGGCCATGCAGTGCGGGGCGATTTTGCTCTCGCGGCATCTGGCCGGCGCGGAAGGCAAGGTGCCGGTGGCCACGCGCATGAACGACGTGCGCTTCAAGCGGATCGTCCGGCCCGGCGAAACGATCCGTATGGAGGTCGAGCTGACCGAGCGACTCTCCACCGCGTTTTTTCTGAAGGCCAAAGTGACCGTGGACGGGAAAGCGGCCGTCCGTTTCGAGTTCGCCTGCACGGCCGCCGCGATGGAGTAACATGCTCCCTCTCCCTCCGGGAGAGGGCCGGGGTGAGGGGCGCCGCCAAGTACCAAACAGCAACCACCCATGGACTTCCTCCAACTCGCCGACAAATCGATCCTCATCTTCGGCGTGGCCAATCGCAGGAGCGTGGCTTACCACGTCGGCCGCGTGTTGCGCGAGGCGGGCGCCCGTTGCGTCTACGTCGTGCAGAACGACCGGCTGAAGCGAATCGCGTCGAAACTGCTCGGCGACGCCGACGTCTACACGTGCGACGTGGAGCACGAAGAGCAAATCGCCCGGCTGAGCGAAGAACTCGCCCGACGGCCGGAGAAGTTCCACGGCCTGGTCCACTCGATCGCCTTTGCCGACTATTCCGAAGGCATCAAGCCGTTTCACGAAACGAACAAGGCGGCGTTCCTGCAGGCGGTCGACGTTTCGTGTTTTTCGCTGATCGCGATCTCCAACGCCCTGAAGGACCTGCTCGATCCGGACGCCTCGGTGGTGACGATCTCGATTTCGACCACGCGAATGGCCAGCGAGAACTACGGCTACATGGCCCCGATCAAGGCCGCGCTGGATTCCTCGTTGGCCTTCCTGGCCAAATCGTTCAGCCGTTTCTCGCGGGTCCGATTCAACGCCGTGGCCCCGAGCCTGCTGAAGACTTCCGCCTCGGCGGGCATCCCGGGCTACGTGGACGCGTACCTTTACGCCGAGCAGGTCATCCCGCGGAAAAAGGCGGTCGCCACCGAAGAAGCCGCCCACGCGGCCGCGTTCCTCCTCAGCCCCCGCTCCAGCGGCATCAACGCCCAACGGATCGTCGTCGACGCCGGCATGTCGATCAACTATTTCGACCGCGAGTTGATCGACCGGGCAATGCAATAAAGCCGCGACCGGTGGTCGCGCCGGCGGCAGTTTGGGCCAAAAAGGGTCCAAAAACGGTCAGAACGATTCATTGCACAACAAAACAGTTCTGCCCCCTTTTTTCACCAAGAGACCCGACGATCACTCGGCCGCAAGAGGGCGAAGCCGCAAGCGGCTAAGACCACCAAAGCGCCACCAGAGCGACAATTGCTTTGCCGCACACCGGGCCCATACAGTTCATCAAGGCTGTAGCCGTGTGACGAACAACCGCCCGGCGACCGGCAGGCATTTCTCTTTCAGGGGACGCATCCGATGAATCCGGGATTTGGCAGGAATCTCCGGGGAAGGAACCGTAATAATCGGCACCATCCACCGGCTCGCCGGCGGTTGGGCCTGGAACCTCTCGAACCGCGGCAATTGCTCTCGGCCGGGCTGAGCGACCCGCCCGACACGGCGGCAACGGCCGCCGTCGAAGAGGCCCGTGTGCTGGGCCCGATCGACTTCCTGGAGTTGGCCGATCTGTACCCGGCGGCCGGCGATCAATGGTTCCAACTGGACACCGTACGCCGGGGATTGCTGACCGCCGAAGCGAGCGCCTCCGGCTCGTCGGGCCAGGCGGCCATCGCGCTTTACGATCAAGACCGCCAGGAGTTGGCAACCTCTACTCTGCCGGGCGAGAACCAGCGGATCGACTGGCAGACCGGCGCCGGCCAGACGTATTTCCTGAAGCTCTCGGGCACTGCCGCCGACGTCGAACTCCGGTTGGCCAACCTGGTCGACCTCGGTCCGGACGCTTCCCAGGTAACCGTGTACGGCACCGACGGCGACGATACGTTCGAGGCGTTTGCCGGACCCTCGTTCGTCATGTCGATCAACGGCGTCCGGTACGAGTGGGACGGGATCGCCAGCCTGCGGGCTTACGGCGGCGCGGGGAGCGCCGACGTGGTGATCCTTCACGATTCGCCCGGCAAGGATCGTTTCGCCGCCGCCCCGGGCTACGCAGAACTCTTCGGCGAGGGTTTTGGTTGCCAGGCATGGGGCTTCGAGCGGATGTACGTCTACGCAGATAGCGGCGGCATGGACGTCGCCAAGTTGTTCGATTCGAAGGGAGACGACACCTTCGAGGCCTCGCCGGAAACGGCCGCCTTGCATGGCGGAGGGTATTACGTCCAGGTCGATCGCTTCGAGCAGGTTCACGCCTACGCCACCGCCGGCGGATACGATTCGGCCCGGCTTACCGGCTCCGACGGCGACGACACGTTTAGGGGAGACTGGTACCAAGGCGCGCTGTACGGCAACGGGTACTACAATCGGGCCAAGCACTTCGAGCAGGTTGACGCCAACGCCGGTCCTTCGGGCAACGACACGGCCGAACTGTACGACTCCGACGGCGACGACCGGTTCGTCGCCACGCCGTACTACGCGTCGATGTCCGGTACGGGGTTCAACCACCGTCTGAGCAACTTCGACGCCGTGACGGCCTACGCCCGGGCGGGCGGTTTCGACGTCGCCAAGTTGTTCGATTCGAAAGGAAGGGACCTGTTCGTGGCCACGCCGACGCTCGGTTGGCTGTCGGGCGGCGGATTCGACAACCGGGCCGTGCAGTTCGATCAGGTACACGCCTACGCCACCGCCGGCGGCCGCGATACGGCCAAACTGTTCGATTCGCCCGGCGACGATTTCTTCCGAGCCGATCCGGTGCAGGGCGCCCTTTACGGCGCGGGGTACTACAACCGGGCCAAGCAGTTCGAGGCCGTCCACGCCTATGCGACCGCCGGGGGCTACGACGCGGCCACGCTGCTCGATTCGCCCGGCGACGACGTTTTTATCCTGACCGAGGTGTTCGGCGCGCTGTTCGGCGAGGGGTTCTACAACCGGGCCAAGTGCTTCGAGAGCATCTGCGCCGTGGCTTCCGCCGGTGGAAACGACGTGGCCCAGCTCACCGAGTCGGCCCTCGACCGGCTCGAACTCGAAGGCGATTGGACCACCGTTTCGATTCCGCCCGACGAACCGGATCCGCCTGACGACGATCCCCCTACCCGGCTGACCCTCTACTTCCAGCAGGACGTGGGAGACTACGCGGGTACGGCCGACACGAAGCTGAAGGGAATCGATCCGGACGCGTCGTTCGGCTCAAAGGGGTCGATCGAAGCCGACACCTACGACCACGGGACGCAGGTCCAGGCGTTGCTGCGACTGGACGATCTGTTCGGCGAGGGTGGCGCGCAGATTCACGGCGACGACGAAATCCTCAGCGCGACGCTCGTGCTCAACGTCAGCAACGAAGGCGACGCCGTAACGCTGCACCGCATGCTCGTGGACTGGAACGAGACGGATACCTGGAACACGTTCGGCGGGGACGGCATTGCGGCCGACGACGTGGAAGCCGCCGCCACGCCCGACGCCGCCACCGGAGCACTGCCGCTGGGAACCGTGTCGATCGACGTGACCGCGAGCATTCGGGCGTGGCAGGCCGATCCTGCGGGCAACCATGGCTGGGTGATCCTGCCGACCGGGAACAATCGGGTGGGCTTCGACTCGCACGAGGCGTTGATTGCGGCCAATCGTCCGTGGTTGGTCGTCGACGTGGAGGGCTCGGCCAGAAGCGTTCCCAACGAGGCCCCGGTACTGGCCCCGATCGGCGACCGGGGAGTCGCTCTGGGCAGCACCCTTTCGCTGAAGGTCTCGGCCGGCGACGCGGATACCCCGGCCGGGAACCTCGCCTTCGGCCTGGCGGCAGGCGCTCCGGCCGGCGCCGTGATCGATCCGACCACCGGCGTGTTTCGCTGGACGCCGACCCCGGAGCAGGGCATCGGGCAGTACGAGGTCACCTTCACCGTCACCGACGGAACGAACATCGATACGGAGACCATCCAGGTCACGGTGGTCGACCCCGC
>DATLAN010000481.1:0-7919 GCA_035527455.1 Thermoguttaceae bacterium
CGCCTCGAAGCGGCCAAACAAAGCAAGAAGCCCAAACCCGATTCTCCGGAATCAAAACCTGGCTCCGAAGAATAGTAAAACCACACTTCCTCTCGGGCAACCTAATTGTCGCTAAAGGGTAGAGCTAATTGACGCCGAACACATCAACACAACCTCCCGCCGCTACGGAATCGATAAATCCGATCGCTTACCCATCGAAAAGCTCCTTCTGGTTAGAATATCTCTACTCTACCCGAAAGAAGTCTCACTCTCGACGATTCCCATTAACCCCGAGTTATACAGAGAAAGCACTTCACTTCTTGGGAAGGAGGGGTAACTATCATGGCGAAGAGAAGGCAGAAAAAGCAGCACGAGAAGAAGTCTCACTCTGATCCATCGTTCTTCAAAAAATACCGCTTCGAGATTTCCGTGGGCGTTTTCTTGGCCCTGGGCTTCTTCTTGGTGATTGAAAGGATGCAGATCAAATCCACGCTCCTCGCAGGATTCACGTGGCTGGTGCGGGCCGTTCACAACAGTCTTGCCGGTCTGGGGAACGGGATCTCGAGTGTGTTCACGGATTTCGAGACGTCGGACATTGTCGGCGCGGTCTTGATCCTGGTCGCCTTGGGCATGGTAGCCCACCGTATCCGGGCAAGAGTGCTCGCAAACCATCCGGATCTGCAGGAAGATTGTCCCAAGTGTGGCGGTAATCTGGATCGGATTCGCTGCGACCCTGCACATCGCCTTCTGGGGACGCTGCTTCGGGTGCGTATTAGACATTACTCTTGTCGCAATTGCGCCTCCAAAACCTCCGCGTGGGTCAGAAAGAGCGAACGCAAATGGTGGAAAGAAGAAAGCTGATTCGGCACCGGCGAAGATCATGGGGAAAATCAGCAGACTTGCATCACGAACCTATATTCGCCGTGTCGCCTTGAGACGCCTCACGCGAAAGAACGCGCAAAACTACGGCAAGGTGGGGGTTTGGGGTGCGTGGGCATTATCCGACAGGCTTAACTATCGAGGGGTTTGCGGGTTCTCGCGCGGTTTTGGCGGTTATTCCTAATTTCCCGGCCGTTCTTTGGCCGATCAGGCAGGTGTGCAACTTTGCGACCAGGCGGTTGAGCCGTGGCTTCAGCGCGAAGCCCGGCTTGAAGTGGGCAGGCATCCGTTGGTCCGTCGACACCCCTCGACACCATAGGAATCGTACCAGGATGCCCATCCCAGGTTCGTACCGGCCCTGCATCGCAGCCGTGGCTTTGATGATACCCCTATTGGCGGGTTGTACGACCTACTGGCATAGCGTGCCTGCATACGGCCCGAATTTCCTCGACGCGCCCCGGGCGAGCCAGGAAACCATCAACTTCATTCGCCTGCGTCAGGATCCTCCAAAGGAATACCTGCTGGCCCAGGGCGATATCCTGGGCATTTTCATTCAGGGTGTCGTTGGGGGAGTCGAAGAGGTTCCGGCGGTTCAGCTCTCGACCCAGGAGAAGGTTCCTCCGGCGATCGGTGCCCCGGTGCCGGTGCAAGACGATGGAACGATTGCCTTGCCTTTTGTGCCGCCTATCCAGGTGGACGGTCTCACATTGATTGAAGTGGGCCAGAAAATACGCAAGGCATACACCGTGGACGAACAGATCCTTCCGCCGGGCGAAGATCGAATCATCGTGACGCTGATGAAGGCCCGTATCTACCGCGTCCTGGTCGTTCGCGAAGACCGCACCGGGTCGGGTTGGTCCGGCAGCGGGGCCAGCGGAATGTACGGCGGCGGATACGGCAACAGGCAGAACCTCGGTCTGGACGTCCAACGCCGCGGAATGACCTATTCGGTCGAACTCCCCGCCTATCAGAACGACGTGCTCCATGCCCTGGCTGAGGCCGGAGGCCTGCCGGGACTGGACGCAAAAAACGAGATCAGGATTCTCCGAGGCAGTTTCAAAGACGCTACCGAAATGGATCGTCTCAAACGGGGATTCGACAACCATGCCACCAGGGACGGCGTGCTTGACGAACTGCTTGAAGACAATCCCTTCGAAACCCTGATCCCGTTGCGAACCGGACCCGGTGAGCCACTGGTGGAATTCGACCAGGAAGACATCATCCTCCAAGAAGGCGATATCGTTTTCATCGAGAGTAACGAAGGGGACGTGTTCTACACGGGCGGCCTGCTCCCCGGCTACCAGTTCCCCATCCCGCGAGATTACGATCTGGATATCCTCGGGGCCATCGCGCTGGCGGGCGGACACGTCGCGTTCACGCCCGTCAGCGGAGGATACAGCGGCTCCGGCGGCGGGGCCCTCTTTCCTCCCACTCGGGCAATCGTTCTGCGCAAGGTGGACGGCTGTCAACAAGCCATTCGGGTCGATCTGAAGAAAGCCCTTTGCGATCCCACGCAGCGCATCGTCATCCAACCCCACGATTTCATCGTGCTGGAATACAAGCCGCACGAAGTGATCCTGAACTACCTGTTCGACAAGTACGACTACGGCATGGACGGACTGGTTGCTCGCGTCTCTACCGAGTAGGCTTGCCGATCGTGGTTCCTGATTGGCTCCTATCAGGCAATGATCGCCTGGTTCACCGACACCAAAGGAAATGAGATTCCGACAATGTCCAAACGCTATCTCGTGACCGGTTGTGCGGGATTCATCGCCTCGAAGGTCACGGAGTTGCTCTTGAATGCCGGCCATTACGTGGTCGGGGTGGACAACGTCAACGACGCTTACGATCCGCGGTTGAAACGTTGGCGGCTGGCCCAACTGGAACCGAACGCGAACTTCAGCTTCCATGAAATCGACATCACGGATCGGGCTGCCCTGGAAGAACTTTTCCAAGCGGATGCGGACTCGACGGAGCCCGATGACCTGGAACAACGTCCGTACTCGGCCGTGATCAACCTGGCGGCTCGAGCCGGCGTGCGGCCGTCGGTGGAGAATCCCTGGGTCTATTACCAGGTCAACAGCGAAGGCACGCTGAATCTGTTGGACCTTTGCCGGCGGTTCGGCGTGAAGAAGTTCCTGTTGGCCTCGACATCCAGTCTCTACGGCGAGCACAACCCCGTGCCGTACCGCGAAGATGCCGACACCAATTGTCCGCTTTCCCCCTACGCGGCCTCGAAGAAAGCGGCCGAAGCGCTGGCCTACACCTACCATCACCTGCACGGGCTAGACGTATCGGTCCCGCGCTACTTCACCGTTTACGGACCGGCGGGCCGGCCCGACATGAGCGTGTTCCGGTTCGTCCGCCGAATCGCCGAAGGAGAACCGATCGTGGTATTCGGCGACGGAACGCAAAGCCGAGACTTCACGTATGTCGACGATATTGCTCGGGGAACCGTCGCCGCGCTAAAGCCGCTGGGCTACGAAGTCTTCAACCTTGGCGGTGATCGTCCCGTGAAACTATCCGAGGTCATCGATCAGATTGCCGAGTTGCTGGGCAAGAAGGCCCAGATCGAGTACCGTCCGGCCCATCCGGCCGACGTATCGGCCACCTGGGCGAACGTTGAGAAGGCTGCGCGATTACTCGACTGGTCACCACAAGTCTCGGTCGAAGAGGGGCTCCGCCGTTCGGTCGACTGGTACCTCGAGAACCGCGAAGTTGCGTTGCCGCTGGAATTGGGCGATCGGTAGCGCAACCCTGCAATACGGGGAGAAGGCAGCGCGGCAGGTCAAGCAACACTCGCGGTCAGACCGGATCGTTCTCGAAAAGGGGCCGTTGCCTGTAGCCGGTTCGATTCATGTCTGTGACGGGGAATCCAGGAGCCCGAGTCGCTCGCGCCGGTAGACACCCGAAGTAATGCGCTGGACCCATGCGGGGTTATCTAAATACCACTGTACGGTTTGCCGCAGACCGGACTCGAAGTCGTGTTGCGGCTGCCAGCCCAATTCTTGCTGGATCTTCGTCGTGTCGATCGCATAGCGCAGGTCGTGGCCGGGACGGTCTTTGACGAATGTGATCAACGACGAACAGGGCGCGTGCGGCAAGTCGGGACGCAGCTCGTCAACCGCCCGGCAGATGGCCTGCACGACTTCCAGGTTGGTGCGTTCGCAGTTGCCGCCGATGTTGTAGACTTCGCCACAGCGGCCAGATTGCAGCACGCGGCGGATCGCCCGGCAATGGTCTTCCACAAACAGCCAATCCCGCACGTTGCTCCCGTCGCCGTAGATGGGCAGCGGCTTGCCTTCCAGGGCGTTGAGAATCATTAGCGGAATGAGCTTCTCGGGAAACTGGAAGGGGCCGTAGTTGTTCGAGCAGTTGGTGGTCAACACCGGCAGCCCGTAGGTATGGTGAAAGGCACGAACGAAATGGTCCGAGGCGGCCTTGGAGGCTGAATATGGCGAGTTGGGAGCGTAGGGCGTCGTTTCGGTGAACTTGCCCGTCGGTCCCAGCGAGCCATAAACCTCGTCGGTCGACACGTGGAGGAATCGGAACTGCTCTTGCACCTCCTTGTCTGCCGACCGCCAGTACTCGGTCGCCGCGACGAGCAGTTCCACAGTGCCGGCAACGTTGGTTTCCACGAACGCGCCGGGGCCGTTGATCGATCGGTCCACGTGCGACTCGGCCGCAAAGTGGACGATCCACGTCGGCCGGTACTCGTACAAGAGCTTGCCGACCGACTCGCGGTCGCCGATGTCGCCGTGGACGAAGACATGCGAGGGATTGTCGGCGACGGCCGTCAGCGAGTCGAGATTGCCGGCGTACGTCAATTTGTCGAGGTTGACAACGCGGACTTCTTCCTCGGCCAGAATCTGCCTGACGAAGCACCCGCCGATGAATCCGGCGCCGCCGGTAACTAGGACGGTCTGCATTTACGGGATGCCCTCAGCTTAGTCGTGACGGGCCAATCGTCGCAAGTCCTTTCTTTGGCCCCAAACGGCCTGACACTCAATCTGCACTCAATTCCCGTTCCGAAGGAAGTCCGGAACGTGCAACTTCTCCACCGCGCCGTCAATCTGCCGGGCCATGTTGATGTACCGCTTTGTGGTCGAGTAGCTCTTGTGCCGCATGAGGGCCTGAAGCGCGTCCCCTGAGAGCCTCGTCGCGTTCAGGGTGGCAAAACCGCCCGGCGCAGGTCATGGAACCCGTACACGTGGCAGGCGGGCGTGTGAACGTGCTTTTCGTGGCAGGGGAGGTGAACCCCGGCCGATTCCTGGATCGTGCGGAATTCCCCCCAGAGGGCGCGTTCGGGGTGGGGCCAGTAGAAAACCAACGGGCAGTCGATCGAGCCATCGGCAAGCTTCCGGAGGTGTTCGACCACCACGGGGTGGAGGGAAGCCACGTCATCCCGCTTGCCCTTGTTGTCCCCGTGGCGCGTGATCGCGGTCCCGGTGTCCAGGGACACGTCGTCCCACCGCAACGCCAACGGCTTCGACACCCGCCAGCCGGTCATGTAGGTGAACACCAGTAAGGCGCGCCACCAATCGGCCGGGCTGTAGGGCTGCCCCTTCGGTCGCCCGGCTGTATCACACGCCTGATAGATGGCCGCGAAGTGCTCGGGGGTAACGTAGGTCGGGAGCTTCTGGGGTTCCTTCATCATCCGGAACCGGGGGACCACGGGAAGGTAGCCCCACTCGTTCGCCACCCGCAAGACGGCTTTGATGTGGCGCAGTTCCTTGTTGACCGTGGCGGGCGAGACTACGGATTCCTTCTTCAGTCCCCGCTCGGTTCGCCGCTTGGCGACGTACTGGTCGATCATCGTGGTCTTGATGGCCTGTAACCGCTTGGGGCCGGCGACCGCAGAAACAAGACGACCGCCCGATAGGCCATGTGGTGGGCGTCCCATCGTTGGCCGGCCCGGTGAAGGCTTTCGGCAATGTCGAGTAACGCCAGGTGGACACGCTCAAGACCCTGCGCCCGGATCGTGTCGAGCCACAGTTGCCGCGCCCGTGACCGGCAGCCCTGTTTCAGGGCGGCATCCTCCCGCAGTACTTGCTCCCTCGCGACCCGTTCGGCGATGGCGTTGACGATGTTCAGCCGCAAGCCGGTGGATTCGGCCACCGATTCGGGCGACGTGTTCCGCAAAAGCAAGCGTTCAGCCCGGGCGACAAGCCCCTCAGTTACCGGAGTGCGGCCGAACTTGCGCGTGTGATGCGTGCCGCCGATCGTCGGCGTGAGATCGTTGTCCTCACGCCAGCGGGCAAGGTTCGGGTAGGTCGTAGCCAGCGTGGCGATGGAAACGGAACGGGGCTGCGTAGCGGACATAGTGTCCGCTCCTTTCTGCGCGCCGTCCGTGAAAGTCCGTAGCGCGCAAAAAAGGGCCCCGACCCCGACAGGCGCTGATAAGGCGGCAACAGTCCGCCCGGCTGCCGTTGCCGAGGCGGCAGTATACCAGATGACGCCCGTTCCGCCGGTGTGGCTTTCAGCTTCCACCGGACGCCGGTCGTCCGGCTGCCAGGTACGGCCCCGGTATCGGCCCCGTAGGCGTTTCCGGGGTGTTTCTGAGACGGGGTGGCCCTTGGGAACGCCACAGCGGCCCGTGTACGGCCGTCCCTGCCCCTCCCTGACAACCGGCGGGCAGCGTCTTCCTTGTGCTTCCGGTCGCGTGCCGTGGTGATGCCGCAGCCCCGGCCCTACGTGACGACGGTCGGCGGTGTTTGGCCGGCTGTCCACGTGGCCGCGCGTCCATGCGTTGCGGACCCCCGGGGGGCGCCCCCGGCAGCGGGTCCCATCTATTGACCTACGCGCGCCGGAGTTTTTTCGCCCCTGAGAGTCGCCTCCCTCCACTGGCGGCTCCGTCTCGCATGTCACCCCGCACAAGTGGGCGTTGCCGTGCCGGGCGGCTTCAGTTGGCCACCTGCGGCCCGCGTGCGTGCGTGTGCTCGCGTGCAAGAGCGGGGGCAGGTGTAACTTGTTGCACCTGCGTCAACTGTCAACCGTTGACAGTTGCCAAGACGGGCAGGTGTCAGCGCACGGAGATGTAGAACGGCGCTTCGCCATCGGTGAAAAGACGGCCAAGCGTGACCTTTCCGAATTGTGTAGAGTGGGCAAGATCGTGTTCGAGCGGAAGACGAGCCCGGGGTACTATCGGATAAACGCTGGATAGGGTGCCAACCAAATGCTCACGCCAACCCCCGAAACCTGGCAACCCTACCACGAGCGGCCCGACGAGGCGATGTTTCTGGACATCGAGACGACCGGCCTATCGCCCGAGGAGAACGATGTTACGGTGATCGGCGCCATCACGGGCGGCCAGTCGGCGGTTTTCGTCAAGGGCATCAATCTGGAGGACTTCCCAGCCTATGTTGAGAAGCGGCCGCTGCTGGTCAGCTTCAACGGGATCCAGTTCGATGTGCCCTTCCTGCGAATGCGATTGCCCGAGGCGCGATTGGATCAGCCGCACATCGACCTGCGATTCGTGCTGAGATCGCTGGGATATCGAGCGTGTTCTGTGGTTCCGCTACTCCATCTTCTTCGGAGGAAATGGTCCACATATTCTCGACGAAAGCGACAATGTGGAACAAACTCACGCCAAGCGGCTCGGTTACCCTTCGCTTTATGTGGCTATCCACGTCGCCGTCGTGGGTCTTACGGTGCATGGGGCGGAATCTGTTTGACAGGGGGAGGGAAGTCTGGCAAAATGTGGGCCGTAAAGGGTAGAAGAATCGCCTACGATCAGGGGGGAACGGCAGGGGCGTGTAATGCCAGTACCAGAGTGGCGAGATTTCACACGGCCGGGAAGATTCGTCGGCGAACCGCCGATGGTGATCCGGCAGGGTGCAGGTTTGCGAAGGAGCCAGTCATGAAACGCTTTCGGCACGTACTTCTTGTTGTGGCCGTGACGGGTTTGCTCGGTGCTCAGAACGCTGAACAAGCAAAGCCCCAACCAGACGACCCGGAGGCCGTGGCTGCTTTGAAACAGGCGGGCATGCATCTGGCCTTCGACGAACATGGAAACGTCAAACGCGCAATAGCATTGCCAGTCCGTGGCGATTTCAGTTCAC
>DATLAN010000482.1:0-4229 GCA_035527455.1 Thermoguttaceae bacterium
CGTTTTCAAGGGGTTGCCGGGGAGGGGAACATGGACTGCCCCCTCGGGCCGTTTCGGGGAAAACCCGACAACCCCGCATTGTCAGCCGCCGATGGCCCGGTCAAGGGGTCGGGGAGACAATCGGCACGGCCCAGCTACCACACCTCTATCCAGGCGCCGCCGAAGCGGCGTTAGTGTTTTCGCCCTCCCCGGACAAGCAGGCTTCTTGCGACTCTCCGGTGCGGTGTTTGGCCATCTGAGTTAAAAGGTCTATTTCGCGTCGCATCAAGCGGACGAGTTCGCGGGCCTCGGGAGTGAACACCACACCGGCCACCGGCGATGCGAATTGCCCGGGAAGCACATGAGCAATTCGCACGTCGCGGTCGAATTCGGAACGCGACTTGCCCGCCCGGCAGATAATGTTTATCGTTTCGGGATTGATGAGGTAACAGGAGTTCCCGGGATTGCCGGCGGCTTGCAAAACGAGATTGTTGTACTCGACTTCGCCGACGGTCAACGAAACTTCGCGACGCGGATTTTCGTACATCGGCGGGGGTGACGTGAAAGTCATAAGAGATTCCTTCTTAAAAAAACATGGTCAAAGGTGGTCATGGTGCAAAAACACCACAGGTGGGTACTGGGTTACAGCCCCCTCAATAAGACCCCAGCAGCACTGCGACGTCGCCGCGTAGGAGGTCGTGGGCGGTCGGCTTCTGCGATTCAACCAGGTCGGCCGGGGGCGTGTACGGCCGAATATGGACCGGCTCGTCGTCGCTGTTCTGGCCCCTCAGCATCGTGGCAATCAGCTTCAATTTCGAGTCCAGGTCAAGCCGTGATTCGAGAAGGTTCATCACCTTGTCGATCAGCCAACTCGGCCGCGGTCGCATCGACGCGTATCGGCTGGTCAGCAGCATCGCGTCGGTCGCCAACGATTCGACCACCGCGGCATTGTCGCCGTTGACGGCCGCCTTCACCGCGGCGATTCCCTTCCCCACCGCCGCCAGGAGCTTTTCCTTCTCGGTCAGCAACTCGCGGATTTTCTGGATTTTCGTCGGCACGTCGTCGCCGTTGTCGAGAATCTCGATTACCGCTTGCCGGATAGCGTCGCGAATTTCGTCGGCGGCGACTCGGCCGTCTTCGCCGACGATGATCGAGGTCATGTCGTAGGTGTTCTCCGGCGGCGGGGCCGCGTCGGTCTCGAACATCCCCACGCTTTCATGCAACCGATCCGATCGTGTTTTGACTGTCATTTCGTTCACCATTCCTGTGTACTGAACATTCGTCACTTGCCGACCGGAACGTCCGGCCGTTGCACTGGAGGAGCTAGCGTCGATCGTCCAGGGCGAATCAACCTCCCCGCCCCGCCGTGTCTTGCGACGCCTGGGTCAATCGGTCTCTTGCTACTTGCTGAGCGGCCTCCCGCTGGGCTATGGATTGTGCCGCCCGGAAAATCTCGTCTCGGATTCTCAGCACATCTTGCCCGGCTTGTCGCGAACCTTGATCCTGTCTCGCGGTCACATCAACTTCGATCCGATGCACAATCTCTTTTTCGGTTGCCGATGCCAGACCTGAATACCCGAGACTCTCCGCCTCGGTCCGCTGCCACTTCGACGCCGCAACAGATTCCACGCGGGCCGCGTCGGCAGCCGATCGGGCCGAACCGAAAAAGCGGCTGTAACCGGCCGCTTCGCCAACAGCGACGTCGATGTTGCGAATGCGTCCGGTGGTTTCTTCGTCTCCGATGCTTCGCATAAATTGCCGTTGCTCCAAAGTCAATTTCTCGCCTCGATCAAGCCGCTCTTTTAGACCGATGGCCTTACGTTGCTCGCGAGCCGACCTTTGCCCGAACCGCTCCGCGCCGGAAAGATACTCTTCTTGCGTAATGCGTGCCTTCTCTCTGGCGGTCTCGACCTGCTGTCGTGCGGTCAGCAGGGCCGACGTGGCAAACTGACCCGCCTTGCGTGCCGCCTCGATTTCGTCCCGACCACGCTCTTCGGTCAGCCGTTTCATTTCCCGCAGCATCTCGACCCGCTCGCGATCAGCCGCAAGCAGGTGTTGCGCCCGCATTGCCCCCAACCGTTGCGTTACCTCGTCGTACTTCCCGGTCGCCTCGAAATGCACGGCCGCGGCGGTCCCGAGACTCTTCGCCCTCTGTTCGTTCCAACCGATCGTCTGGCCGGATCGACGTTGCAACTCAGCCATTTCGAGTCGGTTTGCTTGAAGGCGAGCTTGCGGGTTTTCTTCTCGACCGAACATCTGCGATTGGATGGTCGATCCGTACCACTCCCGCCGATTTGCTTCCATCGCCGTGCGTTGGGAAATCTCCCGGCTGGCGATGGCCGTCCCGCGCTCCGCCCCCGCCGCCCGGCTCCCCGCGTCAGCGTAACGACCAGGCCCCGTGCCTAGGCCGAGTTGCCCCGCCATCCACCGCCCTGCGTAGTAGCCGCCGATTCCGGCGGCTATGGGAGCCGCGATGCGACCAACGGTCGCGAGCTTGCCTTTTAGCATCCCGCCGATTCCCACCGCCGCACCGCCGGCCGATGCCACGTTGGCACCGCCCATCGCACTCTGAGCCACGGCCGCCGCGGCTACCGCGTCGCGATACGCCCGCCAGCCGCGGGTCATCGAATGGACCAGTTCGACGCTCCCCCGCATGATGTCGAAAGCCGCCTGGATCCTGACCAGGCCGCGGAGCAACTTCTCGGTATCTTTCTCGCCGACGATACCGAGCATCGCGATCCCGCGACCGAGGCTCATGGCACCGCTGAGACTCGTCTTGAACGACTCGGTAACCCGATCGTTCGCCGAAGTGATCTTGGCTTGGGCTCGGGCGTATTCCGCGTGGGCTTTCTTGCCGGCCGTCTCCACCTGCTTGGCCGCCGCCTCTCTCTGCTTCAACCCGGAGATCGCCTGTTTGTTGGTCTCCGCAATCGCCTTCTGCTTGGCTTTCTCTGAAGCAATCGCCTCTTTTTCGTCTTGCCGAAGAATGGCGATGGTTCGCTTGTTCGTTGCGGCCAGCTCCTTTTGCTTTTCCCGCTCCGCGTCGCGGACCGCCTTGACCTGGGCTTTCGCCGATTGCGACGCCGCCTTGTCGGCCGCCTTCTGCTGCTCGGCCACCGCCTTGACGGTCTCGCGGAGCGCCGTTTGGGCCGACGTTTTATCGACCATGATCCGCGTCGTGATGACGACTTCGCGATGACTTCCGCTGCCTGTGGACATGTTCGCACTCCTTCTCAGTTTTGGTTGCCGAATAGGTGGTTTTCGGGAAGCGGCTCGGGAACATCAACCAGGTCGCAAATCTCGCCTTCTCGGGTGAAGACCACAGGTTGGCCATCGAACACCGTCAAGGCGTGCTGAAACCGGGCGGCCGAATCCACAATGGCGACCGTGACCTTGACCGATCCGTCCGGCTGGGGTTCGCAACAGACCGCTGCCCGCCGGTGTGATACCGTCCGGCTGATAGATCGTGGCGGTCTGGGTGCCGCCAGCGTGATCGGCAAGGCAGACTCGCGGCCGGCCGGCGGAATCAAAGAGAATCTCGACTTGCAACTCGGGAGCCGGGTCTGTGGTTGCTGTCTTCACCATCGAATCGGTCCTTCGTCTTGTGTGGCTTCGCTGGAGGGCGTTTTGCCGCCGGATGGCCTTGGGAACCGCCCGAGGCCCAAACGTCGATCCTGGGCCGCCTGGGGGACGCTGGCGGCTCGTTTCGGCGAATCGGCGACCTGGCCGGCGGGCAGCGGCTGTAGGACAAGCGGACGGCTGTACAGACTTCGCAGGTCGGACACGTCGCCGGGCTGCGGATCGGCGACCTCGCCCTCGCCGATCCCATCCAGGTCGGTCGCCGCGGAATCATCGGCCGGAAATTCGTCAACCAGGTCGCCCGCTCCACTCACGGACGGCTGGGCATAGAATCCCATCAGTTTCTCGCGACGGTCCCGATCGGCATTCTGCCCACCGAAGAGTTTTCTGAGGGCGCAATCGCGTCTGGCTGCATACCGAAGGTACAGCCCCATCAATTCGGTGGTCTGTGCAAGCGACAATTCCGGCCGCCGAAGGTCCTTTTGGGTTATCAGCCGCGCGATTTCGTACCTCGTCACTTCGTCGATCAGGGAAGCCGTCACTGGGGATATGGAGCTTGGGTTGGCCGACACACGGGTTTCTACTCTCCGTCGTACTCTTTGGGCGGCCCGTTGGCAGAGCGTGTATCTCTTACCAAACCCCCCTAACGTGAGTAGCCGATCGACCTTGGC
>DATLAN010000483.1:0-14268 GCA_035527455.1 Thermoguttaceae bacterium
TCCGATGCACTAACGGGCAGGGTGGCGCGAAATAGGACGTTGATTCTCGAGGGACGATGCGGTTCCGCGTCAATCCGTGAACCGGACTTCCAACTCGGCCCATTCGTGGGCGCGTAGTTGCACCGCGACCCGATCGTTCTCGATCGTAAGATCGGTCGGGGGTTTGTCGCCGGGGTTGATCTTTTGGGCCGACGCGGGAGGGCGAAACGAACGCAGCCCCAAGCGGACCGCGCGGCCATCGGTTTCCAGGAGCCTGGTGCGGAATCCATGGACACGGCCGTCGACGAGCAAAGGTTCCCAGTGCGTGGCGATCACGTTGCGAACGTCGAGATGGAACAGCCAGCCGGACGGGGTCGGGGGTGACGCCGTTGCCGAGAGCACGGTTCGTGGTGCCAGGAACTCCAGCGCGCCGTGCATCGGGTGCGGCAGGTCGATGCCCACGCCGAGACGAAAACGCCGGGCCGTCTCGCCGTGGACGATCAACAGCGTGTCGAGCTTCCGCAGGCCGAAACGGCGATGATACGGGAGCCCGCCGGTGAGGATCGTCGTGCGAACCTTGCCCGAGCGAATGTCGAGGAAGTGCGGGGCCTCCAACTGCGCCGCATCGGTCGGCACGTTCGCCAGGTTGACGCTGCGGTAGAGGTTGGCCGTCGCGTCGCCCCAGGCGAATCGGACGGCGTAGTACGAGTGCCATGGATTGCGCGACGGGAGCCGGTCCGTGTCCAACTCGATTTCCAATTCGATCACCCGGCTGCCGCGCCGCACGCGCGTGGTTTGCGTGAAGCCGGCCAGGCGTCGCACGCTGCGGTCCACCAACCGCCCGCGGGTGACGATCTCGCCGACCATCGGGCCGGGGCACGTTACCCGCACGTCGTCGGCCGTCATGATCGAGTAATGGGCGTCGTCGGCCGTGTCTTTCACTTCCGCGTCGGGCATCCGCAGGGCGATCTGCTGGGCCACCCGGGCTTCGCGGCTGGCGTAATCCTTGATCGAGCGGATGGCGCCGGTGTGCGGATCGATCGCGACCTCGAAGAAGTCGTTGCGGAGCAGGTTCTCTTCAGCCAGCGGGAGTTCTTCTTTTTTCTTCTTTTTCCCCCACAGTCGCTTGGGACGCGTCGGCTCCGCTTCTTCCGTCTTCCCCGAGCCGGGTCCCACCCAGGCGAACCCCATGGCCGGGACGTCGACCACGGCGATTTGTCCTTCGACGGCCCGAACCGGCCCGCTGGGGTCCGGCGGCGGCTGCATGTCGGGTGTTTCCAGCCACAGACGCCGGGAGAAACTCGAAGGATTGATCGCCAGATAGCCGCGCGTTTCCGCCGCTCGCCCCGCCCCGGTCAAGACGCGGCCCAATCCGGCGGCCGCATCGTCTAACCCGGCTTGCAGACGCCGGTCCAGGTCGTCGGGCAACTCGCGGCTGCTATCGGTGTCGACAATAACGGAGCGATCGACTTCTTCGAGCATCTTCGCGGTGGATGAGTCGTCCCCGTCACGGACGCTTGCCGATGAGCGGCCGGCGACCAAAACGCTTAGCGCATCGAGCGTTTCCAGGGCCTCGGCTACGGCCAGGCGGCGAAAGTACCGGACCCAACGAGAGATCGGATCGCTGCGACCGTCGGTGACCGCTTGCTTGAGATACGGGGCGCGGTACTGATCGGCCGAGTACTTCTTCTGCTGCCCGGAGAACGCCGTTTCCCGGAAGTAGTCGTCGATCGTCCGGAAGGTTCCCAGCACCGGAGAATAGGCGGCGATCCGCCTCAGATCCTCGTACCAACGGCAGCAGTGGCCGGGCCAATGGGCCAACACCACGCTGGCCACGTGGTCCAGATCCATCGCGTCGCCCAGGCGCTGGGGCAGGCGAAGGAAGGCGTCGGCCCGGGAAACGTCGAGCGGTACTCGGGCCAGCGCCTCGATCGTCGTCCCGTCGAGGCCTTCCCACTGCAGGCGGCTCTGATTGCCCGTGGGGAACCGGCCGTCGTCGAGCGTGCCGTGTACCGCGGCGGTGAATCCGAGCCGTTTGAGGATCTGCGGCAGCACGGGCGAGAGTCCGAACCGGCGGCGTCCGAAGACGAGCGGCCGTACGCCCAGGTGCTCTTGAGCCGCCCCCAGCCCCTTCAGTATCCCGCGGCGAATGGTCTCAGGCCCCAGCAACGGCAGCTCTGCCTCGGTGAATTCTCCCCCGATGATCGCCGCTTTGCCCTTTTCAATGGCTTCGACCAGTGCCGCCAGCGTCTCCGGCTCCCGTTGGGCCATCTGGGCGATCGTTTCGCCGGAGATGAGCAGATTGCCGGGCAGCGCATCGGCGAGTTCGGCCCGAAGATTCTCACCCAGCGTGCTGGGTGCCACGAGCGTCAAATCGAGCAGGTGGGCTTCGACCGGGTAGAAATACTCGCGGCCCTCGTGAAGCAGATCGAAGGCCAGTTGAATCTTTTCGCGGGCGGCCTGGCCGTCGCCTGCGATCGCCTTCTCGGCCGCCGAGAGCAGGGCCGACTTGAACGACTCCTCGTCGAGATTGCTCATGTAGCGGAGTTGACGCGTGAGCAACTCGACCTGGAAATAGCAGAACCCCAGGGCCAGAAAATCGGCCACCAGATCGGAGTCGAGGTCATCCGGATCGGCGTCCCCCGGAGCCGGCTCGAGCAATTCCAGCGCCGCGGCCACCATCCTCGGGCGGTCGGGCAGGTCGGCGAGAACACGGGCGCCGGCGGCTTCGGCCTTCGGCACCCAGCCGTCGGGGAGCGAGATATCCCCGCACTGGGGGAGAATCATCAGGTACCCGGCGGGTGACGCAGGCGGTTCTGTGGCCGGAAACCAGGTCGGCACTCGTTGCGCACTCGCCACCAACGAGGGGTGCCACAAAGCGGACCAGGCCGAGAGGACCTGCTCGGCCTCGTCGGCTTTGCGTTTCAGCGAGAAATCCTCCAAGCTCCGGCACGGGAGCAGGACGCCAAGTCGATCGAACTTCATATCAGGCAATGACTTACGGTGTTTTCTTGGTTCATCCGAAATTCGCGTACCTGACGTCTTACCCCTGGGAAGTACGGGTTCCTCTTCTCTATTCCTGGCTGTTTGGAAGTACCGGAAAACGCTGTGTTTCTTCCCGGAAACTCGTGAACAGAGAAGAGGAACCCGTACTTCTGCCACCTCCACAGTACGCAAATCCCGGATGAAGCGCTTTTTTTCCACCCGGGAACCCCGGGCCGCTCCTTATCGATATCGATCCAGCCCCCGTGGCCGTTCCTTCACCATAGCCGCTACGGCGCGACAAGTCGAGCACCGATGTCCGTCACCGCAGCGGCGACATTTGGTTGACAGAACCTGCCTGTTGAAGATAATTTGGAGAAGACGAGGTAGGCGGGTCACTCTGCGCTCATTTCTTTGCGGGCCAGTTCGGGCCTTGGGGCTGCCGCGGACAGAGAACTGCGATAACAACACACGTTCTGTGACGGGTTGGGCAGAAGCCGACAGGGGATTTGCACCATGGCCATGACCGGCGCGGTTTGGGGAATCGATATTGGGCAATGTGCGCTGAAGGCGTTGCGATGCCTGCCACACGAAGACCGCGACGACCGCATCGTCGCCGACGCCTTCGACTACATCGAGTATCCCAAGATCCTCAGCCAACCCGGCGCCGAACCGGCCGAGTTGATCGGCGACGCACTGACGGAGTTCCTCTCGCGAAACAACCTCAAGGGAGACAAGGTGGCGATCTCGGTGTCGGGCCAAAGCGGCCTGGCCCGCTTCATCAAGCTGCCGCCGGTGGAATCCAAGAAAATCCCCGACATCGTCCGCTATGAAGCCCGGCAGCAGATCCCCTTCGACCTGAACGACGTCATCTGGGACTACCAGAGAATGGGAGGCGGCAGCGAAGAAGAGGGTTTCGCGATGGAGACCGAAATCGGTCTGTTCGCCATGAAACGCGACGCGGTGTTTCGGGCGTTGCAGCCGTTTCAACGGGCCGGGATCGAAGTCGACTTCGTGCAACTGATGCCGCTGACCCTCTACAACTTCATGCTCTTCGACCGGCTGGCCGATCTTCCGCCGCCCGAGGAGTACGACCCGGAAAGCCCGCCGGAGTCGGTCGTGGTTCTCTCGATCGGTACCGACGCGACCGACCTGGTGGTGACCAACGGCTACCGGGTGTGGCAGCGCAACATCCCCCTGGGCGGCAACCATTTCACCAAGGCGTTGACCCAGGAGTTGAAACTCACCTTTGCCAAGGCCGAACACCTCAAGCGCAACGCCACCAAGGCCGAGGATCCCAAGGCAATCTTCCAGGCGATGCGTCCCGTGTTCAACGACCTGTTGACCGAGCTGCAGCGTTCCATCGGCTATTTCACCAGTATCGAGCGCAGGGCCGAGATCTCTCACGTGGTGGCGTTGGGCAATGCCATGAAGCTGCCGGGATTGCGGCGATACCTCTCGCAGAGCCTGGGGTTCGAGGTGCAGCGACTCGACGAGTTCCGCCGTCTCAGCGGCCACCAGGTGCTCAACGCGCCGGCCTTCAAGGACAACGCGCTCTGTTTCGGTGCCTGCTACGGACTGGCATTGCAGGGACTGGGGAAGGCCGGACTGCGAACCAACCTGCTGCCGAAAGAAATCATCCACGATCGGCTGATCCGCCGGAAGAAGCCCTGGGCCGTGGCCGCGGCCGCCGTGTTGATGCTGGCCTGCACGATCAGTTTCGCCTTCTACTCGCGGGCGCTGAGCAGCGTCGACGAGGAAACCTGGAAAAACGCCGAAAACCAGGCCATGCAGACCATCGCCCAATCGGAAGACCTGGGCAAGAAGAAAGAAGCGGCCGAGCAGGAATTCGCCGGCGTCAAAGAAGTGGGCGAGCGGCTGGTGGGCAACGTGGAAAGGCGGATCCTGTGGCTGGAACTGCTGCACGCGATCAATCAGTGTCTGCCGCCTTATCTCGACGAAGACGGCAATGTGGTCGAAAAAGTAGATCCCTTCCCACATGCCTCTCCCCTCCCCGACCCACCGCCCATCCCCGAACGCGAGGAACTGCACATCACCAGCCTCGACTGCGAGCAGGTGCCGGACCTGGCGGTATGGTTCGAGTCGGTGCGGTCGGATTATCAGCCGCTGGAAGGGCAGCCGCCGGTCGCGGACCCGGAGAACCCGGATGCCGAGGGTTCCGTGCCAGGCCCCAGCGGACCGGGTTGGGTGATCACGATCGAGGGCCGTCACTACCACAACTTCGCCGACGCGCGGCGGAAACAAGGCCCCGACTTCGTGCGCGACAGCCTCGTCGGAAGACTCTACATGGGGGAGTTCCAACTCCCGACCAGCAAACGCGTCGGGACGGAACCCGTCGGCGCCGACGAATTGGGGATCGGCTACCCGGTGCTGGTCAAACCGAAAGTGGTGTATACGGAAAAGGAGACCGGCCTGAAACGCTTCGACTTCGAGGTCCAGTTCTGCTGGCAGCAGGCCACGCCCAGCGAACGGGAAGAGAGAAGAAAAGAAGAGGAAGCACGCCAAAAAGCCGCCGAGGATACGCTTTAGATCACCCCATCACATCAACCGTCAGCACGGGAACGGAACCATGGACAAAGAGAAAGTCCTGGAAATATTGAAGAAGTATCATTTCTGGGTCCTTCTGGGAGTCGTCATCGCAGCGACGCTGGGAATCGGGATGGTTGCCATGTCGAAGACGGGTGCCCAAACGGACGCGAGAATGAAGGTGATCGAAGGCCGTTTCCGCGGACTGGCCAACATCGCCAGCCGGCCCGACGCCCCCAACGAGGAGTTGATCGCCAACACGCAAAAAGAGACCGAGGATCAAACCGAAATCGCCTTCGAGGCCTGGTCCGAACTCTACCGAAGGCAGAAGAAGTCGAACCAACTGCCCGAAACCCTGACCCGGGGGTTCAAGGACGCGTTCGAGATCGGCGACCTGATTTTCCATTCACTGCCGCAACTGGTCCAGAAGCTCGGCGGCCGCCGCCCCACCGCGGAAGAGTTCGCTGCCTACCACGGCCTGCCGCGAGAGAAACTCCCGATCATCCGCACCGTGCTCAGCGACCAGGGCAAGCTCAGCTGGAGTCATCTGATCGAGTATCAGACCTTCATCCGCTACCACTTTCCCACGCTCTTCAACGAACGGGTCAAGGTCCGCCGCAAGATCGAGGAAGAAGACAACAGCGGCGGCGCAGGCGGCGGAAACGTCCGACCGATGCCGGGACTCCCGCCGGGCGCATTCAACCCCGGCGGTTCGGAAAAAAAAGAGGTGGAGTGGGAGGGTCTGGTCGATTGGGAAGGCCGCGACGAGATCGTCCAACGTTTCTCGTGGGAAGAGTTGCCTTCCACCACCAAAGTCCTGCTGGCACAGGAAGACCTTTGGGTCTACGAAGCGCTGCTGAACATCATTATCAACACCAACATGATCGAGACCGGCGAGGTCGACCCGGACGGCAATAAGGTCACCCGAGAACCGGTGGACCACGAAGAATGTCCGGTCAAGAGGATCGATACCCTGGAGATCGGACGCCAGGTGGCCGAAACGATCGACCGGAAGGGGACCTCCGTATTCGGTGCCGCGACCGGAGAAGCAGAAGAGGACGCGAAGCCGGCTGCCGCCGCACCCGCCGCTAGCCGAGGGGGAACGGAGGGGGAGGCTGAAAACCTGGAGGATGCCGATCTGCTGGGAGTCCGCTACGTGGACGACAAGGGCCAACCGTTGGAGGCGGGCGCCGAGAACCGCTTCCCCCAGTTCAACGTCATGCCCATCCGCATGAAACTCCTGATCGACCAGAGCAAGGTCAGCAAACTCTTGGCCGAGTGCGCCAATTCGAGCATGCCGGTCGACGTGCGCCGCTTGCGCATTCGGCCGGGCACGGGAAAGGGGCTCGATCTCGGCCCGGCCCGAGGAAGCCGGCCCCCAGGTGCCCACGGCGGCCTGCCAGGCCCCGGAAGACCGCCTGTGGCCCAATTGATGGGCGGTGGCGGGCAAAGCCGCAGCCCCGACGATGAGACGAACCTCTCGGACATCCCCATTGAGATCGAGGGAGTGATCTACATCTACAACCCGCCCACTTTGAAGGATCTGGAGACGGTCGCCACCGCGGAAGAACCGACCGAGCCCACGCCGCCGGACGATACGCCCCCGACGACGCCCCCGACGACGCCGCCAACCGTGACACCACCGGCGCCGAGTGGACCTCCGCCCACCGGGCCGACACCAGGGCAACCGCCGACCGTAAGCGAATAGCCGTTCAAGGCGCCTCGCCGGGCCGTCCGCTTCCCCGGACCCCCTCGGCCGAGGCGCAGGTATTTAGGAGCCATACCATGAAGAAAATCAAACTCAACGTCGACAAGGAGGCGATTCAGACGTTCTTCCTTGAACACGTGGAAAAGATCGTCTTCGGTGTCGTCGTCATCGGCTTCGTGTTCATGGTCTTGAAGGCCCAAAGCCGGGAACCGATCAAGCAGACGGAGGACGAGCTGAGCCAGAATGCCGCGAACGCCAGAAGACACTGGGAAAACGAAACCCCCAAAGACCCCAAGGTCGAGGCGTTCGACTACGCCGAGATCGTCGACCGCATCGTCGATATTCCCGTCGACGAAAGTGCCTATGCGCACCGGAAACCATGGGTGCCCGTCGGCCGCGACACGCGTGGCGTTCGGGCAATTCCCGAGCTGATGCCGGTGGCCGAACTCCGCGGCACCGCCGGCCACGGCCCGGTGATGCGGAAGGAGAAAAACGTCAGAATCTCCCACAAGGACGTTCGATGGGGACTGCGTTGGGCCGTGATCACCGGCATGGTGCCGACCGAAGCCCAAATGGCCGCCTTCTCCAGCTACTACAGCACGCGCAAGGAATACAACCCCGCAACCGACGTCGCTTCGTACGTTACCTACGAGGTCGAACGGGCGGAAGTCGCCGATCCGAGTCTGCCGGCCGACCAACTGCAGTGGATCCGAGCCCTTCCCACCGCCAACGGCAACGCGTCGCTGGTCGAGTGGTCCAAGGCCTACCGGGACCTGGTCGTCGCACCAAGGGGCGCGCCGGGCGGCGCCAAGGGGGGCCCCGGCGAGGTCTTCCCGGCGGAGTTTCTCGACGACGTCCTGACCTCCCCCCTATTGCACCTGGTGGATCAAGCGTGGGACTTCCCGTCCATCGGCCATCCGAGAATCGCCCTGCTGACCGAAACGCCCGAAGGTGGACTCGAGGGGGAAACCGACGGCGGAACCGAACCGATGGGCGTCGGCCTCGAGGGCCACGGAGCCTTCGAGGGCGGGACTCCTGAAGCGGACCCGGCCGCCGGGGAAGAAGAAGCCGCTCCCCAAGAGAAGCTCTTCCGCTTCTTCGACTTCACCGTGCAACCGGGCAAGCGATATCGCTACCGCGTTCGCCTGATCCTGAAGAATCCGAATTTCAAGGTGGAACCGAAATACCTCGACGACGAGGCCGACCTGGCGTGCCTGGTTCCCGAGTCGACCACGAAACCGGGTGAAGTGGCACTGGATACGTGCGAACTGATCGTCACGCCGTGGTCCGTCGAGACCGGCGTGATCTCGGTTCCGCACGACACGCAACTGCTGGCCCTTTCCGTGGCCCAGCCGCTCAAAGCCGGCGGGGCGCCCTCCGGCCGCATGATGGTGCTCAAGTGGGTCAACCAGGAGGGGATCGAAGCGTACAAGGAATTCGGCGTCGAACGCGGCGACGTGGCCAATATCCCGGAGCAGGTCTTCCCCGACACCGGCAGGAGAGATGACAGGGAGCCGACTACCAAGAAGACCGACGAACTCGAACAGATCAAGCTCGACTACATGACCGAGGCCGTCGTTCTGGACGTCCGCGGCGGCGAGGTGCTGCCCGGCCGAGGCAACCAGAGCACGCCGGGGCAGATTCTGGTGATGGACGCGGATGGAAACTTGACCGTCCAGGACGAAATGCAGGACTTGGCCTTGGTTAGGCGCGTCAAAGGCATCGAGAGCAGCACGCCAACCACGCCGAAAGCCGGCCCGGGAGGCATTCTTCCGATTCCTCCTCCTCCAGCCGAGGGCGGCGGCGATCTGCACATCCTCGGTGGCATCAGACCTGCCCCGTGAGGAGCTGGACGTTTTGCATGTGGGTTCCCTCTCCCTCTGGGAGAGGGCTAGGGTGAGGGCCTGTGCTTGCGTGTCTTTTCTATACCCATACCCCTCCCCTAGGGGGAGATGGGGCTGAACGAACCCACAATGCCCGTGAAATACCGGGCATTTTTCGTTTCTTGCGACCGTCACGGACTTTGGTGGCCACTACCGGGCTACCCCACGCTGTCCGGGCCAGGGATCATCTGCTCGTAGAATCTGAAGCGATTTCAGCAAGAGATTCTTCCCGCAAAACGGAAATCTTGCGGAAGTGCCCTTGACCCAAATCGGCCCTCCCGGTATTTAACCGCTCCCTTCTACCGAATTTCCAAGAATCAAGTCCAACAGCTTGTCATTTGGGTGTGTCGCAGATGGTCTGTCTGCCGACACGGTGTGACCACAGGAACGTCACGGGAGCGCGGGCCCCGTTCGGGGTCGATTTGCGTACGTCGAGGCATGTCCCGAGGTTTCCCAGTGGTTCACCTTGAGGGAGTTTTACGAGTCTCGAAAGGAGAATCCTGTTGAAAACGACTGCCAGAATAGTGGCCCCCTGGGTCGGAGTCGTATTGGGGCTTTCGGCGAATATTTCCATCGGCGGACCGTCTTCCGTCGCGGTCCATGTGGCTCTCTGCACGGCGCCCGTGGCCCAGGCGGGAACTTCGCCCGACGCCAAGCGCCAATCCAACGATCTGCTCCAGCGTGCCCGCCAATTGATCAAGCAAGACGACCTTGCCGGGGCCGAATCGCTGATCTCGCAGGCCGAGGCGCTGAACGTCGATTACCGCATGGTCTTTTTCGGCGACACCCCGGAGAGGCTCCGCAAGGAACTCGATCGCAAACGCGGCGCGACCCAGAAGTCCTCGCTATTGCCCAGCCAGTTGTTTCCCTTCTCGCCGAAGAAGGAAGCGTCGCCACCCGATCCCTTCGCCGCCACGACGGCCCCGTCCACGCTGGCGGCCGCTTACCGCCAAGCCGGCGGCATAGCCGACCCGATGGCCTCAGCCGGTTTGCTCAATCCGCGTGAAGTCACTCCCCTGCCGCGTCCGAGCTTCGTCGCCCCGGCAGGCTCCAACGTCGCCTGGCCTTCGGAGTCTGCCCTGAGCAACTCGGTCATCACGTCGCCATCGGGCACAACAAGCGATCGCTTGCCGGCCGCGCTGACCCCGGTGCCGTCGGGACGAACTCTGCCGGCCGCCGGGTTGCCCTCCGGGCGCGTCCTCTACCGCGACTTCCCCACCGCCCCCGGCGCTTCGGCCGGAATCAGCATGGCCAGCGATCAAAGCGGCGGCGACTTGCTTCTGCGGGCGCGGCGGGCCTTGGCGGATCAGGACGTCCGCTACGCCACCGACCTGGTCCGGCAAGTCCGGGCGTCCGGCGCGGCCTATGACGCGCTCGGCGACACGCCGGACAAGGTCGACGCGGCGATCCGCGAGTTTCAGGACGTGATGAACCAACCGCAAAACACGGAAGCCTTTCGCCGCGCATACGCGCGGATGTTGATGAAGCAGGCCGACGCGTTGCTTCGCACCGGCGACTGCGACAAGGCCGAATACCTGGCCGACCTCGCCGCGCGCCAACGTCTCACCTACGGCCCCTACGAAACCCAACCGTCGGAACTGCTCGAACGAATCGCCACCGTCCGGCAGCAAGCCAACGGCTGGTCGCCCCAGTCGTCGCCCGGCAACGTGATTCCGGCCGGGGGACAGTTCGTCACTCGGGCCACGGGCGCCGGCCCGACCGACGGGACCGCGTCGCACGCCCTGTACCATCCCTCGAGCGATCCCACGCGGAACGTGCTGGCCGCGGCGCAACAACCTTCGCCGGCCCCCCCGAATCCAAACTACCTGGACCAAAACGCTCCTCCGCCGCCGGGCATGATGCCCACGCCGGCCGATTCGCGTCCGGCACCGGACGATCCCTATTCGCTCTATCAGCGAGGCCGAGCGGCCTTGGAGGCCCGGGACGGAGAGACCGCCCTGCAATTCTTCCGCCAGGCGGCCCCGATGATGGATCAACTGGATCCCGTCACCGCTCAGAGCCTGCAAGGATACTTGCAGTTACTCACTCCACGTCTCCCCGAAGGCCAGCCCGGCGTACCGCCCGGATCGATCGTCGATGAGACGGTGTCCGGTCAACGCGCGTTGGGGCTGCAACTGTCGACGGAAATCGCTTTGTTGGCCAAACAGGCCCGGGAAATGCAGCAAGTCGATGCGCCGGGGGCGCTGGCCCTGCTGGAAAACTCGCGTCAGAGAATCGAGGCGGCCGGTCTCGATCCCGACAGCCGCGATCGGTTGCTGCGGCGGGTCGATCAGGAACTGGTCGACGTCAGGCGCTTCATCGACGAGAACCGTCCCCGCATCGAACTGGAGGAAAAGAACCGCCGGATCTACGAGGACATCGATCGCCAGCGCCAGGTGAAGCTGGAAATCCAGGAGAAGTTCGCCCTGATGGTGGACGAAGCCCAGCGACTGATGGACGAGGGACGCTTCCACGAAGCCGAGGTCGTGGCCAAGCGGGCCTCGGAACTCGATCCCGAGAACCCGGTCGCCACGCAACTGCTCTGGTTCTCGAAGCTCGTCCGCCGCCACAACGCCAACGAGGCGGTCCGGGCGGCGAAAGAGGACGGATTCATCGCGACGCTTCACGACGTGGACGTCGCCTCCATCCCCTTCGATACGTCCAGAACGATGGAGTTCCCCCCGTTCACCGAGTGGCAACAGATCACCGAACGCAGCGCCCGGCTGCTGGAACAGCGTCGCGGGCAGCGGACCGAACAGGACATCCAGATCGAGCAGCGGCTGAGAACACCCGTCTCGTTGGACTTCCAGAACGAGCCGCTGAGCAGCGTGCTGGGCTACCTGGCCCAGTTGGCCGACGTCAACTTGTATCTCGATCCGCAGGGGCTGGCCCAAGAGGGGATCACCAGCGACACGCCCGTGACCATCCAATTGCGCCAGGAGATCATGCTCAAGAGCGCCTTGAACCTGATCCTCGAGCCGCTGCGGCTGAGCTACGTGATCAAGGACGAGGTGCTGAAGATCACCAGCGAACAACGCCGCGAGGGCGAGGTGATTACCGTCACCTATCCCGTGGCGGACCTGGTCATTCCGATTCCCAACTTCGTTCCCGGCCGCATGGGTCTGGACAGCCAATACCACCGTGCGATGTCCGACGTGGGATTCGGGGTCGGCGGTCCGTACGGCAGCTCGGCGGCCGCGCCGATGGCCGTGTTGGCCAACAACGGCGCCGGCGAGAACGGCGGCATGATCAACCCCGCCGTGTTGGCCCAGTTGTCCGGATCGAGTCCCAGAAGCGGCGTCGGCGCCCCGATGGCCGGGTTCGGTCCCGGCGGTCTCGGCGGCGGAGCCAACGCCGACTTCGACAGCCTGATCGAACTGATCACTTCGACGATCCAACCCACCACGTGGGACGCCGTCGGCGGGTCGGGTTCGATCGCGCCGTTCGAAACGAACCTCAGCATCGTGGTCAGCAACACCCAGGACGTCCACGAAGAGATCGTCGATCTGCTGGAGCAGTTGCGGCGGTTGCAGGACCTCCAGGTGACGATCGAGGTCCGCTTCATCACGCTCAACGACAACTTCTTCGAGCGGATCGGCGTCGATTTCGACTTCGACATCGACGACGACATCGACCGGCCCTTCCAGGTCTTCGGCCGCCAAATCGGTGACGGCGACCCCGCGACCGGCGCCGAACCCGCCCGAAATACGCTCGACGTGGACTACGACCGCAGCGTGACCGTCGGCATGTCGGCCCCGGGAGTCTTCTCCGCCGACCTGGACATCCCCTTCACGCAGAACAGTTTCGGCCTGGCCGTGCCGCAGTTCGGCGGGTTCGACGCCGCGGCGGGCGCGCAGCTCGGCTTCGCCATCCTCAGCGACATCGAGGCGTTCTTCTTCGTCAACGCCGCCCAGGGCGACCGCCGCAGCAACGTGTTGCAGGCGCCGAAGGTCACCCTGTTCAACGGCCAGCAGGCGTACGTCTCCGATACCTCGCAGAGCCCGTTCGTGATCAGCGTGATCCCCGTGGTCGGCGACTTCGCGGCGGCCCAGCAACCGGTGATCGTCGTCCTTTCCGAAGGGACGTTCATGACCGTGCAGGCCGTGGTCTCCAACGACCGGCGATTCGTCCGCCTGACCGTGGTGCCCTTCTTCAGCAAGATCACCGACGTGCAGACCTTCCAGTTCACCGGCTCGCGGACGACCACCACGAACACTTCGGCCGACTCCGGCATCTTCGTCGACCCGAACGATCCCGACAGCGATCGCCGGGACAACGTCAGCGGTTCGAACGACTCCACCACGATCACCGACGGGACGACGGTCCAGTTGCCGACCTTCTCGTTCGTGACGGTGACCACCACGGTGAGCGTGCCCGACGGCGGCACCGTGCTCTTGGGCGGAATCAAGCGGCTCAGTGAAGGCCGAAACGAATTCGGCGTGCCGATCCTCAACAAGATCCCCTACCTCAACCGGCTGTTCAAGAACGTCGGCATCGGTCGGGAGACCCAAAGCCTGATGATGATGGTCACGCCACGCATCATTATTCAGGAAGAGGAAGAAGAAAGGCTCGGCATTTTGTCCCCTTAACCGAACTCCTCATCGCACCTCCCCCCTTTTCGTAGCAACACCCTCCCGGGACCATCGCCGGCTCTCCCCCCTGGCCGGCGATGGTCGTTTCTTGGCAGTGGGTAGTGGGTAGTGGGTAGTGGGTAGTGGGTAGTGGGCAGTGGGCAGTGGAGAGTGGGCAGTGGAGAGTGGTGAGTGGCGTTGGTTGTCGTTTGGCACGGACAAACGCCCGCCGACTGCGTTCGGCGGGGTCTCCCTTACGCACCAACCGCGCAAATACGGTCACTCCATGCCAACCGCGCAAATACGGTCACTCCATGCCAACCGCATGAATGCAGTCACTCGACACCAACCGCGTGAATGCGATCACCTTGCGCCAACCGCATGAATTCCATCACTCCCCGCCCACCCAACGCCGATACAGTTCTTCGACCTCCGCCACCTCGATCTCGCCGTCCCACAAGGCCACGCCGTAGTTCAGCTCCAGCGGTTGCTTGGCCTCGACCGTCAAGGGTTCTTTCGAGAGATTCAGCGTGGCCGCCAGGTACGCGAAGCCGCGAGGCATGGTGAACATGGTCGCCGGATGCCGCGGATTCCGCGG
>DATLAN010000484.1:0-2458 GCA_035527455.1 Thermoguttaceae bacterium
CAACTATTGTACGGCTCGAATAGGTACGTCGGCTGCATTTGAGAACGGGCGGAACATCCTGCGGTATTGTCCAGGGGTGAGGCCGGTGCAACGCTTGAACAGCCTGCGGAAGAAGGCGAGGTTCTCGTAGCCCACTTCGCCAGAGATATCTTGTACCGACATTTGCTCTGCTTCGAGAAGACGTTTTGCCTCCTCGACACGGAGGTTCTGGGTGTAGTCGATGAGTGTCGTGCCCGTGGCCATCTTGAAACGCCGCTTCAGGCTCCGTTCGGGTGTCCCTGATGCGTTGACAACGCCTGCGACGGCACCGGGCTCGCGATAGTTTTTCTCCAGCCATTCCTCGCACTGTCGCACCACCGAGTCGGCGTGAGGCTGACGACGCACAAGAGTGGCGTAAGGAAGCTGGCCTTCGCTATGCCATTTAAGCAGGTACGCTTTGGCAATCCGTAACGCCTCTCCAGGGCTGCAGTGCCGCGAGATGATGTGAATCGCGAGATCATGCCAGGACGTCGTTCCACCCGCCGTGACGATGCGGCCCGCCGGATCGGCAAAAGCAAGATTCGGTTCAGGCCGGAAACGCACTTCCGGGTAGCTTGTCCTGAAGAGATCTTGATATCCCCAATGCGATGTAGCTTCGCGACCGTTTAGCAGTCCGGTCGCCGCCAGCACCACGGAGCCCGAACACGCAGAGTAGATTGTACTTCCCTCGCGGTAGCGCCGGCGTATCCATTCCAGCAAATCCCGATAGCGGCCTTTCATGTCATCGTCGGGCGCGAGCCATAGTTCCGGCAAGATGACAATGCCGGCGTCGGGATCTTCATCGATCCCAACATCCGGTTTGACCGGGATTCCATTGCCGCATGTGAACGGTGTGAGCGACAGGGACGCGATTTTCGGTCTGATCAGGTGCTGTTGAGGCTCGGTGCCGACAAGCTGCTGCCAAAGGTTGCCGGTCGAAGAAAGCACGTCGACCATGCCGTAAAGCGCCGATCCGGCTGTCTCCGGCACCGCGACAATCAAGGCTTCCAGGGCTGCCGCGTCCTGATGCTCCATCGCTCAGCCTGCCTTTTTGGCACAAATCGATCCTTTTCGACAAAAATCGATCTGATGGCCCGGAATGTCCATCTCTATCTTTTGCTCTTGAGGCCGCACAGGGATCCGAAACGGGTCACCCAGCGGACCTCGCAACGAAGGAGAGAGATGATGAACACTGAGCAAGCAGTGGCCCAACCAACCCAAATGAACGGCCTGGACATCCAGGACGCATTCGACACGATCGAGGCGATCAAGGCCGACACTAGCCTCGCAAGATTCCAGTTCCGGGCCAGGAACACGTGGATCAATGGTGGCATCAACCGCTCCAACATTCGCGACTTTTACGGCGCTGGCCGGGAGGACGATTCCCGCCACTCAGATTTTGTGTTTACGAACGGCGAGCCGCCCATCCTCCTTGGCAACAACGAGGGTGCCAATCCCGTGAAGTTTCTGCTGCACGCCTTGGCGGGTTGCGTGACAACGACGTTGATAACGCACGCGACGGCGCGGGGGATCACGATCCATGAGCTATCCACCGAACTGGAAGGCGATCTTGATGTTCGCGGGTTACTCGGGCTCGATGAGACCGTATCACCCGGCTACGAGCAGATCCGAATCAAGATGGACGTAAAGGCAGATTGCTCGGACGAGGAACTGGACGATCTCCTGGCCTACTCGCAGCAGCATTCGCCTGTGTGCAACACGGTCTGTCGGCCGGTCCGGTGATGATTCAACGCGTCGCTGCTTAGCAACAGCACCCAGCTCCCCGCCGCCTCGAATAGGCCGTGCGGGGAGCTTAGGGCATTGTCCCGAATGTCTGTTGTTTCCAATAAGCGGCGTGCCGAAGAACGAGCCTGACGGCCGCTTATGACCCAAAGCTGACAAAGAGAGGTTGCAGGCTCACCGACTTGCGGGTTGTCGGGTTCAAACGTGGCTTGTCACGATCGCAAGTATAAAACAGTGTTTCAGCAGGTGCGCGCCCTGAGCAATCCAGACAACAAACTTGGGCAGGTGTTATGCCGAAGATCGATGCGAGTTTCGAGTTTGACGCGGCCGCGGCCATCGAAGCCGCGGCGGAAAGCATATTGATAACCACCGCCGAACTCGACGCGCCCGGCCCTCTAATCGTTTACGTAAATCCCGCGTTCGAGAGGATCACAGGGTGGTCCAGAGCGGAAGTTGTCGGTAAATCACCCAGAATATTGCAAGGCCCTAAGACCGACCATCGAATCTTCGCTGACCTTGAAGAAACTCTTCACTCAGCGGAGATTTGGGAGGGGCGAACCATCAACTACAGGAAGGATGGCTCGGAGTTCTGGATGGAGTGGTCGATCGTGCCCCTGAGGACCCATGAAGGCCGGATATATCAATATGTCGCAATTCAACGAGACGTTTCAGCCCGGGTGGCAGCCCAACTTCGCCT
>DATLAN010000485.1:0-2638 GCA_035527455.1 Thermoguttaceae bacterium
GCCGCCGGCAAGATCACGCCGGCCGTCCGTGACGACCTGGTTTCGCAGCACTTGGCCGACGCGCCGTTGACGCTGGCTCTATCGCAGAAGAGCACCAGTCAGATCGACGGGCTGATCTCCGCGCTGAGCAAGAACGCCTCCGTCGTGCCGGCCGGTGAGAGGACCGGCCCACAAGCGCTCGCCCTGGCCCGCTCGACTCCCACGGGCGAAGACCTCAAGAAAAACCGCACCGAGGCCGGTAAGGAATTGGCGACCATGACCGCCCGGGCCGCCGGGTTGCCGCTGCCCAAGTAACGCATCCGGGACCGCTCGGAACCGCAAAAACATCAGACCTTAACCGCAAATCAGCGAGGAAAACCATGAAGGCGATGAATCGAGTGCCCGGCGTCGGAAGTTCCACCGAATACGGCTTCCGCCGCATCATGGCCGGCGGTCAGCCGCAGTACCTACCCGGCGGAATTGTCATCGACGGCACCTATGCCCGCGACCCGTCGAACGCGAGCTACGTCGACCGGCTGCAATGCGGCTTGATGATGGGCCGGATCACGGCGAGCAAATTGTGGGCGCCCAGTGTGATCGGAACACTGGGAACGACGATTGCCGGCACGGCAACGACGCTTGCGTTCCTGCACACGGAAGAGGCCACGGAGTTGGTTCGCCGCGTTGGTACGACGGGCACCTTCAAGATCACCGGCCCGCACGTTTCCGGCGGCCGAGTGAAAACCCGCACGCTCACTTACAGCGCGGTTGGCGCGGGGTCCGGCGCCAACGAAGTTCAGACGTTCACGCCCGATGCGGCTGCGTCGGCCGGAACGTACCGGATCAAACTTCAGAAGCCGGACGGCACCTCCGTTTGGACGGCCGCAATCGCCTACGGCGCGACACTGGCTGCGTGTCAGGCTGCGATCACGCTCGCTCTCGGCGCTGTCGCCGGCTGGGTTGCGTCCAGCGCGGGCTCGGCTGCCCCGTGGTCTGCCGGTCCGATCGCTCTGGTATTGACTGCCAGCGGCACAGGTTACACGGCCCACGATTACCCGATGTGTGAGATCGACATCACGTCGATGACCGGCCCGACGGCAATTACCGGGGTTCAGACTACTCGCGGCTTCCCGGTCGCCGCGACCGTGACGATCACCGCGCCGGGTCTGGCGGCGGCCAACTGCGTGCAGACCTGGACGCCCAACGCCGCGTGGACCGCCGGGACGATGAGTTTCGGCTTCACGCACCCGACAACTGGCGCGATTCACTGGTTAACGTTCACCTACACAACCGATCTAGCAACCACGCTGGCCGCGATCAACGTGATTCTGGATGCCGAGTTCGGCACCAGCATGATCGTGGCTACAGGCGGTGGCAACATCACGTCGCTGATATTCACGTACAGCGGTGGCGTGTTCGCCGGTCGCGAACACGCCTTGCCTCTGGTGAGCTACTCGGGCGCAACGGGGGCGGCGTCGACCACCACGTTTACCAACGTCGCCGGTTACTCTGAAGCCTTTTACGCCGGATCGCTGATCCAGCCCACGGACGGCAGTGAGACGCCTCTAGGCCTGCTGGGCGTCGATAGTGGTCTGAAGGTCACTGACGACGACGGGAGCACGAACCTGGACGTGGAGTGCAGCCGACTCATCATCGGCAGCGGCAACGGCGTGGTCGATGCCGGTCAGATCATCAATTATCCGTCCGATACCAGCCTCAGAGCGTGGATCAAGGAAAAGCTACGGGCGGCCGGGTCCGGTTACGTCTTCGACGATGACCACGTAGGGTAAACCAACCACGCGACACGGGAAGTCCGCACCGTACTGACCAACAACCAAACCGTTCTTTCGAGGAAGCAGATCATGCCCGCAAGCCTTCAGGACTTCCTGTATTTCGAGAATCTCATCGGCTCCGTGCAGCAAGTGCTCGGGGGCGTGCCCGAGGATGTGCTGCCGCCGGGATTCTTGAACGTGACCGATCGCGTGGAAGGCAAGACCGGCGAATACACAATGGCCGCCGGCACGCGGGAGACGGCCCGCATCGTGGCCTACGGCTCGCCGGCCCGCCAGCGAGTGATGACCGGCGTTAAGAAGGTGCCGGTCAGTCTGCTGCACACCTTTGAGAGTCTGCCGGCCGATCCAACCGTCCTGATGCAGCTCCAGAGCGAGGAATCCAACGTTCGGCAGGTCATGGGCCGCGAGACGATCGCCCGCAACCTGGTCGACTTCGGCACGCGGTTCCGCAACTTGCGCGTGTCGTGCGTGTACTCGATTTTTAAGTACGGGGCCATTTACTTTGACAGCGAGGGCAACCTGCTACCAAGTTCCACAGGTGCATACTACACGGTGGACTTCCAGGTGCCGGTCGGAAATAAGGACCAACTCGATATCCTCGGGGAAGGCGAGATCATCGACGCTTCGTGGGCGACGGCGGCCACGGATATCATCGCGCACGTTCGCAACATCAAGTCGGCTGCGAGAAAGAAAACGGGTTACGTTCTCAAGCACTGTTTCTACGGGCCAAACCTGCCGAGTCGCCTGCTGGGCAACACGATGATCAAGTCTCTCATCGCCGGTAGCCCGAACCTCAACGAAGCGTTCGTCAACGCGCCGAGCGAAATCCCCCAAGGCTTGCTCGGTCTCCAGTGGCATCCGATCGC
>DATLAN010000486.1:0-11419 GCA_035527455.1 Thermoguttaceae bacterium
CTCGAGCAGCGGAGCGAGCTGGTCGATCTGCTGCGGGGCGGTCACGATCGGCTCGAAGCCGTGCAGCCCGGCGGCAGCGATCTCTTTCAGCCCTTCATCCGGCGCGAAGCTTCGTCCTTCCCGCCGGTAGAAGCAGATCCAGGGATACTGGTTCGTCGCCAGGTGCACGGCGGGTCGCTCCCCTTCCGCCCCTCGGCTCGCCGCCACGCCGGCCAGCAACGCCCCGGCAGCCAGTCCGGCGTCTTTGAGGAAGTTGCGGCGTGTATCTTCTCGATGGGACATGGTTGAATGCTCCTGTGTACGGAATGCCCCGATGCACTTCTCGCACTGTACACAGACGCCGTGGCTTACGCAAGTTTCAGCGATGGAGAATCATGGGAGCTTGCCGATCCCCGCGTTGGCAATATCTGTGACAACCTGTCTGATCAACTGCCAGGACTCGCGGTGGTACTGTTCGGGGATTTCCAGCGTTTCGCCTTCTCGAAAGCGAGCGAACCCTTTCGACTTTTCAACGTATTTGGCGTTTGCAGCACCCCGGTTGTGGACCAACACGTCGCGCGACGCCTTGATTTCCGCAAGCTGCTCAATTTGTCCTTGTGTCGGGCAACCGAGCTTGGCGGTCTTTTCGAGATACTTGAACCAGGCGTCCACTCGATCGTACGCCAAGTCGACCAACTCCCTTTCCACCACGGTGCGAACGATCTCGATTCTGTCGGAAGACTCCAAGACCGTACCGAATGTGAGTTGTTTCTTGGAGAGGCTACGGGGATCCTCGATGAGCCACGCGCGAAGAAAACCGAAGACGAAGTCTTCGAATAACGAGACGAAGTGCTGGAACGTTGCCGACGTCAGATACCCGGTGACGTACTTCTGAGCAAGAGCGGGCAATTCATGCTCTTCGACGGTACTCCCGGTTGCCAGATTGCGAATGGTGACTTTGCGACCTTGGCGAAGGAATTGCTGCAGCAGTCGCCAGGCGCTCTTCGTGTGGGAGTAGTAGTTGTGAGCTTCATCCAGCGCTGCGAGGCTGTCATCTCGCAGCTTCTTGATCTCATCCGCCAGCGCCATGAGCCGTTCCTGTTCCCGTAACTAAGGTGCACGGTCGAGGATTTGCTGGACGGAACGGGGATTCACGCCGTGCCTGAGATTGATCACGGTGACCTCCGGCTTTCCATCCACCGAGATGGCCTCTTCGTCCACCCAGTAAGAGATGCTGTTTGCATCCAGCAGCGCCCGGATGTCGTCGATCTGTTGAACGGGAACCATGATGTACGGCGTGGCATCACCGTCCGTCGAAACATACAGGGGCTTCTTTGTCGTAACGTCGATCATATCGGACTCCCAAAAGAACGCGAACTCCTCCGGACAACAATCCCAACCACGTTCACCAAGAATTGTAGCAATGTGGTGCATGGTTTGCAATGGTAACAATCCTCGCCATGGCTGACTTGCCCGGACAGCTCGGTTGTCGTATGTTGAGTGCGTCGGACGGCACCTGCTTTGCCAAGACAACAAGGGCCACCCCATGACCGACGAACCCCTCAGGCTGCTGATCCTCGGGGCGCATCCCGACGACGCGGAATATCACGCCGGCGGTTTGGCCTCGATCTATCGGCAGCGGGGACATGAGGTCAAAATGGTCTCGCTGACCGACGGCCGTGCCGGGCACTACCGGCGGCCGCCGGAGGCGCTGGCCGAGATCCGCCGCGAAGAAGCGGCGGCGGCCGGGGCCGTGATCGGGGCGGCGTACGAGACCTGGGATATCCCCGACGGCGAGTTGATGCCCAGCGTCGAGGTCCGACGCCGCGTGGTCCGCGAGATCCGCACCTTCCGGCCCGACCTGGTGTTGACCCACCGCCCTTACGACTACCATCCCGATCACCGCGCAGCCGGGCAGCTCGTGCAGGACGCCACCTATCTGGTCACCGTGCCGAACTACCTGCCGGAGGTGCCGGCCTTGTTCCGCGATCCGGTGGTGGCCTACGTGGCCGATCTGTTCACGAAACCCCGGGCGATGGCCGCCGACGTGGTGCTGGACGTGACCGACCGGCTCGACGTGATCGTGGCCATGCTGGCCTGCCAGCGCTCGCAGGTCTTCGAGTGGCTGCCGTACCAGGAAGGCATTTTGGAGTCGGTGCCGCAGCACGAGGGCGAGAAGCTCGTGTGGCTCGGCGGCTGGTATCGCCGGCACATGTTGCCCCGGGCGGAGCACTTTCGCGAGGATCTGATCGCAGCCTACGGCGAAGATCGCGGCCGGCGGATCGAACTGGTCGAGGTGTTCGAGCTGAGCGACTACGCCGCGGCGGCCGATCTCGCCCGACGGCGGCAACTATTCCCCGGTGCGTTTTGCCGGCCGCCCGGTTCCACGGCGGCGGCGACCCCGTCGCAGGTTCGTTCGTCGGAGAAGACGTAGTATGTAGCTGAATTCGCAAGAATTCAGCAATACACGAAACAAATGCGCCTCGGCGCAACAGCAAGCTGGTCCGTTTCAATCGGTCCCGGCTGTTTGCAGAGTGGGTGGGGCGCGACCAACGGTCGCGGCTTTATGGGGTTGGGGCGTCGGTGCCGGGCGTGACGAATCCGATCTGGACCGTCCCTTCCTCGCCGGGCGGCGGCGAGTAGGCCCACTGATTGCGTTCGGTTTTGGCGGCCATGGCCCCCAGCGCGCTGAGGCCTTCTTGAGCCGCTTGCGAAGACGGGTCGGTGTCCAAGGCGAGTTCGAATTCTCGCCGGGCTTCGTCCCAACGCTCTTCCAGGACCATCGCGAAGGCCAGATTGGCGTGTGCGTCGCTCGGGGAGCATCCCGCCCGACGGAATTCCGTCAAGGCCTCTTCCGGCCGACCGGTTCGTGCCAGGAGCAGGCCCAGGTTGTTGCGGGCTTTGGCCAGTTCTCCGTTGAGTCGCAGCGCGTTGCGGAGGTTTTCCTCTGCCTCGGGCCAGCGTTTCCGGAGATAACAACTGTAGCCGAAGTCGGCGTACAATTCGGCACTGTCGGTGGTTCTCTTCAGCGCCTCGCCGTAATAGCGTGCGGATTCTTCCGGCTCTCCCTTCTTGTCGTACAGGACGGCCAGGCGGTGATAGGCGTCGCCTCGACGTCCGTCCTTGCGGATGACGTCGAGATAGACCTTGACGGCCTGATCGGTTTGGCCCTTCCGTTCGAGGGAACGTCCCATGGCCATTTCCACGTCGGCCTTCTGCTTCAGATCCAGCTCGATCGAGGGCTCCGCTTCCTGCGGCGGCCGTGCGGCACGTTTCGATTTGGCCAAGGGCGGCCATAGATTGCCCAGGACATTGTTCGGTTTCTGGCATCCTGCCAAGAGGAACACCAGCGCGGCCGTGGCGGCGGCCACGCGGCGAAGGTGGGGTTTTCCCGTTGCGATCAAGACGAAGCTCCTTCTTCGTGATGAGAGTAGCCGTCTCGCTCCGCGAGACGCGGCTTCATCTCGCGGAGCGAGATGGCTACTCTGCAGTCATCTCTTTATACGGATTTGCCGGCGACGGCTCACCAACCCGGCGGCGCGTTGCTGAATCCGGCCGTCCCGCTGGGCAGGCCGAGCGCCCCCGTCGTGACTCCCGGAGGCGAGCTGAACGTGCTGCCGGCGGACGTCCTCGTCTGCTGAAGCATGTTCTGGTCGATCTCGAACGCCTCCTCGCCCCGCAGACCGTCGTCCGGCTTGCAGACCACCACCCGCGACTCCGGCACGTCGCACGCCGACGCTTGGAGCAACTGCAAGACGAAATCCCGTCGGGCACGATCCAAGTCGGGATTGCAGGGAGTCGGCTCGATGATCAACGGACACGAGTTCGCCGCCATCAGACCGACGATCTTGTTCAATTGTTCCACGCCGCGAGGATTGAGCCGCTGGGGTTCGCCGAGCGTCTCGTCGCAGAAGTCGTATCGGTAGAGCACCATCTGGGCCGCCAGTCCGTTGACGACCTGCGTTTTCACGTGGGCAAACACGCAAGCCCCAAAGGGCCGCTCTTCGAACTCTTCGGGATAGCCCCAGTGGCTCTCTTGAAGGCACGCCTTCACGCGATCCCAACAGGGCGAGCCGAGTTTCACGGGGCGAACGGCACGGAAATGGCTGCCGCCGTAGTACGATCGCATACCGCAACCGGCCGGTTCGACGACGACCGACATCGAGGCCGCCGGCTCGCAAGTCACGGGCGGCTCGATTTCCGTTACCGACGGTACGCTCGGCTCGACGACCCGGACCTTGATTTCGCAACTCGGCTCCGGTTCCGGCTCTTGCACAGTCCAAGGCTGGTCGGACGGGCTGGGCGACGCGCCGGAAAGCTCCTCCGGCCAATCGGCGGCCTGCGGCGCCTGAACGGTCACCGTCGTGCAAATGGTCGCAATGAGCAAACTCAACATGAAATTCACGATGGGCATTCTCGTAGTCTCCTTGACGGCCCTTAGTCGGAAAACCCGACCGGACCTTGAACGCAACGCCGCTCGAGTTTCATCAGTTCCACGAAGCAGCACGGATCGTCCCAGTTCGTCGTCGATCGGAAATACCGGCCTGTGCGACCTTCGATCCGATTGAGCAGATAGAATTCCAGATCGTTGGGGTCTTTGATTTCGTCGCCGGGCAGGCAAGGCACCTGGTCCGGATCCATCGGCTCCACCAGATAGGGCGTCACCAACACGAGCAGCTCCTTCTCCACCCGCCTGTGCGTCGTGTTGCTGAACAGCGGGCCGAGGTAGGGCAAGTCTCCCAGCCCCGGGATGCGGCTGGTCTGGGCGTCGATCACGACCTGCAGCAACCCGGCAATGGTTAGCGATTGTCCTTGCCGGAGTTCCACGGTCGTGGTGGCCCGGCGGGTGTTCACGCCCGGCACCGGGTCGCCGCCGACCACCAGCGTCGTGCCCAGGGAGAAATCGATCGTGCTCACCTCGGACGTCACGTTCAGACGGATCCGCCCGTCGTCGAGCACGTAGGGCGTGAAATCCAACTGGACGCCGAAGTCCTTGAATTCGATGGTCACGTTGTTCGAGATTCCCCCGCCGGATTGCGGCACGGGCACGGGGAATTGACCGCCGGCGAGGAAACTGGCTTCGTGGCCGCTCATGGCCATGAGGTTCGGTTCGGCGAGGATCTTCAGCAACGAGTTCTGCCGCAGCGCCCGCAGCAGAATCTGCCAGTCGCCGCTGGGGAAGATCCCGAAGGCGGTGGTGCTGGAGCCGGTTTCGGCGGAGGCCAGACCGACCAGTCCGCCCAGCCCGAGCGTTCCCAGCGCGTTGATCGTGGCGCCGCCGATCTGCGTGCCGAAGATGTTGCCGGTGCTGGGATCGACTCCCAAAATGTCGGCCCCGATCTCCCGCAAGCCGGTCCGGTCGAGTTCGGCGATCTTCACTTGCAGCAGCACCTGGTGAACGCCGGGCACGCGGATCAGGTTGATGATCTTCGGGGCGACGTACGCGGCGCCGGTGCTCGCGTCGGTCCCTTGACGGCCGACGAGTCGGGCCCCGTCCTGCGGCCCTTCGGCGTTGGGGTCGTTCGGGTCGTCGCCGGACGAGCCCTCTTGTGCGGACCCCTGGGATCGGGAGGGTGAACGCTCGCGTCGCGGGGAACTGGTGTCCGCTCCGGCGCCGTCCGAGGGTCCCGCACCGCCCGTCGTGTGCGGAACCTGCACGGACTCCAGATACGCCGCGATCGTTTGCAGAATATGGCTCACCTGAGCGGGACTTCGGGCCTGTCCCTCGACCACCACGTGCTCGCGAATCTGACCGAGCTTGAGATAGGCGTCGGGAAAGACCTGCATCAGTCGCGCACGAAGCAGCGCGAGGTCGTAGACGACGTGGACCTCGAAGCTGTAGGTCTGACCGTCGGAGGTGATGATCGACATGTCGGTGACCCCGGCGCGCTGGCCGACCAGGCGGAGCACGCGGGGATTGGGCAAGACCTCGAAACCGACCACGGTCGGGTCGCCCACGGCGATGACGGCCGTACCGTCGCGGCTGGCGATGTCGCTCTTCATCGTCATCAGCCGTCCCTGGCCGACCACGACTTCCAGCACGGCGTCATTGCCCTTCAGCGCGTCGACGAAAGAGGCAACCGGTGAGTTCTCCTGGCCCTCTCGCACCGTCCGCCACTGCCCCTGGGCATCGGGGCCTTCGGCCGGTCGGGGGTCTCGCAACGGGACGACCGGCAGGGTCGGCGGCAAGCGACAGGCGTCGCCGGGATACTCGGTCTGCGAGAAGCTGGGTGTGACGTGTTGGCCGACGGCTAACCAGAATATCAAGACTGCGAGCCAATGCCGGCTCGCGTTTCTTACACCCTTTTCAAGACTGTTATTGTAATGCATGTGTGCCCCAAGAAACCGTGTCCATACGGGTGTCTCCCTCAGTACACTCGGACGGCGGCGTGGGGGCGCCACAGTCGATTGTGGTGCATTACGGTATTTTGCCTCGCATCCGATAGAACCGGGTTCGGTTGAAACGCATCGCGCAAACCGCAACGCGCGGGGAAGCTTTTCCGATTGCCTCGATTCGGCGGGCCGCCAGCCGGACCTTTTCGCCACGGTAAGACTTGCAAGAGTTGCGGACGCTCACCAAGTCGGCTGCCGGCGGGTTTGCGTTACGGCAGATCGACCAACAGGTTACGGCATTCGCAGCCTCCGGCGCACCGTTTGCCTCAAGTCAAAGCGAATCGTAGGTCAGGGGCAGCGACATGTCGGTTACGAAGATCCTGTTGGTTGGTGCCGATCGAACCGTCACGCACACCGTGCGGGACGTCGTCGCTTCGATCAAACAGTGCCGGCTGGAAGAAGTCGACGGGATCGATGCGGCGCTCGCGCACCTGGGGCGAAACGACGTGGGGCTGATCCTGGCCCACCTCGCCGGCCCGCGCGAAGAGCCGGGCGTCGTCCGCCTGCTCGAAGGCATTGCGAAATCGCACTCGGCGATCCCCACGATCGTGCTCGCCGAGCAAGGGGACATCGAACTCGGGCGGCGGCTGTTGCCCCTGGGGGCGGTCGACTGCATGTCGAAACCTTTCGACACCGCCCGGCTGGCTCTGCTGGTCGACGTTCTCACGGTACGCGCCAGGTTTCAGAAGAAAACACGGGCCGCCGATCCGAACGATCAAACGCACGACAATCGAGGCGTGCTCGACCGGTACGTGCTCGGCAGCTCCGCGATGGCCGAACTGACGGAACAGGTCCGGCGCGTGGCACCGCTGGAAACGACGATCCTGATCACCGGCGAGACGGGCACCGGAAAAACCCATCTCGCCCGAGTGATCCACGAACTCTCGCCGCGACGCTCCAGGCCGTTCGTGGCCGTCCCCTGCGGGGCGATCCCCACCACGCTGCTGGAGAGCGAGATGTTCGGGCACGTTCGGGGTGCCTTTACGCACGCGGAGCAGAAGCGGGTGGGGAAGCTGGCCCAGGTCGAAGACGGCACGCTGCTGCTGGACGAAATCGACTGCGTGCCGCTGGAGGCCCAGTCCAAGCTCCTGCGGTCGTTCGAAGAGCGGCTCTTCGAGCCCGTCGGATCGAACGTCTCGCATACGCTTCGTGCCCGTCTGATCGTGGCCAGCAACCGGCCTCTGGAAGAGGAGGTCGCCGCGGGGAGGTTTCGGGCGGACCTTTATTATCGGCTCAACGTCGTGGAGTTTTCCATTCCCCCGCTGCGCGAGCGGCCGCAGATGATCCGCCCGTTGGCCGAGAAGTTCCTGGGCGATTTCTGCCAGCGCGACGGGCGGCCCGCCTGCGAGTTTTCGGACGCCGCTCTGGTGGTGCTGGAGACCTACGACTGGCCGGGCAACGTGCGGGACCTTCGCAACGTGGTGGAGCAGAGCGTGGCGTTGTGCCCGGAGCAGACGATCGATTTCAAGGACCTGCCCGAGCGAGTCCGCCGCCGCGTTCCGGCCGGTCACCTGTTTCCTACGGCAGGCACCCAAAACGGCAACGGCCTGGCCAAGGCCCGAAAGGACGCCGAGCGGGGGCGACTGATCGAGGCACTTCGCCGCAACGACCACAATCGCAGCCGGGCGGCGGCCGAACTGGGCGTCAGTCGGGTGACGCTCTACAAGAAACTTCACAAGTACGGGCTGGCCTGATGTCACAGCTTACAGTCGAGTGTAAACACCCCCTTGGCGCTTTGCCGGGCGATCGCCGCAGACGCGCGTCGGACCGCACGCGTCGCTGCTCGGCCCATCGCGTACGCTCGGCGCCTAAGTCGCCAACGGCAACCGAGTTCGGCGCGGCGTTCCGCGAATTGCCGGATCCTACGCCGGTTTCCGGCGGCCTTGGCACGCTACCTGCTTATGTCTTGGGGCAGACAGAGAGTCGACAACTTCCATTTCCCTTCTCTTTTCACGTTCTTTCTTAAGGAGGTGTACGATGACGAAGCTTCTGAAGAGCTTCTGGCGGGGCGAAGAAGGCGCCACCGCCGTGGAGTACGGGTTGCTCGTGGCCTTGATCGCCGCGGTGATCGTGGTCACCGTGTCGACACTTGGCGGAAAGGTGAACACGGCTTTCACCACGGTGAACGACGCCCTGCCGTAAGCGGGCGGAAACGTCGTCACCGTTTCGGGCACGGTTCCTCCGCCACGCCGCCGCTGGGGCGGCGTGGCGAGGAACCCCCGACGGTGCGACGAGCACGGCCGTTGCCCGACGGTCGATCTTCACCATCAGCGGAAGCGCCAGACGAAAAGGGACAACCCGATGGATCTCGAATCATCGATCGCGGTCGCCATCGTGGTGGTCGTCGCCGCCATCGCCGGACTGAGCGACGTGCGCACCTTCAAGGTCCCCAATCGACTGACCCTTCCGCTGGCAGTGACCGGCGTCGCGTATCACACGATAGCCGGCGGGCTGGCCGGACTGCAACTGAGCCTGCTGGGCGCGCTGTTCGGCTTCGGCGTCCTCTTCGGACTGTACGTCCTGGGGGCCATCGGGGCCGGAGACGTGAAACTCATGGCGGGCGTCGGGGCATGGCTGGGCGTGAGCACGAGCATCTACGTCTTCGCCGTCGCCGCGGCGGGAACGGCATTGTATTCCATCATCGTCCTGCTGCGGCGCGGCAACCTCAGCCAGGCCTTCACCACCATCCAAATCACCCTGATGCAGCTCCAGACGATCGGGAAACACCTCGGCGCGGACGAGCGCGTGGAATCGATCGTCCACCGCAAGGATCGCCGAAAGCGGCTCGTGCCCTTCGCCGCCATGGTGGCGCTGGGAGCCATCGTCGTCGCGGTGTGGAAGCAGGTTCCCTAAGCGGGATGATTCGCAAAAACTCATAGTACCTCATGTCATTCGAATTCGTGGGTGGCTGGGGTCGAGGTGCGAGGGACGAGCACCGAGCCCCCAGACCCGGCTTTCTGGGGGCTCAGCACTCGTTCCTCGTGTTTCGACCCCAGCCACCAACACCGAACCCAGGAGAAACACCGTGAACACCAAGACCATTATCGTCGTCGCGTTGGCCGTCGTCTGCGGTCTTTCGGCGGCGTGGGGGATGAGCCAGCTTCGCACGTCCTCGGTGATCGACGCACGGATCGAAACGGCGCCGGTCGTCAGAGCGGCCGTGCAAATCCCCCGCGGCCGAATGATCACCCCCGGTGATATCGAGATCGCTCCATGGCCCAAGAGCATGTTGCCCGAAGGGGCGCTGACGAACCTGGAGGACGCCCTGGAGCGGGCGGCCATGGCCCCGATCATGGCCGGCGAGCCCGTCCTGGACGGAAAGCTGGCGGCCATCGACGCCGGGCGCGGCCTGGCCGCGCTGATTCCCCGGGGGATGAGGGCCTACACGATCCAGGCGTCGCAGGTCGCCGCCAACGTGGCCGGATTCATCCTGCCCGGCAATCGGGTGGACATCCTGCTGACCTTGAAAGGGCGAACCAACGACGACACGGGAGGCGGCAGCACCACGACGCTGCTTCAGGCCGTCGAGATCCTCGCGGTCGATCAACAGTTGGAGGCGCCGGCCGACAACAAGGTCGATCTCACCGGTTTGCGGTCGCTCACCTTGTTGGTGACGCCCAAACAGGCGAGTCTGCTGGACCTGGGCCAACACATGGGCCAACTGACGCTCTCGCTGCGCAATCCGGAAGACGCCGAGGAAGCCGCCACGGTCCCGGCCACGCTCTCCCAGATCCGGTTCCGCCAGGAGAAACCGGTCGCCGCGGCGGCCGAAACGTCGTCGCCGCAGCCAAGCCTCACGAACTTCGCCGAAGAAAGGGCCCCGGAGGTCTTCCGGATCCTCACCTTGCGCGGCGACCACCGAGGCCAGGTGTTGATCTCTTCGTCGGGCCAGTGACTTCCTCGTGGGGCAGATTTCCTAACGTGGGGCACGTTTCCAACGTGCCATAGCCGAAAAGGCACGTTGGAAACGTGCCCCACACTGCACTAATCAGAGGCGGCATAACATGCGGATTCTCATTGCCAGCGACGACGAGCCGATGGCGCGAAACATCGCGGCCATCCTCACTCGCCACGGAGCCGGCGGCGAGGCCTGCCGTACGGTCCCCCTGGACTCGGCGGCGAACCACGCCGGCCGGCTCCCGCCGGAGTTGCTGCTGTTGGTCTTGCGACCCGATCCGGCGGCGGCCCTGGCGGCTCTGCGGGAGATCCGCCATACGGTTCGGGCAACCTGCTGCTTGATGGTGGGGCCGGCAGACGACCCCCGATTGATCCTCGAGTCGTTGCACGAAGGAGCGGACGAATACCTCGACGACGCCCGGCTGGAGACCGAATTGGCCGCCGCACTGGTGCGGAGGAAGGCCAAGCAAACGCCGCACGGCGAGTCGCAGGACGCGGGCCGGGTGATCGCCGTGCTGGCGCCCAGCGGCGGAAGCGGGTCCAGCACGGTGGCCGCCAACGTCGCCACGGTCTTGGCGCAACATCACGGACAGAGCGCGCTGATCGACCTGAGACTCGCCGCCGGAGACTTGGCGTCCATGCTCGACCTGAAGCCGGCGCGCACGATCTGCGATCTGTGCGACCATCTGGCTCGCGTGGACCAGAGCATGTTCGAGCAGTTCTTCACCAGGCACGCTTCCGGGGTCCACCTGTTGGCGGCCCCGGGCGAACCGGCCGACGTCAAGCGGGTCACCGCCAAGGGCGTGCGGCGGACTCTGACGATGGCCCGCGTAAGGTTCCCCTACGTGGTCGTCGACCTGGACAACGCGCTGGGGGACGTGCAGGTCGAGGCCCTGCTCCAGTCGGACGTGGTCCTGCTGGTGCTGCGGCTGGATTACACGTCGCTGCGCAACGCGCGGCGAATCACCGATCATCTGACCAGCGCCGGCATCGGACCGGATCGGATCCGGGCGGTCGTCAACGGTTACCGGCAACCGCGCCAATTGGGCGTGGGCCAGGCCGAGGAAGCGTTGGGGATGAAACTGCCCCACTGCATCCCGCACGACCCGGCCCGCATGAACGGGGCGATCAACAAGGGGATTCCGGTCGT
>DATLAN010000487.1:0-2730 GCA_035527455.1 Thermoguttaceae bacterium
CCTCGCCCCTCTCCCCCATGCCCGTGCTGGCCGTCCAGCCGCTGGACAACGGTCGCACGGCCGTCTTCTGCGGCGACACCACGCGGAACTGGCAACAAGGTCCCCGGGCCCAGGGACAGGACTCGCCCTTCCTGCAGTTCTGGGGCCAGATGGTCCGTTGGCTTTCCGGGCGGTCCGAGGCGGTCGAGCCGGGCGCCAGCATCGCCGGGGAAACCGACAAGGCCTACTACGAGCCGGAGGAGGCGGTGCGGATCTCGGCCATCGTCCGCGACCAGGAGGGCGAAGGGGCCACCGGCGTGGACGTGGTCGCCAAGGTCCGTGGCCCGGAAGGGCGCCCCGATCAGGTCAAGCTCGGCGTGGTGCCCGGCCCGGCGGGCCACTATGGCGGCGAGTTCCATCCCGAAACGGCCGGAAGCTACCTGATCGTCGTCGAAACCAAGGTGGGCGATAAGACGCTGGCCACCGAAGAGATGATGGTCGAAGTCGGACGCCCCAACATGGAGTTCGAGAAACTCGATCTGGACGAAAAAACGCTCGGGCGGATCGCCTCGGAGACCGGCGGGCGGTACGTCCATATCTCCACGGCCGATTACCTGATCGAGCAGTTCGACCGCACGCAGCAGAAGAAGCACGTCTCGATCACCTTCCCGCACTACGACTGGCCGCTGCTTCTGCCGTGTTGGCTGGCGTTCGTCGCGGCGTTGAGCACCGAATGGGTCCTGCGCAAGAGGTTTCAACTGCGATGAGCCCGCAAACCGGATATCGATTCCTGGAACCCTCGGCGTTGGCCAGGGTGAAGAACCTGTCGCTGGTCGCCCGCGGCGTGGTCGAGGGTTTCATCACCGGTCTGCACTCCAGCCCGTACAAGGGCTTCAGCGTCGAGTTCGCCGAACACCGCGAGTACACGGCCGGCGACGATCCGCGTCATCTCGACTATCGGATGCTCGCCCGAACCGACCGGCTCTACATCAAGCAGTACGAGGAAGAGACGAACATGCGGGTGCAGATCCTGCTGGATGTGAGCGGATCGATGGGCTACAGCCACGAGGGCGGGTTGACGAAGTTCGAGTACGCGTCGTACCTGACGGCCGTGCTGGCGTACCTGATGACGCGCCAGCAGGACCAGGTGGGGCTGACCACGTTCGACAAGGGCATCCGGCTCGATATGCCGGCCCGCAGCTCGCCGCGCCACTTCAACGACATGATGCGGCGGCTGGAGGAGATCACCCCGGGCGAGGAGACCGATCTGTCCGAAACGCTGCACCTCATGGCCAACCGCTTCAAGCGCCGCTGCCTGATCGTGTTGATCAGCGACCTGTACGACGAGCCGGAGGACGTGATCCGGGCGTTGCACCACTTCCGCCACCGCCGGCACGAGGTGATCGTCTTCCACGTGCTCGACAAGGCGGAGATCGAGTTCCCCTTCCGCGACCTGATCGCCTTCCACGACATGGAGACCAACGAGCGGATTCAGGTCGACCCGGCCTACGTCCGCGACGCCTACACGGAACAGATTGAGGCGTTCCTCGAAGGTTATCGCCGCTCGTGCGCCGAGACGCGGATCGACTACGTGATGACCGATACCACCGTGCCTTACGACTTCATGCTCTCCCGATACCTCGCCAAGCGGAACATGCCATGACCTTCGGGCTGATCGGATTTTTGTTTGCAGGACTGGCCGCGGGCATTCCCGTGGTGCTGCACATGATCAATCGCCAGAAGGTGAAGGATCTGCCCTTCCCCACGCTACGGTTCCTGCGGATCAGCGTGGAGAGGACCCGGCAGCGGAAGCGGATTCACGACCTGCTGCTGATGCTGGTCCGTATGGCGGCGCTGCTGCTGATCGCTCTGGCGCTGGCCAAGCCGACGCTGACCCGCTTAAGCGCGCTGTGGAGCGCCGGCGGCGACTCGGCCGTGGTCATCGTCCTGGACAACTCGGCCAGCATGGGCACCGTCGATCGCGGCCGGGTGCGTTTCCGCACCGCCTTAAGCGCCGCCGAACAGATCATGGACGAACTGGACGACGGTGACCAGGTGGCGCTGTTGCTGGCCTCCGGGCTGGAATATCCCGACGAGGGCCGGCTCGACGCGACCGGTGACAAGGTCCGCCAGATGCTCAATCAATGGATGGGCGCGCCCTCGGACACCGACGGGATCAGCTACGAACAGGCCGACCTGGGCACGCAGATCACCCAGGCCCGAAAGCTGCTGGCCCAATCCGACGCCGCCAACAAGCAGATCTTCGTGCTGACGGATCGGCAGAGGCTTTGTTGGGATAATCTGGTGGCGGATCGGGGTGGGGGAACGGGAGAAGAAGAGGTGCAGGAGGGAGAGCTTCAGGAAGAGGAAAAAGACCCTCACCCTAACCCTCTCGCAGAGGGAGAGGGAATGGATGTGCCCGACATTATGGATGTGCCGGTGATTATCGTCGACTGCAACCGGGAGCCGAAGACGAATGTGGCGATCACGGATGTGAAGCTCGAGGCGGCCATGCCGGTGGCCGGGCGGCCGGTCGCCGCGACCGTCGAGTTGTTCAACGCCGCCGAAGTCGCCCAGCAGCGACACGTGGAACTCTACGTCGACGGCGCCAAGACGACCGACACCAGCCCGGCCATCGATATCCCGCCTCGCGGAAAGGCGACGCACAAGATCGAGTTCACCTTCCCGCAAGGCGGGCTGCACCTGGGCGAAGTCCAACTGGTCGGCGGCGACGGCAGCATGCTCGACGAC
>DATLAN010000488.1:0-5171 GCA_035527455.1 Thermoguttaceae bacterium
CCTCGCCCCTCGCCCCTCGTCACTCGGCACTTGAAACTCGCCCCTCGTCCCTCGTCCCTCGTCACTCGTCCCTCGTCCCTCGCCCCTCGCCCCTCGCCCCTCGTCCCTCGTCCCTCGCCCCTCGCCCCTCGCCCCTAACCCCTACCCATGTCCACCGCTGAACGATACCTCAAGCCCGAAGTCATCAACCAGATCAAGCGGCTGGATCTGCGCGCGCAGTTCATCGTCAAGGGCTTCTTGCAGGGGCTGCACGCCAGTCCGTTCCACGGCTTCTCGGTCGAGTTCAGCGAACACCGCAAATACACCCACGGCGACGATCCCAAGGACATCGATTGGCTGGTCTACGCCAAGACGGACAAGTATTACGTCAAGAAGTTCGAGGCCGAAACGAACATCACCGGATACCTGGTGATGGATCTGAGCCGCTCGATGGGCTACACCTATCGCCAGGAACTGACCAAGTTCGACTACTCGATCTGCCTGGCGGCGGCCCTTTGCTACCTGATGATCCACCAGCAGGACCCCGTCGGGCTGCTGACGTTCGATCAGAAGATCCGCAGCAGTCTGGCGCCGCGGGCCCGGCGGAGCCAACTGGGCACCGTGCTGTCGCTGCTGGCCAACCTGCGGCCCGAGGGCGAGACCGACGTCGCCCACAGCCTGACCCAGGTCGCCGCCATGCTCCGCCACGCCAGCCTGGTGATGATCTTCTCCGATCTGCTGGCCGAGCCGGAGCCCGTGCTCGAGTCGCTCTACCGCCTGCGGCACGGCGGACACGACGTGATCCTCTTCCACGTGCTCGACGAGGCCGAGGTCCATTTTCCCTTCGAGGGCATGGTGGAACTGCGGGAACCCGAGACCGGGCAGCGGCTCTCGCTCGATGCGGCCGCCTTCCGCCGCGACTACCTCGACGAGATCGAGTCCTTCCGCGACACCTACCGCCGCGAATGTTCCCAAGCCCGCATCGACTACGTCCCGCTCGACACCAGCATGCAGTTCGACAAAGCGCTTTTAGAGTACTTGGTGCGGCGGTCGGCGAGGGGATAGGGAGGCGAATCCTTGTGACGTCTTGAGAATGCGTTGCTGAAGAGGCCCTGCCGGACAGGAACAGACCCGATCTGTTCAACTCTCGATTAGGTCCTGATCCTCAAGGACCTTTCGGCATTTTCCGGGCAATTCATCGGTTTGCTCCGCGCCCTGCAAGATCCGCTGCAATATGCCATTGCTTACAGGTTCTCGGAACGTGATGTGTCCCGCGGACTCGAGCCGCTCGAGTTCCGACTTCTTGACGATCTTGCCATCTCGATAGCTCACACACGTTTTGTGGTGAATCCATGGGTGATCGTCACTCCGTAGAATGCACGACCCATCCTTCACTATTTCATGGTAGGGCTCGTTGTACGACGTGAAACTGACTATGACGACTTGGTCCGGGTCCAAGTCGGGCATGGAGATGATCACATAGGGGTGCTCATCGATGCTTCGGTCGCTTAGGAGGAAGAAATCGCCGATCTCCACAGTTGTCATCCTCCAAGAACGCTGTCGAGAATGCTCGCTGTTCTCGCGTCTTCGAGGATCGCCTTGGAATCGGCGGAACGTCCGACGGCATCCGCAATATCTTCGAGCGGAATAGTCCTGGAGGTGCTTTCCCTGTAGTGCTTCTTGTATTCGGGAAAATCGTGTGTGATTGCCCCTATCTCATCGTCATCACGATCTTCAAGGCGTCTTGCGACCTCAAGCAACTTCCGAATCTCGCGTCTGGACAATTCATCGTTACCCGGATTGTCAAGCATTTCCAGATTCCGACCCTCGGTGCGAAAAAGCTTGGACCACTCCGGGTATTCCATCCGCTCTCTCTTAATCAGGTCATACAGTGGACTATTCAAAGGGCCCTGGTCCATCGCCACGTACCGGCCACCAGTAATGGGCCTGCCGGTCTCTGCCAGATATTCCCTATCTGCGATGTAGAGCAGTTTCAAGACGCGGTAATAGGGCATCTGTTTTGACCGTTCATTGTCAATTAAGACGCCTACAGCCTGCATCGCCTTGCGAGGCTTGAAGCGAAAAGATTTTGCTGCCATGTGGTATAACCTCCATTGCCGGATACTCATGCACCCCGCAAATCCCGGTAAGCACTACACTTTCTGTAATTGTAATGCCCGATTGATCGCGTGTACACATGGTCTGGCCCAAATCTATGGACCGCACCGGCTGTCCTTTGGTTCAGCCTGTACGCTGTTTTTCCCGCAAAACGTGGGGGGCGTTCCTTCGAAACGGCGCATCCACGCTGTGCCCCGCCACCCGCATCCGTTTGATCGCGGACGCACTCGGCCTCCGCTAGATATTCTTCGGCGTTTACCGGCCGGAAGCAACGTCGGGCATGTCCCTTCATAATTGAGGGCCACGTGTGCTGACACGTGCCCTGGCTTTATGGATCGACCGGTACGTCCCCGTTTGTTCAGACGGACGCTCCGGGGGTTTGGCTTTCTGAACCACGCAATCGACCGAAGTCGTTTATCAATAAAGCGTTATGTCGATCTCCTTGGAAAACAAACAGCAACTCCCTTCTTTCACATCGTGAAAAGCGTACCATTGAAGTTGTGAGGTTCGAAAGCCGCCATTCGGCCAACGGATTGTCCCGATGCGAGAGTGGCGGGGAATGCGAGCGTTATTTGCTCAAGAAACTACACCACGAGTGGTAGCACCACAGGGTAGGACCAGTGCGTAGCGTTTAGCCGTATGGCCCGGTATTATCCATTACCACTCGCACCGCAATGACTTTCGTTAATCCCTTATTCCTGGCCGGAACCGCCCTGGTCGCACTGCCGATCGTGCTGCACCTGATCATGCGCCAGCGGCCGAAGCTGCTGGAGTTTCCGGCCCTGAGGTTCATCCGCAAGCGGCACGACGTGAACCGCCGGCGGCTGTTGCTGCGGCATATCTTGCTGCTTTTGCTTCGGGCCGGCGCGATCGCGCTGTTGGCGTTCGCCTTGGCCCTGCCGAGCATCCACTTCTCCGGCGTGCTGGGCAGCCAGGAAGCGCCCGTGGCCGCCGTGCTGGTCTTCGACGCGTCGCCGCGGATGGAGTATCGACACGACAACAAGACTCGCTTGCAGGCCGCCCAGGAAATGGGCCAGTGGCTCCTGGCCCAACTGCCCGCCAAGAGCGAACTCGCCGTGATCGACACCCGGGCCCTGCCGGGCGAGCCGTATTCGGAAGACCCATCGGAAGCCGAGACCCCCGGGCTCGACGCGGCGGCGGCGCCGGGCGTGCTGCACGACGATCGCGGGCTGGCGAAGCAGCAGATCGAGCGGCTCACCTCCGTGGCCGACTCGCTGCCTCTGACCGGCGCGCTGAAACGGGCACTGCAACTGGCCGCCGGAAGCGACCTGACTCGAAAGGAGATCTACGTCTTCACCGATCTTTCCCAGGTCGCCTGGCCCACCGACTCGGCCTCGGCCTTGCGAAGCTCGCTGGCCGACGTCTCCGGCGCGGGCATCTACCTGATCGACGTGGGCGTCGCCGAGCCGAGCAATTTCGCGTTGGGCGAGTTGCATCTTTCGCGCGAGGTGCTCTCCAACCGCAGCACGTTGGGGATCGAAACCGTCCTGTCTCGCACCGGGCCGCCCGACGAGCGCACCGTCGAGTTGTATCTGTTCGACGAGAAGGGCGAAAAGCAGAAGCGCGACGAGGTGAGCCACACGCGGGAATCGGGCGAGTCGCAGCACATCGCCTTTCGTATCGGATCGTTGGGTCTGGGCACGCACCAAGGGGTCGTGCAGATCGTGGGCCAGGACGCGCTGTCTTGTGACGACGATCGCTACTTCACCGTCGAGGTCCGTCCGGCCTGGCGGATCCTGGTGGCGGCGCCGGAGCCGACCGATCGCCACGCGGTGTACCTCACCCAGGCGCTGTCGCCCGAGGATTTCCGGAAGCGCGGCCAGGCCCGGTTCGAGTGCGAGGTGGTTACGTTCGAGCAGCTTGCCCGGCAGCCGCTGGAGGACTATGCGGCCGTTTGTCTCTTGGACCCCCCACCGCTCGAGGCGAGAGTGTGGCAGAAGCTGGAAGAGTATGCGTCGCAAGGAAACGGGGTGGCGATTTTCCTCGGCCGCAACGCCGTGTCCGTCCAATCGTTCAATACGCCGCACGCCCAGGCGCTCTTGCCCGGCCGGTTGGTCCGCAAGGCGTTGGCCGGCGACTGGGACTTGTCTCTGGAGCCGCGGAATTACCAGCACCTGGTCCTTTCGGAGTTTCCCCCTGAGGCCGACGTTCCCTGGCAGTTGTTCCCGGTGCTCTCCTATTGGCAATTGGAGGACGTGACGGCGGGCGTGGTGATCCCGTATTCCAACGGGCATCCGGCGCTGCTGGAGCGGCAGGTGGGAAAGGGACGCGTGCTGACGATGACCACGCCCGTCTCGGACGGCCCCAGCAAACCGTGGAATTACTTGACGTTTTCCGACCCGTGGCCGTTTGGCATGTTGGCTGACGGGATGGCGTCGTACCTGGTCGGCAGCAGCCACCAGCGGTTGAACTACCAGGCCGGTCAAACGGCCGTGCTGCAGTTGGACGACCGCACCCGGCGCAGCAAGTACTGGCTGATCCGCCCGGACGAATTGGAGCTGAAAGTCACCGTCGAGCCGCCGTGGCGCGAGTTGATCGTCCATCCGCGGAACGCCGATCAAGTGGGCAACTATCGCGTTCGGACCGACGGCGTCTCGGAAGTCGACCGGGGCTTCAGCGTCAACCTCGAGCCGGACCAAACGCGACTCGGCCGCATCCCGGAGGAAGAACTCGCCGGGCTGTTCGAGCCGTACACCTATCGTCTGGCCCGAACGCGGCAGGAGATCGAGGGCGCCCAACAGCGCGGCCGCGTCGGCCGAGAGCTGTTTCCCATGTTGATCTTCGTGGTCGCCCTCCTCCTGGCCGCCGAACACGTGGTAGCGAATCGATTTTACCGAGAATGAGAGGGAAAATGACGAATGTCTAATGACGAATGTCTAATGACGAATGTCTAATGACGAATGTCTAATGACGAATGACGAATGTCGAAAGGCTGTGGCTCGTTAGTCATTCGTCATTAGTCATTAGTCATTCGTCATTCGTCATTCCTAATTCATAATTCACCTCCCCCCATGCCACGCCTAACCTACTACCCGATCGCCGACAGCTATCTC
>DATLAN010000489.1:0-3539 GCA_035527455.1 Thermoguttaceae bacterium
TTCGGCAGCCCCGAAAACCGAGAAGGGCCGGCGACGGTCCTTTCGATTGAACTGGCGTCGCATGATTCGCCGCACGGTCGAAACGTTGACGACGACGCGGATGTGGTTGCTGGCGGTCGGCCACCTCGTCCTCTTCCTGGCGATCTACTGGACGGCGTTCGCCTTGCGATTCGAGTTCAGCATCCCCTCCGGCTCCATGACCGTGTTTTGGGCGAGCCTGCCGTGGGTGCTCGGTTTGAAGCTGGTGGTGTTTTTCGCTTTGGGACATTATCACGGCTGGTGGCGCTACGTGACGTTCGCCGACCTGGCGGCCTTGCTTCGTGCCTCCCTCCTGTCCTTGCTGCTCGTGGCCTTGCTCGATTATTTCCTCTGGCCCTACCAGGTTCCCCGTTCCATTCTGATACTCGACTGCATGTTGGGGATCATCTTGCTGGGCTCGCTGCGGGCGAGTTGGCGGCTCTTCAATGAACATTTCCGGCCGGTCTTCGGCCAGAACGACTTCCGGGGAGCCCTCTTGGTCGGCGACGATCATTCCAGCAGGTTGCTGGCCCATCAGATCCACTCCCGCCCTGAATTGCCCTATCGGATCAGGGGTTTTCTGGCGACCAACAACATCCAGAAGGGAACGCGATGGGGCCGCATTCCCGTCCTTGGGGTTCCGGAGGACGTGCGCGAGATCGCCGCTTCGTGCGGCGCTACGGAGGTCTTGGCGACGGCCGGGACGCTGCCCGGAAACCGGCTCCGCTGCCTGATGGACGCCTGTCACGAGGCCGGCCTGAATCTGAAGATCATTCCGCCCATGGAGGACCTCTTCAACGGCAATAACCGAATCCCGCTGCGAGACATCGACATCAACGACCTCTTGCGGCGCGATCCGGTCAAGCTGGACACCGCGGCCATCGCCGATCTCCTCGACGGCCGTACCGTCATGGTCACCGGAGCCGGCGGGAGCATCGGTTCGGAAATCTGCCGCCAGGTGTTGAAGTTCAACCCGAAAGAGATCGTGCTGGTCGGCCGGGGCGAGAACCGCATCTTCCACGTCGAGATGGAACTCCGCCGCAAAGACCCGACGACCGCGTTGTACCCGCGGATCGCCGACGTGACCGACCACCAGCGCATGCGGCAGCTCTTCGAAGAGTTTCGGCCCGAGGTGATCTTCCACGCGGCCGCCCACAAGCACGTGCCGTTGATGGAGGCGAACGTCGGCGAAGCGATCAAGAACAACATCTCCGGCACGAAGTGCGTGGCGGATCTGGCGGACGAGTTCGACGCCGCCGGCTTCGTGCTGGTTTCCACCGACAAGGCCGTCCGGCCGAGCAGCGTGATGGGCGTCTCGAAGCAAATCGCCGAGCGATACGTTCACACGATGTCTCAGGAGTCGGCCACCAAGTTCGTGGTCACGCGTTTCGGGAACGTGCTGGGTTCGCAGGGCAGCGTGGTGCCGATCTTCCAGGAACAGATTCGCCGCGGCGGGCCGATCACGATCACGCACGCCCAAATGGAGCGGTTTTTCATGACGATTCCCGAGGCGTCGCAGCTCGTCCTGCAAGCCGCCGCGATGGGCCGCGGAGGCGAGATCTTCGTGCTCGACATGGGCGATCCGGTGAAGATCGTGGATCTGGCCCGCGACCTGATCCGCCTTTCCGGTCTGCCGGAGCACGCCATTGAGGTGACCTTCACGGGCATCCGTCCCGGCGAAAAGCTCTTCGAGGAACTCTACTTCGACGACGAAGAGACGCTGCCCACTTCGCACCCGAAGCTCCGTGCCGCCTACCACCGGCCGTATTCGTTCGAGGAAGTCCACGAAGCGATCGTGGAACTCGAACGCCTGGTCCACGGTCCGGAAGAGGTCCTCCGGGAGAAGTTGCGAGAAATCGTCCCGGAGTATCAGAGTCCGTCTGCGGCGGAGAGTCGCAAGGTGGAGTCGGAAGTGGCGTGAGGGTAGCCTGAACCAGCTTCTACACGGCCCGGGTGCCTGGCAACCCCATGGCGCCAATCCGCCACACCACCCGATAGTGTGCATCCTGGGTAAAGGACGGTTTTCGTTGAACGTCTTCCCCGAGGGGTCACAAACCGTACGATCCCTCCATTTTGGGATATCGTTTCACTTGATCCACAGCCGGCGAACAGCCCGGGAAAGAAGCGGACAAAAAGCTAAAACTGCTTGATATTTCTGTGAAATCTGCTCATACTACAGATTCAACTCGATTGAGCAGTCATCTCCTGCTAAGGGGTAGGAGGGTCGCCTGGATCTGCTCCACGACCGCAAGTTTTGCGACGCCGCAAAATCAGCCTTTTCACTTCACCTTCCTTTACCTTGACGAAGAGTAGGCAAATCTTCTCGCCGACTTGGAGTCGGCATCAGCCACGGAAAGTCTGCGACAAGACGGCAAGGAGGTCGGGTCTTGGAGATGTACGGTATTTATGTCCGTAATGATCGCCGCCGCATCGGAATTCGGTTCCCATTCGAAGGAACGCCCACGCCCGGCCGACCGGACATGGAGGACGTATTTCGCTGGTTCGACCCTGGTGGCCCAGGCTGTCCTGGTCGGCCTGGTCGTGGTCACGCCGTGGTTGTTCGGCGGCGTCGACCCCGTGGTTCAGATATGGCTGTTCGTGGGCGTGATCGTGGCGTTGGCCTGCTGGTTGCTCAGCCGGATCGCCGACCGTTCGTTGGGGTCCGTCTTGCCCGTGGCTGTCGTACCGTTGATCTGCGCACTGTGCCTGGGGCTCTTCCAACTGGTTCCTCTGGGGGCCGAGACAAGGGCCCTCTTTTCGCCGTCCGGGGCAGAGCTTCGCAGTGCCTTGCTCGGCGATGACCCCACGGCAGAGGGTTCCCTGGAGGAGAATCTCGGCGTGGCGGCGGCCCCCGAGCGTCAGCCGCTGAGTTTGTATCCGGCCTCCACGCGCAACGATCTGGCACTGCTGACGCTTGCCGTCGCCGTGTTCTTGCTGGGAGCCAGTTTCTTCAAGACGCCCAAGGCTCAGATCTGGCTTTGCGGTCTGATCGCGGTCAACGGGGCCGCCATTGCGTTCATCGCATTGGTCCAGAGGATCACGGGGAAGGTCCTCTATGAGACGATCACTCCGGAGCGGGACGGATCATGGTTCGGCCCCTTCGTGAATCAAAACAATGCCGGTGGGTTTCTCGTCCTCTGTTTGGCCGGTGCGGTGGGCCTGACGGTCTGGGTGGTCGGCCGCAGCGGACCGGGCGGCTCTGCGGCCGGCGAGTTTCGGCCGCCAGAGAATCGACCGCTACTGGCACAAATGCGGCATCGGTTGCTCGATTTCTTCTCGAATCTGAACGCTCCCACGTTGGCCGTCATGAGTCTCACCGGCTTCATTGCCGCCGGCGTCTTGTGTTCGCTTTCCCGCGGTGCGGGCGTCGCCATGATCGGAGCGACCATCCTTACCATACTCGTCGTGCTCGCTACTCGACGCCGCACCGCCGGCGTATGGGCGATCGCGGTCGCCGCGATGATGGTCTTCGGACTGGTGAGTTGGGTGGGCATGACCGATATCGTGCAGGCGCGTTTGGC
>DATLAN010000490.1:0-3464 GCA_035527455.1 Thermoguttaceae bacterium
CTTCGCGGCCTTCCCCGGCGGCAGAAAGAGCATCGCCGGGTGGATCCCCAGGCCGGCACAGATCGGAGCGATCGACGCCACGCTCAGCCCCGTCCGCCGGCCGTGTTCGATATCGTTGATCCAGCCGACGCTCAGCTTTGCGCGCTTGGCGAGTTCCGTTTGCGTCAGTCCGGCCTCGACCCGGAGCCTGGTCAGATTGGCCCGGACCATGGCGATCAGTTCGGTTTGGGTGTGCGTGATTTTCATACCGGCATTATACCACGGTTGGCGAAATCAGTCAAGCCGGCGGATCAGCCGACGTTTCCACTGCCCGGCTGCTTTCCATCCCATGCCTTTCCGGCCGCTCTTCGACTTCTGCTTGAGCTTCACCCCCAGCAAGTCCGCCAGTTCGATCTTGTTTACTCCCATGCGGCGAAGCTCCGCGATCGCCCTGTCGATAGGCAATCGCTCTGCCTCTTCCATCTCGTCGAGTGCCTTCGTTGGTTTTGCCACCGTTTTGGCCAGTGATACCAGCACTTTGTCTTTCAAACTGGTCTCCGCGAACTGGTCTGAGGCATCCCACCAGGTCAGTAGGAGATCTCGTAACTCACCGGCGAACTGTCGGGCCACAGTAAGCTGTCCGCGTTGTTCGTTTGTCAGGAAGTCCCGTTCAAATTCGATTTCATCGTCGTTTGTCAGCGGTGAAGCAATGGGGTCCGTGCCACGCAGGAATCCGAGAAAATCATCGCGGGCCTTTTTCTCGCCTCGTTCTGCAACAAAGTTGCCCTTCCATTCGAGGAACGCATCGTAGTCTTCGAGAATGGCCGCATCGCGGGCCTCCTTGTACCGGGATACTGGAAAGGTACCCTTTTCCTCTTTCCCCTTCTTCTTCAAAAAGTCGCTGCGCAGATCGTAGATATTGGAAAGTGCCGCTTGTCTCGGATCGTTTACACCAAGACCCCACCGCTGCCAGTAGTGGTTCCTGGGGCGGCTGCCGTCGCCTAGCACCTTGCCGCGCATCCACTTATACTCGTCCTGTAGGCCGAACACGCCGGCGGCAAGTTCTCCGCGACGCGCCGACCGCGGCTTCGTCGGCTCGGGAAACAATGATTGGCCGGTCGGGATTTCATAAAGCGCTTTCAGGTCTGGGCGAATCGAGCCCATCGCCTTCTCCGGTGCAGCGAAGGCCATTTCGAGTGCGATGTCCTTGGCATCGACCTGGCCGGCTTTCAATTTGCCGAACATGGAAAGGACCTTGTTGATTCCAAACCATTCCAGAAAATCACCCAGGGCCCCGACGTTGCGAAAGACCCGGATCGAGCCGTCGGCGTTGCGGCCGAGAAGAACGTGGGGGTTCGCCCGGTCGTAGGGCGGCAACTCTTCTTCGTCGTCGCCGAAAAGCAGCAGGTTCCACGCCCATATAGCCCCGTACAGCCAGGCGATCCTTGATGTGAGCAGGGTTCGGGCGACTGCCACCGAGAGCGTTCCTCCGGCCTTTGCCGCCCCACCGGCCTCCCATGCGTTGACCACCAGCCGGGGCACCCGCTTGAGGTTGATTTCCTGGAAGCTCCAGAAGGGCATCAACCGCCGCCGAATCCAGTTGCCGGCTACGCTGATGTTCCCATAGTCACCGATCAGATTTCTCGACAAGTGGGCCGCCGCTACCTCGTTGCCCATGTCCCTGCGTAGCTGGTCGACCACCGCCTTGCGAGAACCGCCGTAGTGCTTGACATTGCCCTTGCGAAGCTGATCCAGGTAGCCGAGGAACGTCGCGTAGCGCATGGTGTTTTCCCGGAATTCCGTGTAATGGCGCACGAACTGGAAATAGCGTCCCGGGATTGACAAGAGTCCCTTGCCTTTCCCGCCTTTTCCCATGAACCGTGAGAAGACCGGCAAGTCCTTCACGTCGGGCACCTCTTGAGATACAAATCCGGCGCTTACCACCCCCAAGTCACGGGCCGCCCGCATTGTCGGCGAAAGTTCCAGCCGCGATCCGTGGTATCGCTGTAGTTCCACCATCGCCTGCTTGGTAAAAGCGAGCAGCGTTGGATCGGAGGCCACCAGCGGGTCCAGGTCTCCGGTGAGGTTGCGGAGGTTGTAGGGTAAGGCCCGCTTGGGATTCAACAATGTGTAGACTTTCCAGCCCCGCATTGCCCCGTCAGAAATCTTGGCCAACCCGTGGGGCATCTCTGCCTTGCGGGTCGCGTCGAGTTGAGCCGCGATTTCCGCCGGCACGACAAACTGCCGCCGCGGCCCGCCCAACGCCAGAACTTCCCGGAGATCCTCCTTGGACAATTCTGCGGTTGCGAGCACATTCTCCTGAAGTTGTTCGATGATTCGCTCAGGAATCGTGAGTGCCCGGTAGAAGTGGTTCCCCGGCTCCGGTTGGAACAAGGCGTGATCGGGCCGTTCTTTGACCAGCTCCCGCCAGCCGACGTCACGTTTCTTTGCTTCTGCCTTTAACTCCGCCGTAATGTCGTATTTGGCCATCAGGTTTCGCAACAGCCGTTCCTTCTCGATCTCCATGTTGGCGTCAGTCATCCAGGAGATTTCCGCTTCGAGGTAGCTGGTGTTGTAATCCATCTCCTCGCTCTCAAGGGCCTCGCCAAGCACTCGCCCCTTCTGGAAAGTCCGCGTTGTCTTGCCGGCCTTCATTCCAGCGCGGGCCGGGCGGTTGGTCATCATGTAGAAATGGACCTGCTGGTGGAAGTAGGTCTCGGCGTGATCGACGGCTCCCTCTGGCAGTAAATCGAACTCAGCCAACTTATCAGCCATCTCTTTGACGATCTTTTTTCTGGTCTCGACGGCCTCCTTCACTTCCGGAGTCTGCTCGACGGCCTCCTGGAGCTGCGCACGGTACGCCGCCACCTGCTCGTGGTTCTTGAACCCGAACCGCAGCGGTTGCCCCATCTCCAGGGCCGCCGCCAGGTTCTCCATGATCGTGTGCCGCTCGAACAGTACCAGTTGTTTCGGACCCAACGGATCGACGATCGACGCGGCGGTGCGGATCGCTTCGTCCTGGGCCATGCTCGGCACGTTGCGCAACAGCCGGAAGAACTCATTGGCAGGGCCGAAGTCGCCAGTCGCGGGGATGTGCTCTTGTGCCCGGAGAACCCCACGGGCCAACCGCAACTTCTCTTTGACGGTTTCTATCAGCGACGGTTTTCGGAGTCCCTTCGCCTGCTGGAGCCGCCGTTCCTGTTCTTCGTTTGGTGCCTTGATCGCATCGGGGATTGCGTCGGCGCGGAGACGTTCAGCACGCATCTTGCCACCACCCAGGAGAAACCCGCTGGCTTCAACTTCCGGCCGGGCCGCTTCTGCTTTCTCTTGTGCTTGTTCCGCCGCCGGCTTGACCTTCCGCCCCTTGGACTTCGCCGGGGGTGGGGTCTCCGCCGGGGCCGCGGGCTCCGGGGCCGGTTGCGCCGGCGCGGCCTCTGCGGCCGTCGTGGGTGCCGTTGGCTGCGGCTTGGCCGGCTCGCCTTGTG
>DATLAN010000491.1:0-2954 GCA_035527455.1 Thermoguttaceae bacterium
GCGATCCGCTTGCCGTCGGGACTCCAACGGAAGCCGTCGCGCACGCCCAATTCTTCCTCATACACCCAGTCGGAGGTGCCGTTGATCAGGGTCTTCGATCCGTCGCGGGTGATTTGCGTGACGGCCAGGCCGGCGAGGTCCTGCACGTAGATATTGTTCTGGTAGACGTAGGCCACGCGATCTCCGTCGGGCGAGAACTTGGCGAACATCAATCGGGCCTCTTCCGCGTCGCCGCCCAGCTTGTGCAGCTTGCGGCTCTGCATGTCGAGCACCCAGTAGTCGCCGCGGGTGTGATGCCGCCAGACGCGCCGCGTGTTGGTGAAGATCAGCAGCTTCTGGCGGCCGGCCGACCAGGCGTAATCGGCAATGGCAAGCGGCTTGGCCTCGCCGTCGGGGATCAGCCGCCGGGCCGGGACCAGCACGCTACGGCGGCCGGTCGCCGTCTCGTAGCAGACGATTTCCGAGGCCCCGGCGAAATCGGCGGCCGGCTCCACCACGCTGTACCGCGAGCCGTCGTCCAGCCAGAGTGCCGGGCCGAAATTCTTCGCGTCGTACGTGCCGGCCACGAAGATCTCGTCGAGGGTCAAGAGCGCGTCGCCCGTTTGCCCGCGGGCGTCCACCGGGCCGCTGAGGATCAACGGGAGCAGGATCAGAGTTTTGGCGATCATGGGGGTGGTCCTGGGGCGTTGGAGGTGTATTTGTTAGTAGAAGTAGGCCGGAACAAGCGCAGCGCAGTTCCGGCACGTGGCTTCATGCGGCCTTTCTACACCAAATGCCGGAACTGCGCTGCGCTTGTTCCGGCCTACACATCTTGTTTCCAACGCCCGCCGACTGCGTTCGGCGGGGTTTCCCCCCGGAGCGCAGTCCGGGGGCGTTTTGGCGGTGTCCTTGTCAGTTTTCGTTGCGCGGCGTGACTTCCTCCACCCACGCTTCGTGCAGTTTCTTCAACCGTTCGACCAGTTCCGGCTGCTCGGCGGCGTGGTTGATCATTTCCGGCTGCTCGTCGGCCAGGTTCCCGAGGAACTGGGCCTTGTCGCCCGTGCCCAGCAGCTTCCAGTCGCCCTGGCGGACGGCCCAGCGGTTCTGCCATTGCCAGTGCATGACCTGGTGATGCGTGGGGGCGTCGGCCGAGCGGATGATCGGCAGCAGGCTTCGGCCGTCGAGCTTCACGTCCGGCAGCGGCACGCGGCAGAGTTCCATGATCGTGGGCAGCCAGTCGGCCGCCGTGATCGCCTGGTCGCGGACGACGCCGCGGGGCAGTTCGGCCGGATAGCTGATCACCGCCGGCACGCGGATGCCGCCCTCGTAAAAGGTCCCCTTGTAGCCGCGCCACTTGCCCGTGTTCCCGCCGCCGCCGTTGGCCCCGTAGTCGTGACCTTTCGGCAGGCCGCTGCGATGGTTGTCCACGCCGATCTGGTAGCTCTCGGCCGAGTGGCCGTTGTCGCTCATGAAGATGATGATCGTGTCATTGCGCAGGCCGAGTTGTTCGAGCTTCTCCACGACGCGGCCCATCCGGTCGTCGGTCGTGGAGAGCACCTTGGCGTACGAGCGGCGCGGCATCTCCATGTCCTGGTATCGCTCGTCGAACTTCGCGTCGGCCTGTTCGGGGTAATGAGGAATATTGAACGCCAGGTAGAGGAAGAACGGGCGGTCCTTGTGCTGCTCGATGAACTTCAGCGCCCGCGCGGTCACCAGGTCGGGGAAATACTCGCCCGGGGCGAAGACCTCTTGCTTCCCCTCGTAGAGATCGTGGAATCCGTCGCCGTGGAGGAAGTAGTGGTTGTAGTTGTCGATGAATCCGTCGCGGATGCCGAAGAACTCGTCGAACCCCTGCTCGGTGGGCCCGAAGTCGAGATGCGCCCCGAGGTGCCACTTGCCGAACAGGGCCGTGCGGTAACCGGCCGACCGGAGCTGCTCGGCGATGGTGATCTCGCTCTTGAACATGTTAATGCCCTCGGCCGCCTTGGCGTCGCCCTGGCACCACGAGTTCACGTTGCACCGCTGCGGGTGGCGGCCGGTCATCAGCAGCGCCCGGGCGGGACAACAAACCGTGTGGGAATAGGCCTGGGTGAACCGCACGCCGGTGGCAGCCAGCTTGTCGATCGTCGGCGTGTAGAGGTCCTTCGAGCCGTAGCAGTTGGCGTCCAGCGTGCCCTGGTCGTCGGTGAACATGATAATCACGTTGGGCCGGCGCGCCGGTTCCTGTGCCGGGAGTTTCGCCGGCACGGCCCATACGCACGCCAACAGGACCGACGTGACGAGGAGCGCGGAGCGGGGGTTCGTGTTTTGCATCATCTGCGTGATCCCTATTTTCTCCTCGTCCCCAACGCCCGCCGACTGCGTTCGGCGGGGTTTCCCCCCGGAGCGCAGTCCGGGGGCGTTCATCTATTGTGACAGAACCGTCCCGAATGTCAATTCAGCGAATGACGAACCCGTCACGCAACGGATCGTCGGGATCGAACCACCACTCGCAACGCCCGGTGAGGTGGGCCTGGCCATGCACTTCGGGAACGACGGCCGGCAACCGACCGCACGTCGTGGTCCGCAGCGCCTTGACGGTGAACCGCGTGCCCAGGATGCTCTCGACGGTCAGCGGCTCGCCCAAGGCGATTTCGCCCCGGGCGCGGTGAATCGCACAACGGGCGCTGACGCCGGTCCCCGTCGGGCTGCGGTCCACTTCGCCTTCGGCAAAGATGCACACGTTGCGGCTGTGCGCGCCGGGACCCTCGGCCCGCCCGACGAAGATGGTCCCGTAGAGAAAGCCCAGGTCCTTTTCCAGCGGATGTTCGATGGGCACCGCCCGCATCACGGCTCGTTTGATTTCCATGCCGAGGCGAATCAGCTCGCGGTTGTCCTCGACGCGCAAACCGACCCCGACGTCGGCCGCCCGGCAGAAGGCGTAGAAGGCCCCGCCGAACGCCACGTCGACCACAAGCGGTCCTACGCCCGGCACG
>DATLAN010000492.1:0-16494 GCA_035527455.1 Thermoguttaceae bacterium
CACGCGACGGGAGTCCTCTATCCTCGTTTGTTGGATCGGATCGCCAGCCACCGCGTCCACTTTCGTCCCGGCCGACATGATCCGCGGCCAGGAGACACAATAGTCAAAGACCTCGGCAACGGACACAAACGCCAACCTCACGAACTGACCCATTGAAACTTAGTGCCGTTGGGGCTTGCCCTGACGCCACGAGAACCGATGCTACCGTACCATGCGTCAGGGCAAGCCCTGACCTACCATGCGTCAGGGCAAGCCCTGACCTACACGGCTACTCGAGCGTGGGCTGGACGATCTCGCCGCGGGCTTGGGCTTCGGTGTTTTCGTAAGAGCCGAAGAAGTCGCTGTTGCTGTCCAGCCATAGGGTAATGCGGTGCATCTCCTCCTTCGAGAGCTTCACGTCGTAATGGCCTTGCTCGAGGATCGCGTACAACCTCGACGCCCGGGCGCCGAACTTGCCGGGGAAGGTCATCGGATCGGTCCAGGCCGCATCGTCGTAGAAAAAGGCGTAGGGCCGCAAGTTGTCGTAGGACGGGTAGAACCTTCCGCGGTTGTTCTCGACGTCGCCGCGGCCGAGATCGAAAGCCTTGGGCTCCTTCTCATGACACGCCGCGCAGTGCCGATCGAGCACCGGCTGGACCAGTCGCGGAAAGCTGAACGGCTTGGAACCGTCGACCTCGGGCTGGATCTTCGACGGGGCCCGGCGCATGGCCAGCGGCGTTTCGGCGGGCGACTGCGGCGAACGGTGGCGCGACGCGTGGCAGCCTTGGCAGATCAGCGTCTCGCCGGGGTGGACGTAGGTGGCGCTTCGCATCGACTGGACCGCCAGCCCGTCCTCGTCGAGCGCCTGAAAGTGTACGGGAATATCCACCGGTACGCGGAAATAGGCGCTGCCGTCCTCCTCCACCGGCACCGTGCCGAGGATCGCCCGGGCGCCCTTCTGGCTGCCGTATCCGATCGCCGGGTTGTGGGCGTAGGGCGTGGTCTTGGGTAACAGTTGAACGATCCGCAGGGTCTTGATTTGCGTTTCCTCGGGCCACGGCCTCTGGCTGTCGTAGACGTTGACCAATCCCACCAGTGCGGTCGTCGGCAGGGTGTTCGGATCGGGCGGCATGAACTTCTCGCCCGGCTCCAGCGGCTTGCCCACCAGCGTCTTGTGCGGAACGACCGGCGGCTTGATTCGGGGCTGAAGCGGAATCGGGCTCAAGCAGGAAATCGCCGGGTCGCGATAGAGGAGGTCGCGGTTGCCGAACGTGTCGACCAGGTAGATCCCGTAGTTGTTGGCCTCGCCCGCGTTCGACCGGCTGTGAGCGTCGTAGACGCACAGGTAGAAATCCTCGCTCAGCGGCCAGGCGGTGGCGTAGTTGGCCGGGTCGTAATGCGTTCGGCATTCCGATTCGGGGAAAAGCTGATCGGGCGTCAGCCGGCGGACCGGGCCCATGGCGTAGTCGTCCTCGACCGTCGGATCGACGATCACCAGCGACCCGTAGGCCTGGCCGTGGTGGCAAGCGGCCGTGGCGACCAGCTTCTGCGAGCCGGGGATGGCGCGGTTATCGGCCTCGAAGTGCGGACGGTCGCCGGCGCGCAGGGCGATATTGCCGTGGATCACCCGGGAATCGCGGCCGTCGGGCGTGGTGATCCAAGGGTGATGCGCCTGGTTGAACCCGCGGTCGACGTAATCCCAGCGGGTGTAGACGATCATGCCGTTGTGATCGACGCTGGGTTGCCATTCGTTGGTTTCGTGGGGGCTGAGCTTCACGATGTCCGTGCCGTCGGCGTTCATCGAGTGCAGCGTGAAGCTGGGCACCGGCCGGCCGTGGCACCGCCCGTAGCCGCCGCGCCGCTCCGAGATCATCGCGATCCGCCCGTTGGGCAGGAAGCACGGGTCGAAATCGTCCCAGGGGCCGTCGGTCAACTGCACCAGGTGCGTGCCGTCGACGCCGACCCGGAAGATGTGCCACGTGTTGTTCTCGTTCCACGTGTACGAGTGGCGGCGTTCGGTCGTATCGGTGTAGGCGAAGAGAATCGTTCGGCCGTCGAAGGACAGCTCGGGCGAGAGGTAGGCGCCTTCGGACGTGAACTGCCGGCCGGCGAAGCGTCCCTGCTCGACGACCGAGTTCTCCAGGACGTCGGTCACCGCCGGCCGGTCGGAGAAGGGCTTTTCCAGGATGAACAACCCGCCGCCGGGCCGCGCGTGGAACCCGAAGAACTGGTCGCACATGTGATTGCCCGTCGTCTCCGCGTCGGGGTTGAAGTGGCGCTTGATGAACAGGATGCGGTCGAAGTTCAACAGCGGGTTGGAGAAGGCGATCTTCCGGCGGAGCTTTAACACCTCGCGGAAGACTTCCAGGCGGGCTTTCGCATCCTCCACGTCGATCCGCTCCGCCCGCTCGGCCAGTTGCTTCAACTCGGATCGTTCGGCTGCGAGGTTCGGTCCGCCAGGCATCTTCTGCAGGTGTTCGGCCAGCGCGTCGGTGCGGCGCAGCACGACGTCCAGCGGATCGCGGTCGGTCTGGTGGATCGTCGACTCGGGCCGGTAAGCCTGCTCGATGACGTTGGGCCTCCAGGGCTGGGCCATCTGGCCCTGCAGCGAGGCGAAGCGGGACGCCGCCTCGTCCGAGGCATCGAAATCGATCGGTATCCCGGCCGCCGTGATGCGGACGCCCGTGGTCTGGGGGCGTTTGCCGACGACCTCGAACCGGGCCTCGACCCAGTCGGTGTGATCGTGGCCGAAATCGTTGCCGCCGACGGTGACGACCAGGTCGAGCATTTTGACGCCGGCCAGGTTCACGTCGACCGGCCGGGCCGCCTCGCCGCCGTGCATCACAGGACTTTTCCAGAGCTGTTTGCCGTCGCCGATGACGATGAACTCGGCGCTGCCCGCGGTGCCCACCTCGTCGTCGATGCCGACCAGCGCAGTGAACTTGCTCGTTCCGCCGTCGAGATGGACGCGGATCGCGCCGGGCGGATGGGTGCCCACGCCGCGTTGATACGGCTTTCCGGCAATACTCAGCCCGCGGCCGTCGATCGACTTGTTGCGTTGCGTCGACCCGTAGCCGCATTCCGAACGGCTCATGTCCAGCTCGTCGAGCCAAACGGTCTCGGCCGCGGCGGCGGGAATTCCGAACGAAAAGAGACAGACTAGTGTCGCACCGAGGATTGTTCGTTTCGGCATACTTTGATGACTCCTTGTCGGAAGACAGGCTGCGAAGCCGCGAGCGGCTACTCCATGGTGGGCTGGACGATCTCGCCGCGGGCTTGGGCCTCGATGTTTTCGTAGGAGCCGAAGAAGTCGCTGTTGCTGTCGAGCCAAAGGGTGATGCGGTACATCTCTTCTTTCGAGAGCTTCACGTCGTAATGGCCTTGCTCGAGGATCGCGTACAACCTCGACGCCCGGGCGCCGAACTGGCCGGGGATCGTCACGGCGGGCGTCCAGCGGTCGTATCCCCAGTCGGGCGAGCCGTAGAAGAACGCATAACCGCGGAGGTTCTCATAGGACGTGTGCCACTTGCCGCCCTGCATGTCGCCGGCGCCGAGATCCATCGCCTTGGGCTCCTTCGCGTGACACGCCACGCAGTGGCGGTCCAAGACCGGCTGCACCAGCCGCGGATAACTGAACGGGTTCGAGCCGTCCACGTCGGGCCGAATCGGCGACGGCGGCCGTCGCATGGCCAGCGGGGTTTGGGCCGGAGAGACCGGCGCGTGGTGCCGCTGTTCGTGGCAACCCTGGCAAACCAGCTTCTGCCCCGGATGCACGTAGGTCGCGCTGCGCATCGACTGCACGGCCGTACCCCGCTCGTCCAAGGCCTGGAAGAAGACCGGCTTGCCCACCGGCAGGTCGAAATAGGCGCTGCCGTCGGCCTCGACCGGGACCGTGCCGAGGATCTTCCGTGCCGATTTCTCCAGCCCGTAGCCGATCCGCGGCTCGTGATGGTGCCACGTGGTCTTGGGCAGGACCTGCACGATCCGCAAGGCCGCGATCCGGGTCCCTTCCGGCCAAGGGGTCATGCTGTCGTACACGTCGACGAGGTTCACCGGCGCCGTCTTGGGAAGCTGGGCCTTGGGAAGGACCACGCCCTCCGGACGGCCCACCAACGCAACCTGCGGAACGACCGGCGGCCTTTGTCGCGGGCGCAGCGGCATCGGGCTCAGGCAGGAAACCTCCGGGTGGCGATAGATCAGTTCCTTGTTGCCGAACGCGTCGAGCAGGTAGATGCCGAAGTTGTTGCTCGTGCCACGTCCGGCGCTGCCCAACGGGTCGTAGACGCAAAGGTGGAACTCCTCGCTCAGCGGCCACGCCGTGGCGTAGACCTGGCGACCGTTTTCGGCCTCGGGGAACGGATTCTCCGGCGTCAGTCGCTTGACCGGCCCCATGGCGTTGTCGTCCTCGACGGTCGGATCGATCACGACCAGCGATCCGTAGGCCTGGCCGTGATGGGCGGCCGCCGTGGCGACGTAGCGTTGCGAGTCGGGGATCGCGCGGAAATCCATCTCCATCAGCGGCAGATCACCCTGCGACTGGCTGAAATTGCCGTGGACCGCCCGGGCGTCGCGGCCGTCGGGCGTGGTGATCCACGGGTGGTGCGCCTGGTTGAAGCCGCGATCGACGTAATCCCAGCGCGTGTAGACGATCATCCCGTTGTTGTTGACGCTGGGATGCCATTCGTTGGTCTCGTGGGGGCTCAAGCAGACGATGTCGCCGCCCTCGGCGTCCATCGAGTGGAGGGTGTACGAGGGGACGGGCCGGGCGTGGCACCGTCCGTACCCGCCCCGGCGCTCCGAGATCATCGCGATCCGGCCGTTGGGCAGCCAGGTGGGATCGAAGTCGTTCCACGGGCCGTCGGTCAACTGTCGCAGGCCCGATCCGTCCGCGTCGACCTTGAAGACGTGAAAGGTGCTCTGCTCGCTCCACTCGTATCGCGTCGGCTCGGCCTCGGTGTACGCGAAGAGGATCGTCTTGCCGTCGAAGGACAAGTCGGGCGAGAGGAACCCGCCGTTGTCGAGCCGCTGCCCCTGGAAACGGCCGTTCTCGCAGACCGAACCGGCGAGCACGTCGCTCAGTTGCGGCTTGTCGGTGAAAGCGCCTTCCAGCACGAACAGACCGCCGCAGCGGATGGCGTGGAAGCCGAAGTACTGGTCGCACATGTGATTGCCCGTCTTCTCGTTGCCGGGCAGGAAATGGCGCTGGATGAAGAGGATGCGGTCGAAATCCAGCAGCGGGTTCGAGAAGGCGATCTTCCGCCGCAACTGCGCGATCTGCTCGAAGAGATCGAGGCGGCCGTCGCGATCGTTCACGTCGACCCGAGCTGCCTGCCGCGCAAGTTCGTCGAGCCGCCCTTGTTCGGCCGAAAGGTCGGGCGCGTCGGGCATCTCTCTCACCCGGCCCAGCAGCGCCGCGGTCCGCCGCAGGACCACGTCGACCGGATTGCGGTCCGTCGCGAAGATCAGCGACTCCCGGCGGAAGGTCTGCTGGCCGACGTGGCCGTCGGCTTGACCGCGAAGGGCGGGAATGAGTTGTTGAAGATGGGCGAATTCCTCCCGTCGCTCGTCCGCCGGCGTCAGCGCCGCGACGGCGGCGGCGGCGGCGAGCGATCCCAAGAACGAAAGCGCGATCAGGAGGATTCGCAACGTCCCGGCTCTCATTTTTCCAGCTCCGCAAAGAAGTCCAACGGACCGGCATCCCCGCCTGCTACCACCGACTATAACCGTTCGCGAGGTGCGAGTCCAGAGTCGTTCGGAGCCTTCCACGCGGGTTTCGCCGACCCAAGCTTGCATAATCCCGCGAACCGGTTAGACTACACGACCAGCGCCGAACGCCCGGGCACTGCGTTGCCCGGGGTCGTGCTACGGAGGCGCCCCCGGCAAGGCAGGGCTTCGAGATGACAACGAACAACACCCCACGCAACTCGCGAAAGCCGACCCGGCGAGAGTTCCTCCAAACCGGCGCTCTGGGCGCGGGTGCGGTCATGACCCGATCCGCATTGGCCGCTCCGACGACGCCGAAGACCAAACCGCCGAATTTCCTGCTGGTCCTTTGCGACCAATTGGGCCTCGACGCGCTGGGCGGTCACGGATGTCCCGACGTACACACGCCGAACCTCGACCGGCTGATCCGCCGCGGCACGACCTTCCTCGAGTCGCACAGCACCAACCCCGTTTGCTCCCCGGCACGCAGTTCGCTGATGACCGGGCGGATGCCGGTCGAGACGGGCGTGATCACCAACGGGCGGCCGATCCACCCGAGCTGTCCCACCATCGGCCAGTGGCTGGGCGAGTCGGGCTACGAGACGGTCTATTGCGGCAAGTGGCATCTGCCCGGCGGTGTCCCGCAGGCCGGCGACGGCTTCACCGTGCTGTCGTCTCGAAAGGGACAGGGCGATCTCGACGACGCGGCCGTCTCGCGGACCTGCGAGGCGTACTTGAAGAACCGCCCGCAGGACCGGCCGTACTTGATGGTGGCCTCGTTCCTGCAGCCGCACGACATCTGTTATTGGGGCAATCACGCCGGAGACCGGATGCCCGCGGGGTTGCCGTTTCCGCAGCTTCGCGGCCGGCTGCCGGAGTTGCCGCCGAACAACAAGTCGCGTCCGCCGGCGCCGCAGAAGCTCGACGCGATCGTCTGCAACGTGTACAGCGAACAGCAGTGGCGATACTACCTCTACATCTACGCCCGGATGGTCGAGATGCTCGACGCCGACGTGGGACGCGTGCTCGACGCCGTGGAAGCCTCCGGCCAATCCGAGAACACGGTGATCCTGTTCACCTCCGACCACGGCGACGGGCGGGGGCGTCACTCGCACGTGGCGAAGTGGTACCCGTACGAAGAGTCCGTCAAAGTACCCATGGTCGTGGCCTGCCCGGGCCGGATCGCGGCGAACCAGCGGGACGCCACCCACCTGGTTTCGGGCGTGGACGCGATGAGCACGATGTGCGACTACGCGGGGATCGAGCCGCCGCCGCACGTGCACGGCAGGAGCCTCCGGCCGCTGTTGGAAGGAAACAACGCCGCGTGGCGGGAGTTCGTCTCCTCCGAGCACCACGTCACCGGGCGGATGCTCCGAACCGAGCAGTACAAGTACGTTCGCTACGAGGGCGACCCGGTCGAGCAGCTTTTCGACATGAAGTCCGATCCCTGGGAGATGAACAATCTCTACCGGGAGGCCCGTTGTGCGGGCGTTCTGGCGGACCACCGGAAACTGCTGGCCGAGTTCCAGGCCCGGCTGCGCCCCGTGCCGCCGACGCCCGGCCCGATCGAGACGAGACCTCGTGCAGTGAAGAAGAGGGCATCATGAACAACGCCGAGAGCAACGTGCCGGACGAATTCCCCTTGAACACGATGGGGCCGGTTCTTGGCCGATTTTCTCCGCCGCCGCCACAGTTCGATCCGACCGGACCGTGGGAAAACGCGTATGGCGTTTACACGCTGATCGGGACCAGCCGCGTGGGCACGCTGCGGCTGGAGCGGAAAGTCAACGCCGGCGGCCGCGTGACGCTCGACGTGCGATATGAAAAGGGGTTGACCGAGGGCAGACAAGAGGTCGTGGGGTCGATGCAACTCGCCGGCGACGGTCCTTTGTCGACGCCCGTCGCCTGGACGTTTCAGTCGCAGGTCTTCGACGCCGCGGGAGACCCGGTGCCGTACACCCGGTTGAAGAAGTCGGCGATGGCCGGCAGTGACGCGATCGAAATCCGAGATCCCCGCCAGACTCGGCGGTTGCCCGTGCGCGGTCCATATACGCTCAACTGGGCGCTGTTCGACGCCGTGGGCCGGTTGCCCCGCGAGAAGACGGAACCCTTGAACTTCACGCTGATCGACCACTTCGACCAGCTCAAGCCGAACCAGACGCTCTCCTTCCGCAAGACGACGACCGTCACCGTCGCGGGCAACCCGCTGCGGCTGCACGCCTACGACCAGATCGGCGAAGGGATCGTTCCCTGGGTCTATTGGGTCGACAATCAGGGCCGCTTGCTGTTAGCCGTCAGCGGGCTGGAGGGGTACGTGTGGGAGCAGAGTTAGAGGCTGTAGGGAGAAAATGACGAATGACGAATGACGAATGACGAATGACGAATGACGAATGACGAAACGCGCACATCTTGATCGTTCGTCATTCGTCATTCGTCATTCGTCATTCGTCATTTCACTTCTCCGCCAGCCGCTGCCGCGCTTCTTCGGCCCAGGGGCTGTCGGGGGCCAGGTCGAGAAACGCCCGCCAGTGGTCCTCGGCCCTTTCGCGTCGGCCCGTCTCGTCGAGGGTTCGGGCCAGGTGGTAATGGACGTCGGCGTAATCGGCGTGATAGGTTAAGGCCCCTTCGAACGCGGCGATCGCCAGGTCGGGCTGCCCCAGCTCGGCCAGCACGCAGCCGAGGTTCGCCCGGGCTTCGACGTAATCCTCGTCCAACTCGATCGCCGCGTAGTAGCGTTCGCGGGCGCCGGCCAGATCGCCCTGGCGATAGAGCAGTTCGGCCACCTGGAAGCAGGTCTCCGGCGTCGGGCCGCCGGCGGCCATGGCCGCGCGATACATCTCCCCGGCGGCCGTGAGTTGGCCGTCCTCTTCCAACTCCGCGGCCAGGTAGCACATCTGCTCGGGCGTAGCCGGGGCGGGCTCGGGTTCGACCGAAGAGGGGGCAAGGTCGGCGTGCGTGTCGGGCGAAGACTCGCGCGGGGATAAACCCCGCGGCTCGCTGGCCTCGAAGTCGAAGCGGAATTGGCCGCCCGGCTCGATCAGCCCGTCGCCTTGTCGTAAGAGGATTTCCTTGCCGTGGATGATGACCGCCAACTGGGCCAGCGGCCGGCTCACGCCGGGGACGTATCGCCCGAGCTTCTCCAGCTTCTTCTCGATCGCCCGGGGCGAAACGCCCGCCGCCAACAGTTCGGCCAGACGCCGGGCGGTGACCACCTCCCGGAAATCGAAGTACGGCAGCCGGCGGATCTCGCGAACCGGCACGATCAGCCCCCGGCGGTGCCAGCGGCGGATCACGGCCACCGGCACACCGAGCATCTCGGCCAGCATGGCGGGCGTGCAGAGCCGCTGCAACTCCTGCCGCCGATCGACCAGCCCCAGCCGCTGCCAGAGTTCGGTCTCGGTGACCACTTCCAGCGTCCCGCGTTCCACCGCCTCGCGCGTCGGCTCGTCGAACCAATCCTCCAAATCACCGGTCCCGGGCACGGGCAACGCTTCCTCGCCCACCACGGCCAGATGAACCGAAGCGTCCGGCTTCTCGACAACCACCGCTCCATGCCGGCGAACCAACTGCGCCGCCTCGCGCTTCGTCATGCTCGCCAGCTTGCCGACGAATGCCAGGCGCTTGCCGTGCAGAATCTTGCTTGGGTCTGGATTAGCGTACGACATGGGCGACTCGGGGCTCGGGACTGGGGGCTGGGGAAAATCCGCTACCGCTCGTTACCACTCGTTCCCAAGCTCTGCTTGGGAACGCACTTTCGGGAAGCTTTGCTTCCCAACTCGCACAACCGCGAAGCGGTTCTACAACAAAGCCCAGGGTCGCGCAGCGCACCCTGGGTTACGGGATCCAGAAGCCGGCGCAAACCCCGAAGGGGTTTTACAGCCGGTGATCGGCGACCTTTTCATTCTCCTTCGCTCTCGCCCCGCTTCCTCGCCTCGACCGAGCGCTTGATCCGTTCCATCAGCACCCGGGCCTTATCGACCTTTGCCCTCGACCGGTCGTCCTTCGGTTCCCGTTGCGGGTCGTTGATTCGCCAGGTGATCTTGCCGCTTAAGGCCGGCTCGTCGAAGGCGCCCGGGTCCGAGAGGACGTAATCTCCAAACGGCGTGGGCTCCTCTTGATAACAGGACCAGACCGCTTTCCGCAAGAGGTCCGGCGATCCCTCGTCGACCATATCGATCACCTCGATCTGCCGGCGGAATCGCTCCACGAACTCGGCCGGGACGTTGAACAGGTACGGCGTGGGGGCCTTGGCGCCGACGATCCGTTTGTTCCGGTCGATCCCATTCCGCTTCAGGCACCGGATCGCGTCGCCCACCAAATGCCCGGGCGTTTCCGGCCCGCAGACGATCAGAAAGCGGATGTTCGGATTGGCGACCAGGTTGCAGACGACCTTCTCCAGCCCGATATTCTCCGTCTGGAGCGTGCCGGCCAGCGCGGCCCCGCTCTCGACGGCCACGCGGACCAACTGTTCGATCGACGGCGGCGTTTTCTCGCGCTCCCAGCGGAGGATCACCACGACCGCCACGGGCGAATAGTCGTTTCCGCGCAGGTAGCAGCCTTCTTCCGGGGGGTATCCGTCTGGAGGCGCGATTTTCCTGATTTCTGCCAAAGATGCCACCTCCTTGGTTGTGTGCCGCTATATTATATCCGTAGGTCAGGGCTTGCCCTGACGGCTGCCGTAGGTCAGGGCTTGCCCTGACGGCCTTCTTGCCCGCGATTCCCGATTCCGTCAGGGCAAGCCCTGACCTACGGAGTTTGCGCGATTTCGTCCGGCACTTCAAGGAGACCGCCAAAGGAGACGCCCCGCGGCGGCTACCACATCGAATTCCGATTCTGCCTCGGCCAGCAAAGCAACGTCCAATCGCTCTGCTGCACGTCGCGCCATCACGACAAACTGCGGGAGAAGGCGCAGGAGGTGGTAGGCGATCGTTGATCAATGCTATAATATCATTGATTCCAACGAGAAGGCCTCTATCATGAGATCGTTTCCGAACATCACCCACGATCCCCAAGTCATGGGTGGCAAGCCGTGCATCCGCGGGATGCGCGTGACCGTCGGCACGGTTGTCGGGCTGTTGGCTGCCGGGCGGACGATTCCGGAAATCCTCGACGCCTACCCCTACCTTGAAGAGTCCGACATTCGTGAGTCGCTGGCCTATGCCGCGTGGCGCCTGGAAGAAGCCGAAGTGCCCCTGGGACCGGCATGAAGATTTTGCTCGACATGAATCTCACACCGAAATGGTGCGAGGTACTCCGGCGGCATGGAGATCAAGTGGTCCACTGGTCGGAGGTGGGCGACAGGTGAGTTGCGGATCAGCAGATCATGGAATGGGCGGCAGCCAATGGGTATGTCGTGTTTACCCACAACCTCGATTTCGGGGCCCTTCTCGCCGCAACACGGTCCGATAAACCAAGCATTATCCAGGTCCGAACGCAAGATGTGATGCCGGACGATCTCGAAGAGACGATTGTCAGCGTCCTCGAAGAGTATCAAGCTGAACTCGAGTCCGGGGCTTTGATCGTCGTGGATAAGTGGAGATCACGAATTCGAATCTTGCCATTGCGGCCGTAGTGCCTTCTTTCCGAAGAAACCAGATTCCTTGAGGGCAAGAGTCCGATCAACCACACGGCTGTCGACAAGCTGGCGCGGCATTTCAAGCGCGAACTGGTGTAGACGTCGGCTCGGCCGGTTTGCTTGCTCTCCAGACAGATGGTAGAGTGTCTTTTCTGGAAATGCAGGCACGTCCGGAACCGACTCGAAAGGGGAAGCCGGACGCTCAACGGAGAAAACCATGGCTCAGAGACACCACCCGTTCCGCGTACACTCTCTCACAACTCGTGCCGGACTCTCGATCGCTATACCGTGCAGCCTCCTCTGGGCGGGCCTGGCTGCCACGGCGATCCGTGCCGAATCCCCGAGTCGGCCGCGGCCCAACGTCCTGTTCATCGCGGTCGACGACCTGCGGCCGGAACTCGGCTGCTATGGCGCTGCGGCGGTCCAGTCGCCGAACATCGACGCGCTGGCCGCACGCGGTACGACGTTCACACGCGCCTATTGCCAGCAGGCGGTCTGTAATCCCTCGCGTGCCAGCATCATGACCGGACTGCGGCCGGATACCTTGAAGGTCTGGGACTTGTGGACCGACTTTCGCAAGACGACGCCCGATGCCGTCACGATCCCCCAGCATTTCGGCCGACACGGATACCGCACCGCCTGCATCGGCAAGATCTTTCATAACGTCATCCCGGACCCCCGGTCGTGGACGGACGAGAAGATCTACGTCGAAGGTTTCCCGTTCGACCCCGACGCCGTGTACGTCAGCGCCGGGGAACTCGAATGGCTGGAAGGCCGAAAGCGGGAGTTGACGGCGATCGGCCAGGACCGGCAGCGGATCGACCGTTTCGGCAAGTGGTATTTGAAGGCTGCGGCGACCGAGGCCCCCGATTGCCCCGACAACGCCTATTACGATGGAGCACAGACCGACGCGGCTTTGCAGAAGATCACGGAACTCGCCCGGCAGGACGCCCCCTTCTTCTTCGCGATCGGTTACTACCGTCCGCATTTGCCGTTCAACGCGCCGCAACGTTACTGGGATCTGTACGACCGCGACGCGATCCCCTTGGCGCCCAACCGGGATCTGCCGCAGAACGCGCCGCCGATGGCGATCAACACGCTGCGAGAACTCCGGGGCTATCGCGACTTCGCCGATGTCCCGCGTCCGGACCAGGGCACGCTTGCGGAATCCCGACAACGTCTGCTCAAACACGGCTACTATGCGAGCGTCAGTTACATCGACGCTCAAATCGGCAGGCTGCTCGCGCAACTCGACAAGCTCGCTATTGCCGACGAGACGATCGTTGTGCTCTGGGGCGACAACGGCTGGAAGCTCGGGGAGCACAACAGTTGGTGCAAGATGACCAACTACGAGGTCGACGCGCGAGTCCCTCTGATCATTCGTGCGCCCCACGCGCCGGGCGCCGGTCAAAGGTGCGAGCGGCTGGTCGAGCTGGTCGACGTCTACCCCACGCTTTGCGAGTTGGCCATGCTCCCGGTGCCGGAGCAACTGGAAGGGACCAGCTTGAGGCCGCTGCTGGAGGACCCGAAGCGGAAGTGGAAGCCGGCCGTTTTCCATCAGTTTCTGCGGGAGGGCATCTGGGTCGGCCCCGACGGCCTCGAATACATGGGCTACAGCGTTCGCACGGAAACGCACCGCTACGTCCGCTGGGTCACGTGGCCGGAAAAGAAGTTTGCGGCGGAAGAACTCTACGACCACGGAAACGATCCGCATGAATCCAAGAACGTCGTCTCGGACGCTGCGCAGCGGGCGGTGCTCGACGAATTGCGTCGATGGCACGAAGAAGGTTGGCAAGCGGCGCAGCCGAATTGACTCGCCCGGCCGGGCTTGCGATAATGCGGCGGGCTATTCATCTCACGGCATCACGAGGAGACCAGATCATGAGCACGCCAACCAACCGGCGGACCTTTCTCAAGAGCAGCGTCATCGGCTCGGTCGGCTTGATCCTGTTGAAGGACGGGCGGTCGGCCTTCGGCTATCAGGCCAATGAAAAGCTCAACGTCGCCGGGATCGGCGTGGGCGGGCAGGGCGGCGGGGACATCGGCGCCATGGGCGGCGAGAACGTCGTGGCACTGTGCGACGTGGACGAGCGACGCGCCGCCGGCAGCTTCGGGCGATTCCCCCAGGCGAAACGGTTCGAAGACTTCCGCAAGATGTTCGACCAGATGGAAAAGCAGATCGACGCGGTGGTGGTCGCCACGCCCGACCATACCCACGCCGTGGCCTGTTCGGCCGCCATGAAGCGCGGCAAGCACGTCTACTGCGAAAAACCGCTGACCCGTACGGTCCACGAGGCCCGGTTCCTGCGCCAGACGGCCGCTGAACACAAGGTGGTGACGCAGATGGGCAACCAGGGCTCGGCCAGCGAGGGGCTGCGACGGGCCGTCGAACTCGCCTGGTCCCGCAGCGTCGTCGGCGAACTGAGCGAAGCCCACGTGTGGCTCGGCGGCGGAAACGGCCCGCAAGAACGCCCAACGGACGAGCCGCCCGTGCCCGCAGAGTTGAACTGGGATCTCTGGCTGGGCCCCGCGCCTTTTCGCCCGTATCATTCGTGTTACGTGCCGTTCGCGTGGCGCAACTGGCGGGCGTTCGGCACCGGCTCGATGGGCGACATGGGCTGCCACACGTCGAACCTGGCGTTTCGCGGGCTGCGATTGGACGCCCTGTGGAACCCGACTCCTCTGTTCGAGCCGCCGGCCGGTGCCGTCATTCGCGTGGAGGCGGAAGCGTCGGAAATCCACCCGGAGACTTACCCCCGCTCGCTGAAGGTTCGCTACGAGTTCCCTGCCCGCGGGAAGATGCCGCCGGTGAAGCTGACCTGGTACAACGGCGGTCTGAAGCCGCCGGAGGACCTGCTGCTGGGACACAAGATGACCGACAACGGCTGCCTGCTGGTGGGCAGCGAGGGGTCCGTTTTTTCCGAGTGCCCGTGGAATACCCGTTTCGTCATGCTGCCGCAGAAGAAGTTCGAGGGCTTCGAGGGGCCGCAGCCGTTTTTGCCACGTTCGCCGGGCCACCACGCCGAATGGATCCGCGCCTGCAAGGGCGGTGACGAGAAGCCGTTTTCCCGCTTCGATATCGGCGCGTGCCAAACCGAGATGCTGCTGCTGGGCAACGTCGCCGCGCTGGCCGGCCACCCGATCGAGTACAACCCGCGCGCGGGCAAGGTCGTGGGCGACGAACAGGCCCAGGAGTTTCTCCACCGCGAGTATCGATCACCGTGGTCGTTGCCGTGAATTTTGGGGTGGCACGCCCTGAGGAACGAAGGGCGTGTTTTCCCGGTGTACCACGCCCTTCGTTCCTCAGGGCGTGCCACCCATCGTAACATCCCAGACTTAATGCCAAACCGCCGAAATACCGTTTGGTGCCGGGAGAACACATGGCTTTTCGCAAACTCGTATTCCTTCGGATCACCGTGTTGGCAGTCGCGCTGGGGCTGCCTTTCGGCCGAGTGACTCTCGCCGCCGAGGTCGAGCCCAAGCCCGCCAGGCTGTTTCACATCCGCGACGGACTGGGCAACGTGGAGGCGAAACTGGCCGCCGGAAAGGACGTGCGGATTGCGTACTTCGGCGGCAGCATTACCGCCATGAACGGATGGCGCAACAAGAGCCTCAACTGGTTTCAGGATCGATATCCGCAAGCGACGGTGGACGAGATCCACGGCGCGATCGGCGGCACCGGCTCCGATCTGGGCGTGTTCCGATACCAGCAGGACGTGCTGGCGCATCGGCCCAATCTGGTGTTCGTCGAGTTCGCCGTCAACGACGGGGGCGCGCCGCCGGAGACGATCTACCGCGCCATGGAAGGGATCGTCCGCCAAACCTGGCGCCGCGATCCCACGATCGACCTCTGCTACGTCTACACGATCCACAAGGGCCAACTGTCGTCGTACGAGCAAGGGCTTTGTCCGCGGTCGGCGTCGGTCCACGAGTACGTGGCCGATCATTACGGGATCCCGTCGATCAACATGGCGTTGCGGGTGAGCGAACTTGCGTCGGCGGGCAAGCTGGTTTTCCCGGCCGATCCGGACAACCCGACTCCGGAAACCGAAGGCAAGCTGATTTTCGCCCGCGACGATTGCCACCCGTTGGACGCCGGTCACGAGATCTATCGCGAGGTGATCGCCGAGGCGATGGCCGAGATCCTGCCCGCGTCGAAGCCGAACCCGCACGAGTTGAAAGCACCGCTGCGAACCGACAACTGGGAGCGTGCCCGGCTCGTCCCGCTCAGCGCCGACGTGCTGCACGGCAGTTGGCAGCGGCTCGATCCCCAGCAGGGCCTGGGCAAGACCTTCGGCCGGCGGCTGCCGGAGATCTGGCACGGCTCGCAGCCGGGCGACGCCATCGAGTTCCGCTTCCAGGGAACCCGGGTCGGCCTGTACGATCTGATGGGGCCCGACGGCGGTCAGATCCGTTGGACGATCGACGGGAAGCCGGGCGGCCCGAGGCCCCGATTCGACCACTACTGCACTTACCATCGCCTGGCGTCGGTGCAGCTCGCCGAAGGACTCGACGACCGTGTACACGCGGTCCGCATCGAAATCGACGACCGGCAGCCCGACCGAAGCAGCGTGACGGACCGGATTCGCGACGATCCCGGTTTCGATCCCCGGCGATACGACGGCACGAACGTCTGGGCAGGCTACATCATGTTGCTGGGCGAGCTGGTGAAATGACCCGAATTCTTGCGAATCCGGCTACAAATCGGTACCGACGGCAGATGGCTCAACCGTTACGGAAAATCGCGATTATTGCCCGAACCTTTCGGCATGCGGTACAATCGTATGTCTTCGACGCCCGGCCGCCCTGGTGGAATTGGCAGACACGCCAGATTTAGGATCTGGTGCCCGAGAGGGCATGGGAGTTCGAGTCTCCCGGGCGGCACTCTTTCCGTTGGCGGCGATTCCAGAACACCGGCGCGATCCTACTGGAGCGCCGCGCCCAGCCGCCGCATCCCCTCGGCCGTGGATACCTGCGGATCGTAGCCGAAATCCTCCCGGGCGCGGGTGATGTCGAAGTGATGGGTGGTTGCCAACTGGGCGGCGAGGAAGCGGGTCATCGGAGGCTCGGATTTCAGACGCAACAGCCGATAGATGGTCTCGAAAACCGCGCCGATTCGCCAGGCGGCCGAAAACGAGATCGACTTCTCGACCGGCGGCAGACCGGCCAGGGCCAAGATCTCGTTGATCCAGTCCCAGCAGTTGACCGGCTCGCCCTGCGTGATGAAATAGGTTCGG
>DATLAN010000493.1:0-4604 GCA_035527455.1 Thermoguttaceae bacterium
TTTCGCGATTTCGCCCTTTCGCGTTTTCGCGATGATCCTGGCGAAGTCCTCCGCTTCGTTTTCCGGGAAACGCCGCCTACAGCCAGCAGCCCGAAAGCACCACTTGTGGTGGTAGGCTATACCGCAAACTGGCTAATGCACGCGACCGCATCCCCCGAACGTCACAGCGCAGGGCGAAAGATGGCAGATTCGTGTCGCCCGGCCCCCATTCGGCTGGCGGTCTTTGCGCCGCTTGAGTACGATGGAGAATGCGGTGGGGTCTGCGCGGATCGCCCCGGAACATGAGCAAAAGCCTTCTTCTATCGGAGTCCATACGGTGAACACTCATCTGTTAGACAGACTGCCGTGCCTCTTGGCTGTCTTGGCTGTGACGGCGGCGACAACCCTCGGTGGACCGCTCTTTGCCGCCGAGCCGGAGTTCGTCGGCGTGTTGGCACTGGCGGTCGAAGACGAAGTGGCCGACGAGTTGAAACTCAGCGCAGCGCAGAAAGAGGAACTCGAGAAGTTCATCGCCTCGCGGGAAGACTCGGACGAGTTGACCGATCTGGTCATGGCCGTCAAAGACCTCGCCCCCGCCGAGCGCGAAGTACGCCTGGCGCCCTTCCGCCGCGAGTCGGAGATCGGGGGCCTGGCCTTGTTGACCACCGAGCAGCGTCTGCAACTCCAGCGAATCCGCATTCGGCTCACGGGGTACGCGTCGTTGAGCGACGCCCGCGTGGCCGACTATCTGAAACTCAGCGATCCGCAGAAGGCCCGGGTTACCGAAGTGCTCGCCAGGCGCCAGGAACGACTCCAAGGCGCCGACGAAACCACGGCGCTGTTGGTCCGCCGCGAAACGGAGCGGGAACTCTCGACGATGCTGAGCGACTCGCAGCGCGCCGCCTGGGATACAATGACCAGCAGCGTTGCGCCGCCGACTCCGCCGAGCGAAACCGCCGGCGTGTCGACCGTGCAGCCGACGCCGCCGGCCGACGTGGCGGTAAGCGAACCTGCCGAGCCGACCGACGTGACGCCGGACGAACCGGGCACGGTCACCTCGCAGGAGCCGACCGAACCGGCGGAAACCGCCGGAGCACCCGCCGCCCGCATCCGCTTCACCTTCAATCAAGAGACGTGGAGCCGCGTGATCGACTGGTTCGCGGAACAAGCCGACCTGTCGTTGGTGACCGAAATCTACCCGGAGGGAACCTTTAGCTACATCGACGAGGCCTACTATACCCCGGAGCAAGCGCTGGACGTGATCAACAGTGTCCTGCTGACGAAGGGCTTCACGATGATCCGGCGCGGCCGCATGCTGATGTTGATCAACCTGGAAGAGAAGGACAAGATCCCCACCGGCTTCATCGACACCATCTCCCCGACGGATCTCGACAAGCGGGGTGAATACGAACTGGTCGCCGTCCTGTTCGATCTCGACAAGCTCCAGCCGGAAGACGCCGAGACAGAACTCCAGAAGCTCATCGGGCCGCAAGGCTCGGTGGTCCCGCTGCCCAAGTCGCGGCAGGTCCTGGTCACCGAGACGGCCGGCCGGCTCCGCGCGATCCGGAAAGTGATCGAGCGGGTGGAAAACCCCGACGGGCCTCCGGACGGCGAGATGCGGGCGTTCAACCTGGAATTCGCCCTGCCCGAAGAGGCCCTGGGCGTGATTCGCCCGCTGTTGGCCATCTCGGCGGAGGAGAACGCCGCAACGGACGGTTCGATTCGCTTCGCGGTGGACCCCTCCGGCGATCGGCTGCTGGTGACCGGCACGCCGGAGAAGCTCGCCCGGGTGGAGGAAATCCTCGATACGATCGACGTGCCGGGACCGGGCGTGCTGCCGATCGGAGATGCCGACGAAGAGCCGTACCTGGTGGTCTATCCGGTGACCGACGCCGATTCGGAATCGGTCCTGGCCGTGATGCAAACGCTGCTGGCCGGGGTGATCGACGTGCGGCTGGCGGTCGACCCGAAGACGGGCAATCTGGTCGCGCACGCCCGCACCGCCCAGCACAAGACGATCCAGGCGACGTTGGACCAGATGCAGCGCGACGCGAGCGTGGTGGAGGTCATCTACTTGCACGTCGTCGATCCGCAATTGGCCGTGTTGTCGATCAACAAGCTTTTCGGCGGGGGCGGCGAGAAACCGGACCCCAAGGCCCCGCAGGTCGACGCCGATCCGACCACCGGTCAACTGCTGCTGCGGGCTACGCAGTCGCAATTGGAGCAGATCCGCACGTTGCTGGAGAAGATGGGCGAGTCGGACACCGCCAATGCGTCGCTTGCCCGAGGCGGAAACGTGCGAGTCTTGCCGTACACCGGCCGCAGCGCCATGTCGGCCTTGGAGCAAGTCCAGCAGATCTGGCCGACGATGCGGTCCAACAAGATCCGGGTGGTGACGCCCTCGTCGGACATCTCGCCGCCGCAGCCGGACAGTATGGAGGGGGCCCTGCGATCGAGCCAGCGGATTCGCGCGCCGCTGTATACGCCGCCGCCGATAATCGACGCGTCGAACGAGCCCGAGCCCCGCTACCCGGGCATCATGCCGTGGGGCAACCGGGCACCTGAACCCGAGCCACGGGAATCCGCGCCGCCGAGTCGGCATGAACACGACCATGGTCGTCCGCCGGAGGGAGACGGCGGTTCGCGAACGGGTTACAGCACGGGAGTGGAAATCCGTCCGGCTGAAGACCTTTCGACGGGTTTGACGCACGGAGCCCGCTTCATGCTCGCTTCCTATCCCCTGTCGCAAGAACCGTCCGTGACGACCCTCGTGGCGCCGGCGTCGTTGTCCCAGGCTGCGTTGTCGGCGGATTCGTCACGGCCGCAATGGCAACTCGCCCAGGTGCAGCCGGCCGAGCCCCAGCCGCTATTGCCGGTGCCGCCGGCTCCCGAGCCTGACGAACCTGAGGTGGCCGAACCGGAACCGACCATCCCGGAACCGACCATCCCGGAGCCACCCGAGCCGAAGGCAATTGCCCCTGAGCCAGCGGAACCGGAAGTGACCGTTCCGAAAGCTACCGAACCGGCGCCCGTCACGCCGCCGTCGCTCTTGTTGGATCCTCGATGGTTTGGGGATGACCCGGGCCTGCCGGTCGTGCCCGCGCCCCTGCCCATCGAGCCGCCCGTCGAAGAACCTTCCGTTGCAGGAGACGGTCGGGAACCGGCCGTGATCGTGGTGATTCCCGGGCCGACGGGTTTGACGATCGCCTCGGAGGATATCGAAGCGCTCAACGAGTTCGAGGATATGCTGAGCCTCTTCGCCGATGGTGCGACGGACGGCGAGGACGAGATGACGTTCTTCTACCTCAAGCACGCCAAGGCCAACCTGGTGGCGGAAACGCTCGACGACATCTTCGGCGGCGGCACCCTGGCCGGCGGCTCCGCCGGCGGCGGTCCCGGTGGCGGAGGCGGAGGCGGTGGGTTGATGGGCGCCGCGTTCGGCGGCGGAGGCGGTGGAATCCTCGGCTCGTTGCTCGGGCTGGGGGGAGACATGGGCGGTTCGATCGCGCCCACCGGAACCATCCGCATCACCCCCGAGATGCGATTGAACGCCCTGATCGTCCAGGCCAATCCGATCGACCTGGACACGATCGAACAACTGCTGAAGATCCTCGACCAGAAGGAAAGCCCCGAAGACATCCTCGTCATCCCGAAGGCCAAACTAATCCCGGTCCTCAACACCCAGGCCGAAGAGATCGCCGGCATTCTCCGGGAGGTCTACCGGGACCGGTTGAATACCGGCGGCAGCGGCGGCGGTAGTTCCGAGCAACGGCCTTCGCCCGAGCAGTTCATCCAGATGCTCCGCGGCGCCGCCGGCGGCGGCGGCCGTGGCCAAGGCGGCGGTTCCAGCCGTACCGCGACCGAGGATCTCCAGAAGATGTCGCTGAGCGTCGACCCGCGAACCAACTCGATCATCGTCTCCGCCCCGGAGAAGCTGCTGCTCGAGGTGGAAACGCTCGTCCGCCAGCTCGACGAGGCCGCCATCGAGAACCCCACGATTCGCACCGTGGTCCGGCCGCTTCACAAGGTCAGCTCCGACGCGGTCGAACAGGCCCTGGGAGCGTTGATGGGCGATTCGGTCCAGTTCGGCAGAGCGGTCAGCAGCAGCCGGTCGCGAACGACTTCCAGCCGGCCTTCCACGACGTCAAGTCCTGCTTCGACCCCCTCCTATCGGCCGCCAACCAGCAGCGGCGCGCCGTCGGGCTTTTCTCCTCCGACGAGCGGTTACCAGCGCCCGCCGTTCGGAAGATGACGACCTGCGATGTATGAGTTTTTCGAGCACACGGCCGACCTGGGGCTGCGGATTCGGGCGGATGATCTCGACGAGCTGTTTGCCGAAGCCGCCCGGGCCCTCTTCTCTTCCATCGTGACGAACCTCGACGACGTCCGGCCCAGCGAATCCCGGACGCTGGAAATCGAAGCCGACCGACAGGACGACCTGCTGCACGACTGGCTGGCCGAGCTGCTCTACGTCTTTTGCGCCGATCACGTGTTGCTGTCGCAGTTCGAAGTGAACGTGGCCGAAACGCGATTGACGGCGACCGTCCGCGGCGAGCCGATCGATACGGCCCGGCACGAACTCGACGCGGAGATCAAGGCGATCACCTATCACGGGCTGAAGCTCG
>DATLAN010000494.1:0-9948 GCA_035527455.1 Thermoguttaceae bacterium
CGTCATGGCGGCCATGGATACCGAAGACGGCGGACGGACGCTCGCCTTGGGCCGAAACCTGGTCAGCTACGTGATCGCCGCCGATCTGGTCGGGCTGGACCCGCAGCAGGACGCCGAGTTCCGCGCCTGGCTCCGCGAGACCCTCAACGAGACACTCGACGGCAATACCCTGGTGAGCACCCACGAGGATCGCCCCAACAACTGGGGCACCCACGCCGGAGCCGCCCGCGCCGCCGTGGCCGCTTACCTCGGCGATCGTGCCGAATTGGAGCGCACGGCCGAAGTCTTCAAAGGCTGGTTGGGCGACCGCTCCTCCTACGCCGGTTTCGACTTCGGCGACCTCTCCTGGCAGGCCGATCCGAGCAACCCGGTGGGCATCAATCCCGAGGGAGCGATGAAACAGGGGCACTCGATCGACGGCGCGCTGCCGGACGACATGCGGCGCGGCGGCTCGTTCACCTGGCCGCCGAGCTACACGGCCTACGCGTGGGAGGCGATGCAGGGCGCGATCGTGCAGGCCGAATTGTTGTATCGGCAAGGCTACGACACGTGGCAGTGGGAAGACCAGGCGTTGCTTCGGGCGGCGGAGTTCCTGTACTCGATCGGTTGGCAACCCAGCGGCGACGACACCTGGCAGCCCCACCTGATCAACGCCCGATACGACACCAACTTCTCGAACTCGGCCTCGGCCACGTCGGGTAAGAACATGGGCTGGACCGCCTGGACGCACCAGTACGCCGATCCCGCAGGAAGTCAGGTTCCGGTAGCCTCCGCGGCGGCGGACGTCGGTCTGCTGGCGCTCTACGCCAATGCGGAGTCCGGCACGATGGCCGGCGAGACTCCGAGCGTGCCAAGCCGATTGGCCTCGGCGTCGGACGTTTCGCCGTTGTACGACACGCCGGACGCGGGCGCGACCGATGCCGCTCTGACCGACTACGTTGCCGACCGGTTGTTGCCTTACTTGACGTGACGAGGCGACCGGCCGAAGCGTCGCAAACAGCAGGCGGCGTTCGAGAATCGTCTCGGACACGACAAGCCCGCCGAGCCTAGGCTCGGCGGGCTTTTCTCTTTTTCGGCTCGGGCCCGCACGTGGCACGAAGACACTCTGCATAACGTGGGGCACGTCTGCAACGTGCCGACAAATGAAAAGGCACGTTGAAAACGTGCCCCACAACTTGCGCGCAAGCCTCGCTCCGCGAGACGAAGCTCCATCTTGCGGAGCAAGATGGCTACCAACAGACGCCGGGCGGTCGCCACCGGGTTGCCGCCGAGCTTGCACCAGACTGCTTGTTGCATCGGGCGGCCACGCCGCAAGGATGGACTTAGGACCGGAGAAGAAACAAGTTTCGCGTTCCCTCAAGGCATCAGGCCGCGGCGGAACCAACGACAAGCGAGGTTGCGATGATCCATCCCACGCCACGTAATCGAACCGACGAAATCGAATCGACCCCCACCAAGACCCTGTACGATCTGCTGGAAATCGGCTGGCGGCGGAAAGTGTACCTGATCGGCGCGGTGGCCGTCGCGATGGCCCTGGGCGTCGCGTACCTCAGCCGGATCGAGCCGAAGTATCGCGTGCAAGCCCGTGTGCTGGTCCGGCGGCAGGCTCCACTGCTGGACCAGGCACGGGCGCCGAAAGCCGAGGAAGAGTTCCTCGCCACCCAGGCCGAAATCATCCGCAGCCCGGCCGTGGTCCGAGGGGCCGTCGAATCGCTGCCCGCCCAGCCCCGCGATCCCGACGCGGCCGATCCCGTCACCGAAGCCCTCGACGCCCTGAACGTCATGCCCGTGCCGGGAACCGACGTGTTGAGCATCAGCTTCGTCGGCTCCGATCCGCAACGTGCCACGAAAACGGTCGAAGCCGTCATCGCGGCCTATCGCGAATATCTCCACCAACTCGACCACGATGGACACTTGGAGTCGTTGCGGCTTCTGACCCAAAGCGAGAAAGAACTGCGGCAGGATCTCGAAGTGTTGCAGGAAGAATATCGGCAATTACGAAAGAGCACCTCCCTGATCGGAGAAGGCCGTGACGCGGCCGACGTGCAGAAGTCGCTGCTGAGACACCTCGGCGAGCGGCTGACCGAGTGCCGGGCAAATCGTATGGAAATGGAGAACCGGATGCGGGTGATGCGAGACGGGCGGGGCACGTCGGTGGTCGGGTCACCGTCGGATCCGCCTTGGGTCCACGCCTCGCTGTCTCGCTCACCCGGCGGGACGGACGCGCCGCAAAGTTCCCCGGACACCCGCGCGATCCGCCTGGAGTTGTTCAAGGCCCAATCGGCGGCAGAAGCCCTGGCCACCCAATACGGCCCGAAACACCCGGCGATGCGGGCAGCCGAGCAGCAGGTCGCCGCGTGGCGGCAGCGTCTGGTGCAGAGCGAAGCCGAGGCGGCGGCGGTGCTCGAGCAGGAGTTGGCGGCGGCCCGAATGCACGAGCGCCAGTTGGCCGACTTGTACCGCCGGGAGTTCGAAGAGGTCAAGCTCGTCGACGCCCACCTGATCGAGGAACAGCAGGTGCTCGATCGGATCGACCGGATCCGTACCGTACATGATTCGATCCTCACGCAGGTGGCCCAGTGGCAGTTGGCCGACCAGGCGCTTTCCGGCGGGCGGTCGGCCGTGAGGGTCAGCACGCTGGAGGCCCCCGACGTGGCGGAGCGGTTGGTGTTTCCACCCCCATCCCTGATGCTGGCGGTTTGCCTGGCGATGGGCCTGGTGGCCGGCGTCGGCCTGATCGCGCTGGTGGAGCGGACCGACGCCCGGGTGCAATCGGCCGAGCAGTTGCAGGAGCGTTCGAATCGTCCGGTGTTGGGCCGGATTCCCCGGCTGAAGACGCCTCGCGGCAGCGGTCCGCGATCGGTCTATCGCGGCCGGATGGTGCGCCAGATGCCCGAGTCGCCGGCGGCCGAGGCGTTTCGGGCGCTGCGGACCCGCTTGGACATCTTCTCCGACACGGGCATCGGCCAGGTGATCCAGGTCGCCAGCCCGCGCGATGGGGAAGGCAAGACCACCGTGACGGCGAACCTGGCGTTCAGTTTCGCCCAGTTGGGCAAGAAGGTGTTGGTGATCGATACGGACCTGCGCGAGGGCACTCTGCACCGGGTGTTCGCCGTGCGAAATGACGAGGGCCTGACGTGTCGGCTTCAGGACGGGAAGCCGTGGGAGGCGTCGATCCAGCGTTCGCCCTTGGCGGCGGTGGACGTTTTGGCCCGCGGACGCGAGGTGATCAATCCGGCGGAACTCCTGGCCCAGGAGCGTTTCGCGGAGTTGTTGGCGTCGGCTCGGGTGAAATACGACCTGGTGTTGTTGGACAGTTCGGCGTTGCTGCGGGTGACGGAGCCGTCGGTGTCGGCGTCGAAGGCGGACGGGGTGCTGCTGAGCGCGATGATCGGCCGCAGTTCGCTGTCGGAGGCCCGTCAAGCCTGCGAGCTGCTCGATTCGCTCAACGCCCGGACGCTGGGCATCGTGGTCAACCAGGCTACCGGGCCCGGCCGTAGTTCCGCTCGAAGCGCTCCCGCCGACGCCACCTCCGGGGCCGGCACGCCGGGCAACGCTACTCCCGGCAAAGTCGTTTCCCCCGTCGGCAGCCAAGGCAACGGAACGGGCCGCTGATTACTTGCACAGTCAGAGTGGCCGTCTCGCTCCGCGAGACGAAGCCACATCTCGCGGAGCGAGATGGCTACTCTACCAGGAAACGGAGCGGATCATGCACGATTCGAGAAACGGCAACGGGGACCGCACGTCCGGCCAGATCGACTACGATTTGCACGGTTTCGTCGGCATTCGGCTGCTGCACGCCACGGCCAAGGACGCCGCGGCAGTGGCCGGACAACTGGGACTGCCGCCGGTGACGCTCTCGCGCGAGCCGGACATCGTGATCCGGTTCGTGGAGGATTTGCCGGTCACGTCTCCGTTGCGGTGTCTTGGCGTCAGCGACGCCGCATTCACCGACGACGCCTTTCTGATACTCCGCGCCAGGCACAAGACGCGAGCCAAGGTGCAGATCCCCTTCGAGCGCATCGGCAGGGCGTGCGAGATCGTTTGCGAGTCGGGCCTGCCCGGCGTGCCGCTGTTGATCGAGATCCTCAACATGACCATGCTGGCCAAGGGCGTGATTCCGATCCACGCGTCGGCGTTCGCCTACGACGGGGTCGGCGTGTTGGCGGTCGGTTGGTCGCAGGGGGGCAAGACGGAGGCCCTGCTGGCGATGATGGCCCAGGGGGCACAGTACGTGGGCGACGAGTGGGTCTACGTCAGCCGCGACGGCCGGACGATGTACGGCATTCCGCAGCCCATCCGCGTCTGGGACTGGCACCTGCAGGACATGCCGGCGTACAAGAATCGCGTAGGGATCGGCGCGCTGCTGCGACTTCGGGCCCTCAAGGCGGCTCGCTTCCTGGGGCGGACATTGTCCCGGGGCATCGCCGGCCGGCTGATGCCCGTCGGCACGCTCAACCGATTCGTGGCCTTGCTCGACCGGCAGCTCAACGTGGACGTTTCCCCGTCGCAGTTGTTCGGCCCCGAGCACGGCGTCAAAGCGGCGACGTTCGATCGGCTGTTGCTGGTCGTCAGCCACGACCTGCCCGGCGTGATGGTCGAACCGGTCGATCCGGGGGAGGTGGCCCGGCGGATGGTCTCTTCGCTGCGGGAGGAACGGTCCCGGCTGATGTCCTATTATCAAAAGTTCCTGTTCGCCTTTCCCGGCCGCGTGAATCCGCTCTTGGAGCAGGCCGACGAGATCCACGGCCTGATGCTCTCGCGCGTGTTCGCCGGCAAGCCGGCCTACGCGATCTACCACCCCTATCCAATGAGGCTCTCGTGCATGTTCGATACGATCCGATCGCTGTGCCGCGGGGGCAACCGCCAAGAGGCCGCGGGACGCGCGGGCCGCGCACCGGTTTGGACCGGTCCGAGCAAGGGTGGCACGCCCTGAGGGACGAAGGGCGTGATGAACCGGCCAACCACGCCCTTCGTCCCTCAGGGCGTGCCACCCAATTGAGCATGTTGTCTAGCCGAGGCCCCTTGGAGAGTGATATCGTGTTGCAGGCGGCTCGACGCGTCGACTGGCGATTCCTGCTTCCCTGTCCCGATTCGAAGGACGTTTTGTACGTCGGCCGGGAAGGGGGTTCGTTGGTGGAATCGCTGCGGCTATTCAGTACGTCGCTTACGGTTGTCACCGACGCGCGAGGGCTTGACGCGCTCGAGAAGAACTACGACGTGGTCGTTACCTCCGAACCTTCTCACGCTTCGTTGCCGCGGATCATTGGCAAGATTGCCCCGGGCGGATGGTTGTACGTCGAGGCGCGTCGGCGGTTCCGGCTGGGTGTCGGCTGGCCCGGCGACGGTCGCAAACTGCTGCGGGATGAACGGACCCTGTGTCACGCGCCGGACTACGCGGCCGCGCTGAGACGGCTGGGGTTGGAAGAGGTCGCGGCGCATTGGCACTGGCCGAATCTGGAGGCGTGCCTGGAGATCGTCCCGCTGGCCGATCGACCGGCCGTAGTCCACAGCCTGGCCCGACGCACCGGCGGCAGACTCGCCCGGCTGAAAGCGGCACTGGGCTACGGCCTTCTGCGAACCGGACTCCTCGCCCGGCTGGTCCCGTATTTCAGCGTCGTCGGGCGTTCGGCCCATTGACACAGAGCTTTCTCGGCCACAGATGAACACGGATGAAACACAGATTGAGATGAGAACTGTTCAACATCATATTCTCCTCTCTATCTGTATTTCATCCGTGTTCATCCGTGTTCATCCGTGGTTTCACTCCCTTCGTCGCCAACGCCGCCGTGGGACAGGCTTCCGCACACTGCGCGGCGACCTTCTGCAGCGCGTCGCGCAGCGGTCGGTCCAAGGGCACGCCGACCCGCACGTCGAACCCTCGCCCGACGAACGTCAACCCCAACGGTTCACCGCCCTTTTGCGCGATCTCGATGCACAATCCGCAGTCGATGCACTTGCCCGGTTCGTAGATCACTTCGGCGTGCTGGGTGTCTTGTCGGAAGGGCCGCCGCTGGCCGGCGTATCGTTGCGGGTCGGCACAATACTGTTCCGCATATTTGCGCAACTTGCAGGATTGCACGGCGCGACAATCGCAATGCAGACACCGGGCGGCCTGCTCGGCGGCCTCGTGCGGCGTGAAGCCGCTGCCCGGCTCGCCGGTCGGCTCTTTCCGCGGTAATGGCGACGCCCCGGCCAGGAATTGCTCGATTTCGTCGGGCTCCAGACGGCCAATCCGCGTGTTGAACGGTTTCGGCGGGCCGGTCACGTCTTGGCCGGAAAGGAACTGATCGATGGAAAGGGCGGCTTCTTTCCCGTCGGCGACACTGCGGACGACGAGGCCCTTGGTGCGGATGGCGTTGCCGGCGGCGAACACGTTTTCCCGGTTCGTTCGGTACGTTTCCTTATCGACTGTAACGCCGCGTACCGCCGTTTCCAAACCCCACGCGGGAGCCTGGTCCTTTGCCGCTGCGCCGCAGGCAACGAGGATCGCGTCGAACCCGTTTCGCAGGTCTGCCAGCGACGCTTCGCCCTCGATCCGCGTCCCCATGCGCATCTCGGCTCCCAGACGGACGATCGGTTCGACGTCGGCGTCGAGCACCTCGCGGGGAAGTTCGCTTTCGTCGGTCTCATGACGGAGTCTTCCGCCGGGCTTTTCGTTTTCGTCGAAGATCGTGCAGGCGTGCCCGCGTTGGAGCAGGTAATACGCTGCGGCGAGTCCGGCGGGTCCGGCGCCGATGATCGCCACCCGTTTTCCCGATAACGGCTGGCACGGCGGCAGGTAGCGCCGGTCCGCGGAGATGTCGGCGTCGGCGGCAAATCGTTTCAAGAGACAGATGGCCACGGCGCCGTCCGCCCCTTTCCGCCGGCACGCCTTTTCGCAAGGCGCCGGGCAGATCCGCCCCAGCACGGCCGGCAGCGCGATGTCGCGCTTCACCGTCGCGATCGCCTCGCGATAATCTCCCGAGGCAATCTGCCGCAGCATCCGGGGAATATCCATGCGGGCCGGACAGCCGAAATAGCAGGGCGCCAGGCAATCGCCCAAGTGGTCGCTCAGGAGCAGTTCCAACGCCGTCCTGCGAACCTGGCGGACTTCCTCCGTCTCGCTGTCGATTTCCATCCCGTCCTCGGCAACGGTGCCGCACGCGGGAACCAGCCGGTCCCGGCCGCGAATCTTGACCATGCAGACCAGGCACGAGGTCGAGGGCGCAAACCCATTGAGATAGCAGAGCGTGGGCACGTCGATGTTCAGCTTGCGGGCCGCGTCCAGCAGCGTCGCGCCGGGGGGGACTTCTACTTCGTGTTGGTCGATGGTTAGTTTTGGCATGAGAGAGTTGCTAAGCCGCAAGCGGCTACTCGATCGTTACCGCGCCGGTCGGGCAAACCTGGCGGCAGGTGTCGCAACGGGTGCATTTGTCGGGGTCGATGGTGTGTCGGGTGTAGGGCGTCATGGGGATGGCGTCGACCGGACAGTGTTGGGCACACAGCGTGCAGCCGATGCAATCGCGAGTGATCCGGTAGTTGATCAGTGCCTTGCACTTGCCCGCCGGACAGCGGCCTTCGAGATGGGCCTCGTATTCGTGGCGGAAGTACTTCAGCGTCGAGAGCACGGGATTGGGGGCCGTGGCGCCGAGTCCGCAGATGCTGCCGGCTTTGACGGTCAGGGCCAGTTGCTGGAGATCTTCCAGGTCGTCCGGCTTTCCCTTGCCCTCGCAGATGCGGTCCAGCACGTCGAGCATCCGCCGCGTGCCGATCCGGCAGAAGGTACACTTGCCGCACGATTGGTCCTGGGTGAAGCGGAGGAAATAGCGGGCGATGTCGACCATGCAATCGGAGTCGTCGAGCACGACCAGCCCGCCGGAACCCATGATCGCGCCGACCCGGCCGAGGGCCTCGAAATCGACGGGCGTATCGGCCAGTTCGGCCGGCACGCAACCTCCGGAGGGCCCGCCGACCTGAACGGCCTTGAACCGTTTTCCGCCGGCCACCCCGCCGCCGATTTCTTCGACGATCTCCCCGATCGTGATGCCCATGGGCACTTCGATCAACCCGCCGCGTCGGATCTTGCCGGCCAGGGCGAAGACCTTGGTGCCCTTGCTCTTCTCGGTGCCCAGCGCGGCGAAGGCCTCGGCACCGTTGCGGAAGATCCAGGGCAGCAGGGCGTAGGTTTCGACGTTGTTGACCAGAGTCGGTTTCCCCCACAGCCCGGACTCGGCCGGATAGGGCGGCCGCAATCGGGGCATCCCCCGGCGGCCTTCGATCGAAGCCAGCAGGGCCGTTTCCTCGCCGCAGACGAACGCCCCGGCGCCTTCCTTGACCGAGAGGTGCAGCCGCACGTCGGTGCCCATCACGCGGTCGCCCAACAGGCCGCGGTCTTCGCAAACGGCCAGCGCTTCGGCGATGCGTTTGACGGCCAAGGGATACTCGGCCCGAATGTAGAAGAACCCCTCTTCGATCCCCGCGGCCCGGGCGGCGATGGCCATGCCCTCGATGATCCGGTAGGGGAACGATTCCAGCAGCATCCGGTCCATGAACGCGCCGGGATCGCCTTCGTCGCCGTTGCAGATGATGTATTTCTTCTCGCCCCGCGCGGCACGGACTCGGGCCCACTTGGTCGCAGTCGGAAAGCCGGCCCCGCCGCGGCCGCGGAGTCCGCTTTGGCCCACCTGGTCGATGATTTCCTCCGGCGAGAGTTCTTCGGCACAACGCCGCAATGCCTCGAACCCGCCGTGCTGGAGGTATTCATCGAGGTCGGTCGGATCGATCTGCCCGCAGTGCTCGGTGGCCAGGTGCTCTTGACGGCCCAGGAACGCGCAGACGGGCCCGTCGCGGACGTCGATGGCGTGCCGGGCGATCGGGTCGCCGTCTTCGTCGCTGTGCAGCCGGTCCAGCCACCGCGTCACCGTGTAGCCGATCCGCCGGGCGATTCCGCGCGGCTTGAAGTGCTTCAGAACGATCGAGGGAGCGTCCTCGGCGTCGACGTTGGCGAACAGTCGGGGTGATCCGCCGGGCGGAACGAGTTCGACCAGGGGCGTGCGGTGGCACATGCCCACGCAGCCGACCCGTTTGACGACGGCCGCCGCGCCGGTTCGCCAGAGGGTTTGGCGGATGGCCTGGTGCACCTTGCCACTGCCGCTGGCCACGCAGCAGGACCCCAATCCCACGCGGATTTCGCCTAACTGGCCGGGGGGAAGTTTCGCGGGCCGCTCGTGTTTCGGGGCGCCGTCTTTGCGGTGGGCGAGGAAATCCTCCAGCACGCTGCCGACCAGCGTCGGGGTCAGATGGCCGTAGGTCATCCCGTCGATCTGAATCACGGGGGCCAGCGTGCAGCAGCCCAGGCAAGCGACCTTCTCGATGGTGAACCGGCCGTCCGGATCGGTGTCGTCGCCGTCGGAGATTCCCAGGTGGCGTTCCAACGCCTCTTGAATCCGCCCGGAGCCTTTCACGTGGCACGCGGTCCCGTGGCAGATGTTGATGATGTGCTGCCCGACCGGGCGATGGCGGAACTGGGTGTAGAACGTGGCCACGCCGGTGATGGCCGCCGGCGTGATTTCGGTCGTCTCGCACACCCGCCGCAGGGCCTCGCCGGGCAGGTAGCGATACTGATCCTGGATCGCCTGGAGGATCGGAATCACCGACTGCGGGGCGCGGCCCAACTCCTGCACGGTTCGATCGACGAAGCTGAGATCGAGTTCGGCCATCGGGGGAGTTGGGGATTGGGGACTAGGAATTGAGGGTTGCGGGCTGGGCATTAGGGATTGGGGGGTCTGCTTGGCGTGCAAACGTTTAGCGGGCGGGCTTGCCCGCCGTTTGGGTGCGCCTCCGCCGCGCCAAAACCTGCGGGGCAAGCCGGAGAGTCCTCATCAACTTGAATCGTTTCATAAACCGCTTCCAAAACAAATCCTACTTGTGTCCGAAACAAAACAAATTCGTCTCGCCGCGGATGTA
>DATLAN010000495.1:0-9920 GCA_035527455.1 Thermoguttaceae bacterium
CTGGCGATCGACCGCCACGACGGCTTCTATTTCTCCGATCCCAACTACCAGCATCGCGGCCAGCCGACGGTGATGAAACAGGACGTCTACTACTGCTCGGCCGCAGGCCACCTCAGCCGCGTGTCGGCCGTCTGCTTCAAGCCCAACGGGGTCCTGCTCAGCGCCGACGACCGCACGCTCTACGTGGCCGACGCCCGGGGCCAGCGGATCTACCGATACGACGTGCTCGAGCCGGGCCACTTGGCGAACGAGACTCTTTTCATCAACCAACTCGGCGCCAATCCCGACGGCATGACGCTCGACGAGCACGACAATCTCTATGTCTGCCTGGGCCGCGCAGGCATGAAGGTCTTCACGCGCGACGCCCGGCCGATCGGCACGGTCGACGTCCCCTACGCCTCGAATTGCTGCTTCGGCGGCGGGGACTTCAAGACGCTGCTGGTCACCTCCGACGACAAGTTCCTCGGCATCCGGACCAATGTGCAGGGCATCAAGCCGCTGCCGGCGCGCCAGACCCCGGGCTCCACTTGACATCCGCCCGGGGGCGGCGACAATTGAGTGGGTCATCCAATCGGCGCGTACAGTAGCCATCTCGCTCCGCGAGATGGCTACTCTACGAGCGAGCAACGGCCATGTCCATCCCCCTTCGCCCTGAACTGCGTCCGCTGGAGATCGTTCCGATCGACGGCAGGCAGAGCGTTCTGTTCCTGCTGCGCGACCCGGAGGGATTCGGCGAGACGCTGGCCTTGCCCGACGGGGCCATGTTCCTGGCCATGCTGATGGACGGGGTGCGCACGCTGGCGGAAATCCAGGGCGAGTTCAAGCTGCACACGGACGTGCAGGTGTCGCTTCGGGACCTGGAAGCGATCGTCCGGCGGCTGGACGAGGCGTACCTGCTGGCCGGCGAGCGGTTCGAGGCGCATCGCGGCAAGCTGATCGAAAGCTACTTGAACGATCCGGTTCGCCCGGCTTCGCACGCCGGCGGGGCCTACGCGGCGGAGCCGGAGGAACTCCGCGAGCAACTGGCGGCGTTGTTCACCAGCGAGAAAGGTCCCGGCCGGCCCGATCCGGACGGCTCGCCCGACGGCCGCCAGCTCTGCGGCATCATCAGCCCGCACATCGATCCGCACCGCGGCGGGCCGGCCTTCGCCTGGGCCTATAAGCAGGTCGTCGAACACGGCGAGGCCGACCTGTTCGTGATCTTCGGCACGGCCCACCATCCCATGGAGAATCTCTTCTGCATCTCGCGCAAGGACTTCGACACGCCGCTGGGCGTCGTGCAAACCGATCGGCAGTTCGTCGACCGGCTGGCCGAACACCTGGCCTCCAGCGTGGCCGGCCGGCAAATCGACCTGTTCGCCGACGAGCTGGTCCATCGCATGGAACACTCGATCGAGTTCCAGGCGATGTTCCTGAAGTACATGCTCGACGCGAAGCGCGACTTCCGCATCGTGCCCGTGCTGGTCGGTTCTTTCGACGAATTCATCGCCGGCAACACTTCGCCCGAGGAGTCGCCGGAGGTGCAAGCGTTCGTGGCGGCCGTTCGGGCGGCGGCTTCCGAGCACTCGGGCAAGGTGTGCTACATCAGCGGGGCCGATCTGGCCCATATCGGACAGCGGTTCAGCGACGAGTGGCTGCTGGACCAGAAGCGGCTGGCCCGTCTGGCCGAGGACGACAAGAAGCTCTTGGAGCGGGCCTGCGATCGCGACCCGGCGGGTTTCTTCTCCCACGTGGCCGACCAACGGGACCGCAACCGGATTTGCGGCCTTTCGCCCACCTACACGATGCTCGAAGTGATGGACGGCGTCCGCGGCGAGCTGCTCACCTACGACCAGGCCGTCGAGCCGGACGGTACCTCCTGCGTCAGCTTCGCCAGCGTGGCGTTCTATCCGGAGTAGAATGGTCGATTTCCACCATGTATAATAGTGAAGGAAGTCGAAATCCGGCCGGGGTAGCGGTGGGCCGGGCGGAAGCGTCGGAGATAACGTCGAGATGGGCATTCGTTGCTACTGTCCGAACGGTCACAAGCTGAACATCAAGGAGTTCCTCGCCGGAAGAATGGGGATTTGCCCGCATTGTGGGTTAAAGTTCCCCATCCCGAAGGAGAGTACCCGGGGCGTTTCCAAAAAACGCAGGGGGAAGAAGAGGCGAGAAGAACCGGCCGCCCAAGCTATTCCCTTGGCTGAAAACCACATTCCCGGGCCGATCGCCGCCGAAACCCAGACGCCCACGGGCCCACCCGGCGCCGCCATGCCGCAGCCCACGGGCCCACCCGGCGCCGCCATGCCGCAGCCCTCGGCCCCGGTGATCGTCCCTCAGGACCCGCCGGCCATGGCACCCTCGACGTTCCCGGCCGGTCCGGCACCGGATACGGCCGCCGTGGCAGCGGCCGTGCCCGTGACTCCTGCCGCGCAACCGACCGAGCCGGAAACTCCCGACCCGTTGACCGAGGCGGGCGACGTCGTCTGGTACGTGCGCCCGGCTTCCGGGGGACAGTTCGGACCGGCCAACGCCGAGGTCATGCGGAACTGGATCTCCGAAGGACGCGTCAGTGCCGATTCGCTGGTCTGGCGAGAGGGCTGGCGGGACTGGCTCGAGGCCGTGGAAGTCTTTCCGCAACTGAAGGCCGAGCCGTCGCCCTTTGCCCTGACCGGGGTTTCCGCCGCCGGACCGGCCCCTTCCGCCGTCGCGCCGACCGAGGCTTCCTCGAGCAGTTTCAGCAGGCCGCGTCGGCGGTCCACCAACACGCAGGCGGTGATCATCACCACGCTGATCCTGGCGGTCGTCGTCCTGGCCGTCGTGTTCATCCTGGTGCTGACGGGAGCTTTGGGTGGCGGAGAAGCGCGGGCAACCGGCGGACCGATGTTGGCCGCGGCGGTGTCGGAGCGACCCGTGCGGGCATCCGAGTGCGTCACGGCCGTGTGCGCAATCCCCCGAGGAGGCCGATCATGAAAATCCAGCAGTTTCTCGAACACCACGGCGTGGCGGCCAACCCCTTCGCGGATGAAGACGCTCAAACCGATCTGGTCTTCAAAGGGTATTGCATCCGCAACACGTTCCATCCCACCTGGGACAAGATCTACGGCGACCCGTCGGAACCGGCCACGGCGGTGGTGTTCGGCGAGAAAGGCTCGGGCAAGACGGCCATCCGGTTGCAGATCGCCCGGCACCTGGCCGATTACAACGCCGACCATCCCGACCACCAGGTGTTCGTGGTCCTCTACGACGATTTCAATCCGTTCCTGGACCGGTTCCGCGAACGGTTCTCCGGCCGGCGGCGGAAGGCGGAGCGGGTGCTGGCGAAGTGGCGGCTGTGGGACCACATGGACGCGATCCTTTCGCTGGGCGTGACGCAACTGGTCGATCGCATTCTGGGGGTCCGCCAGGCCCGGCACCCGGCCGCCCGCGACGAGCCGCTGGATGCCCGATCGCTCGACCGCGCGCAGATTCGCGACGTGATGCTGCTGGCGGCCTGCTACGACCAGTCGACGGCCGACAACGTCGTCGAGCGCTGGCACGAGTTGCGCAAGAAGCTGGGCTTCTCCAACTGGCGCTCGAAGTGGAGCCTGGCCGTGGGAATCGGCGCGACGCTGGCCGTGCTGGTGCTGATCGGCGCGCTGGGCAAGTGGGGCTGGTTCGCCACGCCCTGGCCGTACCTGTTCGTCGCCGCCGGTTGGGCGCCCTGGGCGTGGCGGTTCGTGAAATGGTCCTGGAAGGCCCGGCGGATCGTCCGCCACACGGGTGCGCTGAATCACCAGGCCGGCCTGCTGCGCCGCGTACTGCTGAGTTTCACCGGCTCGCAGATCGTCGGCCAGCCGCTGCCCGACCAGCAGAGGACCGACGACCGCTACGAGCTGCTGGGCAAGCTGCAGGGCGTGCTCCGTTCGCTGCACTTCCAGGGCACGCTGGTGCTGGTCGATCGGATCGACGAGCCGTACCTGATCAACGGCGCCACCGACCTGATGAAGGCCCTGCTCTGGCCGATGCTGGACAACAAGTTCCTCAAGCACCCCGGCCTGGGTGTGAAGATGCTCTTGCCGATCGAACTGGAGCGGCTGGTCGGCCGCGAGGACCGCGATTTCCACCAGAGGGCACGGCTGGACAAGCAGAACCTGATCCGCTCGTTGGAGTGGACCGGCGAGTCGCTTTCCGACGTGGCCAACGCCCGGGTGGCCGCGTGCGCCGCCGAGGGCAGCTCGCCCACCCTGTCCGACTTCTTCGACGGCTCGATCGACGGCCGGCGATTGGTCTCGGCCTTCGGCACGCTGCGGGTGCCGCGGTCGCTGTTCAAGTTCATGTACCGGTTGTTCACCGCGCACTGCAACGCCCACAGCGACGCCAGCCCCGTCTGGCAGATCTCCAGCGGCACGTTCGAGTCGGTTCTGGCTCTCTATCAGCGGGATCAGGAGGCGATGGATCGGGGCCTGGGGGCGGGGTGAATCCGTCTTGACTCGTCCGGCCGTTCCTGCGACACTCTCGCCCCGCGGAGACTGCCCGCACGCAACGGAAGCGGAAACCAGGAGACCACAAGGATGTGGCGAAAACAGTGGATTCTATGGGCGGCCGTGTTGGCCGTATCGGTGGCAGGCTGTGGCGGATCGGGTGACAACCCTCAGGAGACAGGCTCCGGTGAAGGGGGCGAACCCAGCGCCGCCCGGCAAGCCGGTGTCCAAACCAACGGACCGGCCGCCGCCGTGGCCGAGTTCCTCGAGGCCGTGCGAACCGGAAACGACGCGGTGGCCATGAACCTGCTCAGCGAGACCGCGCGAGAGAAAACGCTCGCCCAAGGCAAGCGGGTAACCCCAAAGGCCAGCGATACGGCCCGATTCGAGATCGGCCAGGTGAGCATGGTCGGCGAAGACGGCGCCCGCGTTGCCTGTATCTGGACCGACCTGGACGGCTACGGACAAACCAAGACCGACGACGCTACCTGGATGGTCCGCCGCGAATCGCCGGGCTGGCGAATCGTGGGCGTCGCCTACACGATTTTCCCGGGCGAACCGCCGTTGTTGTTGAATTTCGAGGACCCGGACGATATGGCTCGCAAGCAACGGTGGGTCCAAGACGAGTTTGCTCGACGGGAGGCGGAAGCGCGAACTACGCGACCGGACGTTCCTGGAGATCCGATTCGCCGCTGAGAAGGCGAAATTTCTGGTGATTTCCAGATTTTTCCGACTGCTGTTCGGCGGCTTCGAGGTGATCGAACGACGCGGGGAGCTTCTATAGGGTCCTCGATCAGGGGATTCCTCAATACGCAAGTGATTGCCTGATCGTTACTTGCGGTCTTACGGCCAGCTCGCCGCCGTGTGGGAATTCGCGCGGCACGGCTTCGCACCGAACGCCGCGCGCAACGCCCAAATCAGCTTTTTTCCTCCCCCGCGCCAAAACTCCCAAAATGCCGCTTTAGCGCAACAGCCACAAATTTCCTCTCCCCAGTTGACAACCCAAATAACTTTGCTAGCCTAACGGAACCATTCCTCCATCCTGCCTGGTGGCCAACACTGTGCCCTGGTTGTCGATCCTTCCCGCCGTGCGCCAAACAGGGCGGCGATGCGGTCCGGATCGTGGCGGCGGCACAGATGGTCCATACGGCTCTCTTGTTCACGCCGTCGAGCAAGGGAGCGACTCACGCCTTGACGGCCAGTGTGCGAACCCCGTAACGCTACGGTACCCATTAGTTGGAGGTCTCTCGAATGAATCGTACCTGCTTATTCGGCATCGCGATCCTTGCGGTGCTGGGCTGTCTCTTCCTCGGCGTGCAGCAGCAAGCGGCAGCGGGCGATGATGGCCCCGCCGCGTGTGCGGCCGACAAAGCCGCGAAGGCCAAGTGCGCCCTGAAGATCCCCCACCCGAACCTGCTCGCCAAACTGAAGGCGATCAAGGGCAAGAAGTGCGAGTTGAAGCCCCGCAAGGCGGCCCCCAAGTTGGCCGGACGCCTCCAGGCGCTGAAGGCCAAGATCGGCAAGGGAAAGAAGTGCGGACCGAAGGCCCGCGATGCGGCCGACGGGGCCGAAGACAGTCCGGGCGACGGTGCCGAGGACAGTCCGTCCGACGCCGCTCCGGTTCCCCCGCCGCCGGTTGCCGGCGACGCGACCACCTAAGCCTTCCGGACGGAACCGGGGAGTTCCGCTCCTGCTACGAACGACCTCATGAATGATTCCCGCGGATTCTCCCCGGCGCCGAGGTCTGCCCTGTTGGCCTCGGCGGCGAATGTCCGAGAAAGCCGAGCCGGACCTGCTCGCAGGTCCGGCTCTTTTTTTTCGACACACAACCGCACCCGAGCGAGACTGGCATTGGAGGGGCCTCGCATCTTGTGGTATAAACCCCATCAGTGAACTGGCGAAGCGGATGGAGCCGCACCATGGACGGTTGGCAGACCCAGGTGGTCACCGCGTCGGCCGCGGAGGTTGCCCCCCAGTGGCAACTCTCGGTGATCCTGCCGGCATATAACGAACAGCAGGCGATCGGCTGCGTGTTGGGAGAGATCGTCGAGGCGCTGTTGGACGAGCCGGTCCGCTACGAGATCCTCGTGGTCGACGACGGCTCGACCGACCGCACCGCCGAACTGGCCGAAGAGTTCGCCCGATCCTGCTGGCAGTGTCCGGTCCGCGTGATCCGCGGGCAGACCCGCCGCGGGGCCGGAGCCGCACGCAAGCTGGGTATCCGTCAGGCCCGGGGCCAGATCGTGGTGATGCTCGACGCCGACGGGACCTACGACGCCCGATCGATCCCCGAACTCCTTGCCCACTTTCCCGCCTACGACCAGGTCAACGGTGCCAGGACCAGCGAACAGGGCACGCTGCCGTGGCTGCGGCGGCCCGCCAAATGGTTCATCCGCAAGCTGGCCTGCTACCTGACCGGGCACAAGATCCCCGACCTGAACACCGGCCTGAAGGCCTTCAAGCGCGACGAGATGTTGCGTTGGCTCTGGGTGGTGCCCGACGGGTTCAGTTGCGTGACCACGATGACGCTGGCCTTCCTGACCAACGGCTACGCGGTGAAATACGTCCCCACCCCCTACAAACCGCGGATCGGCCGCAGCAAGTTCCATCCGATCAAAGACACGCTGTCCTACCTGGCCACCGTGTTGCGGATGGTCCTGTACTTCCGGCCGCTGAAGGTTTTTCTGCCGCTGGCGGGCCTGGTGATCGGTGCCGGCGTGGTCAAGAGCATATTGAGTTTCCTTTGGACCGGCAGCATGCAGGAGTCGGACGTCGTGATCATCGTGGCCGGCTTCATGACCTGCATGTTGGGTCTGCTGGCCGAAGTGATCGTGGCGCATCATCGGCGGTAACTGAAAACTCCCTACTCGAAGGACCACGCGATGTCGCAGGACGTGACCGGTTCCAGCGAGGCCGTCTCGGGCCACTTCGTCGTGCCCGGCACCTGTTTCAACTCGAATGCTTCGCCGCTTCGGCAACGCGAAGCGAACGCCGCCCGGATCGCCCGCGACCCCGTGTTGCGGAACTTCTATCTCGGTGCCGCGCTGGCCGACGTGCCGCGGCTGTTGGGGGCCGTCGATCGCAACCCGTACCGGCCGACCTACGGGTGCATGGATCGGCAGTTCTGGCACTATCGCACCAGCAGCTTCCCTTCGCAGATGTTCCAGGAAGGCGTCTTGCCGCTGGCGCTGGTCTACTCCGTGAAACTGCCCGGCAATCGCTGGCAGGGTGATCTGCGGGTGCGCGAACTGGCCGTCGCCGCCATGCGATTCGCCGCAAGAAGCAGCCATCGCGACGGATCGTGCGACGACTACTACCCGTTTGAGCGAGCACTGGGCGCCGCCGTCTTCTCGCTGCAGGCGGCCGCCCGGGCGTATCAACTCCTCGAACTCGACGACGGGGAATTGCTCGGCTGGTTCGAGCGCCGCGCTCACTGGCTGATCCGCCACGACGAGTCGGGACATCTGGCCAACCACCAGGCGCTGGCCGCGCTGGGACTGCTGCGGGTGTGGCAAATCACCAAGACCCAAGCCTATCGCGACGCGGCCGAGGCACGCATCCGCACGTTGCTCGACTGGCAAAGCGACGAGGGATGGTTCGAGGAGTACGGCGGCGCCGATCCGGGCTATCAGACCGTCACGATCGACTGCCTGGCCAAGATCCGGCGATTGACCGGCGCGGAACAATTGGACGAGCCGTTGCGAAAGGCCGTGGCCTTCGCACGCATGTTCCTTCATCCCGATGACAGCTACGCCGGCCAGTACGGCAGCCGGGGAACCTACCATTTCTATCCGCACGGCATGGAACTTCTGGCCGCCGATGATCCCAACGCTGCCGACCTGGCCGACGGGTTCCTCCGCGGGCTGGCCGCCGGCAAGCAGGCCGCGCTGAGCGACGACCGGATGTACGCCCATCGGCTGGGGAACCTGATCGAAGCCTACGTCGATTGGGCCCCGACGCGACCGGCTCCGTCGCCGCAGCCCGAGACCGATTCAACCCGCTATCTCCCGCAAGCTCGACTGCTGGTGCGTCGCCGGCGGACCGCGCAGACGGTGATTTCGGCCGCCCGCGGAGGCGTGTTCAAGCATTTCGCCCCGGGCCGATCCCCGGTGAGCGACGCCGGGCTGATCGTCGAAACGGCCGACGGCCGCGCGGCCGTCTCCCAGACGCACGACCTCGAACGCCGAGTGGAAGGTATATCCAACGGCGAGGCGGCGGAAACCAAAACCTTCTCCGTCAGCGGCCCGCTTTATTGGACCCGCTTCGAAACGGCCACGCCGATCAAGCAGGCCGTATTCCACACGGGCATGTTGCTCGCGGGGCGTTGGTGTCGCACCCTGGTCCGCCGGCTGTTGCAGCGCCGGCTGATCACCGGCCGCCGCGCGTGCCCGGTGCGTTTGACGCGGACCTTCGAGTTCCTCGGCGAGCGGGAAGCCGGCGGCGGGCCCGTGCTGCGGGTGACCGACACGATCGAGCTGACCCACCCGCGGATCCGCGTGCGGCGGATGAGCTTCGGCACCGACCACGAGACGGCCTACGTGGCGGCCTCGGGCGTCTATCAGGAAGGCGTGCTGGCCCTCTGGACCAACCTGACCTCGTACGTCGATCAGCTCAACGCCAAGCGGCGGGTGACCGTGGTGCGCGAGTTCTGAGCACCTCCCCACGCGCCGAGCCGCGACCGCCGATTGATTGCACCGGCCCCTTGCTTCGGGTAGCATATTCTTCATGCCGCTTGCAGCTTCGCGCGCACTTCCGAGAACATCCCCCAAAGCACAGGACCGATCACCATGCCCGAACACGCCAACACCCGCCGCACGTTTCTGAAAACCGTCGGCCTTTCCGCGGCGGCGCTTTCGACCGCGCAAACGACCGCGCAAACGGCCTCCGCGGCCGAACCACCCAAACCGAGTCCGCAGCCGAGGAAGCGTCCGCCCCTGGACGGCTACGAGGTCGACGTGTTGGTGGTCGGGGGCGGGCCGGCCGGGATCGGGGCGGCGTTGGGGGCGGCCAGGCAGGGCGTGAAAACCCTGTTGATCGAAAACCACGCCTTCTTCGGCGGCGTGGCCGCGTGGTGCCTGGGCATGCCCATCAACCAGATGCGCCCCGCCGGCCAGCCCCGCGGCGACGTCCACGAACTCATCCTGGCCAGGCTCCAGGCCCTGGGTCCTCAGGCCGTACGCCTCGGCAAGCACGAACTCTTCTGCAACGTCGATTACCTGAAGGTCGCCGTGCTCGACGCGCTGGACGAGGTCGGCTGCCAGTACCTGGTCCACACCCAAGCCATCGACGCGGTGGTCCAGAGCGGGCGGATCACCGGCGTGGTGGTGGGCACGAAGGACGGCCCGGCCACGATCCGCGCCAAGGCCGTGGTCGATTGCACCGGCGACGCCGACGTGGCCGCCTTCGCCGGGGCCGAGACGATGAAGGAGACCGGCAACCTCTCGCCCAACACGCTCTGCCTGAACCTGGCCAACGTCG
>DATLAN010000496.1:0-5912 GCA_035527455.1 Thermoguttaceae bacterium
GCAACCATCCACCAGTGGCAGCAGTTCCATCTCGAAGACTTCATGGGCGGAGTGGACGACCTGGAGGCGTTTCGCGTGACGGGCCTGGACGCCTCGATCCAGTACTTCGAGGCGATGGGCCAGTATTGGATCCCCAACGCCGAGAAGTACGCCCTGCAAACACCCCAGTGGCGGGACGAGATCACCGTCGTCAATGCCGATCCGAACCACAAGGTCGTCCACCACCGGATCGTCACGCCCGAGGGCGAGCTGACCTACAAGACCGGTGCCGATCGGACGACCACCTGGATCACCGAGTACCTGATCAAGCGGCACGAGGATCTGGACCTGGTCGAAAAGTACATGCCCGTGGCCACGCTCGACAAAGGGAACGTCGCCCGGGCGTACGACCGCGTGGGCGACGCGGGAATCCTGCGGGGATTCGTCTGGGGCGATCAGGCCGGCTGCTGGCAGCACGCCTGTTGCCTGATGGACGTGCAGGAGTTGATCATCGAGACCTTCGAGAACCCCGACTGGGTCCACCGGTTCATGGAGGTCTTGCTGGAGAAGAAGCTGCGATTCGTCGAGGAGTCGCTCGAGGGGACGAAGTTCGACCTGATTGAAACGGGCGGCGGATCGGCCAGCGATACGGTGATCTCGCCCAAGCTGCACCGCGAATTCTGCCTGCCCTACGACCGCCGCATCCACCGGGCCGTCCACGACGCCGGCTTGAAGGTGACCTATCACACGTGCGGCGGGATGATGAACATCCTCGATCTGATCGTCGAGAACGAGACCGACGCCTCCGAAACGCTCACGCCCCCGGGCTGCGGCGGGAACATCCGCCAGCCGGAAAAGGTCCGCGAAGCCTACGCCGGCCGTGTGGCGATGATCGGCGGCATGGACCAGTTCAACGTGTTGACCTCCGGCACGCCCGAGCAGATCCGCGCCGAAGTTCACCGGCTGTTCGAGGGTTTCGGCCGCGACGGCGGCTATATCATGTCGGCCTCCGATCATTTCTTCCACACGCCGCCGGAGAACCTCCGCGTGTATGCCGAAGCGGCGAAGGGGTGTGGGTATTAGGGGCGAGGGGCGAGGGGCGAGGGGCGAGGGGCGAGGGGATTGGGGATTGGGGATTGGGGATTGGGGATTGGGGAAAGTAGTTGGTTGTGAGGAGAGTTTAGCGGGCGGGCTTGCCCGCCGTTCCGTTCCGGGCAAACAACGCGCCGAGGGCATGGAGATTCCGGACCGAGGGAGTTTTCGCCACCGGACGATATCATTTCCACACAATGAATGCAGCATACGCAGTCATCTTCGACATGGACGGCGTGCTGGTCGACACGTACCACGCGCACTACCAGAGCTGGCTGAAAATGGCCGAGGCCGAGGGGCTGGGGTTCACTGAAGAGGAATTCGCCCAAACGTTCGGGCGGACCAGCCGGGAGATCATCGCCCATTTTTGGGGCACCGGCTATACCGACGAGCAAATCGCCGAGTTGGACGACCGCAAGGAAGAGGCCTTCCGGCGGATCATCGCGGCCGACTTTCCCGCCATGCCGGGCGCGCACGCATTGCTCGGCCGGTTGCACGGCGCGGGGTTCAAGCTGGCCGTGGGATCGTCCGGTCCGCCGGAGAACGTGGACCTGGTGCTCGATCGCTTGGGCACCCGCCGGTTGTTCGACGCGGTGATCACGGCCACGGACGTCACCCGGGGCAAGCCCGATCCCCAGGTGTTCCTGTTGGCCGCCGGGCGACTGGGCGTGCCCCCGGAGCGTTGCGCCGTGGTCGAAGACGCCGCCCCTGGCATCGCCGCCGCCGAAGCCGCCGGGATGACCAGTATCGGCTTGACGAGCACCGGACGCACCGCCGAGTCGCTCGCGGCGGCCGAGCTGGTCGTCGGCTCGCTCGACGAGCTGTCGGTGGACGTCGTTCGGCGGTTGATTGAAGTGAATATCGAATATCGAACAAGGAATATCGAAGTAGGAAGGAAGTCGATGGAATGACGGCGCACTGCCGGCAGTGCCCTTCTGGCCGAGCCCAACACGCCTCCATTTTTTTCTTCTCTTCCTTCGTCATTTACGATTCCTTGTTCGATATTCGATATTCGAGGCTCTTCAGGGGTTTTCGTGGCTCAATTCCCGGTCCTTTGAACCGGACGGCACGCACGAGTACGGGTTCCTCTTCTCTGATTCCACGTCTTCGAGCGTCATGAACAGAGGAGAGGAACCCGTACTCGTCCAGCAATTCGGTCCGCTGTTTCACCCGGCAGCCACGAAATTGTCCGAAGAACCATATTCGATCCAACCAAGCCCCCTCCGCGCAACCGCATCCGTGCCCCTCGACGGACGGTCCTCACGCCAAAAGTGAGCTTGACGTCCATCGCGACTTCCTGGTATTTACACCCCTCACTTTTCGCGGGATTCTAGGCGCTGGCTCAGCGCATGGTGCATGTCGTCTTCCCCCACCGTGGAAGGGGAGCGGCGGCAGGTACCGCCCTTTCCAACAATTTCCGGGACGCGTTTTACAAGATGGGTCGGTTGATCGCGACGCTGCCGCCGAAGGTTCGCAGCCTGAGATCGTGCCTGCAGACCGCCGGGCTCGCCGTGGCCGTGGTGTTGGGCACCGCGGGCTGCGCGACCCGGGTCTATCAGGCTACCGAGCTGCCCGTCGAGTTCCTCGCCCCGGCGACGCAAAACGTGCAGGAGATCGACCTTTCGCGGTTGCCCAACTACGCGGTCAACAGCCAACTGATTGACTGCGGCGACGTGCTGGAGGTGACGATCGTTACCAATTACGCCAGCTTGAGCACGACCACCACGCCGGTGCGGGTAGGCGAGAACGGGGTGGCCAACATCCCGCTGATTGGACCGGTCGAGCTGGCCCGCCTCGAGTTGGAGGGGGCCGAACAGGCGATCGCGGCGGCGGCCATCGCGCGCGGCCTCTTCCAGCGGCCGCACATCACCGTGACCATGAAACGGCAGCGGACCAACAAAGTCACCGTCGTCGGGGCCGTCAACGAGCCGAACGAATATGAACTGCCGCGCGGCTCCAGTTCGCTGTTTGCGGCGTTGGTGGCCGCCGGCGGACTGAGCGAAGACGCCGGAGCCGACGTGGAAATCCGCCGCCCCGTCCGCGGCAGCGTTCCCGGCTCCCTCGAACCGCCCGGGCAGACGCTTGCCGACGGATCGGCCGGCTATCAGTCGGTCGAACCGCATCCGCCCTACGGCGCGCAGGTCCGGCGCGTGAATCTCGCCCAGGCCGTTTCCGGCGGAGAGGACGGCGCCCATCTCGGCGACGGCGACGTGGTCAACGTGATGAAGCGGGCACCCAAACCGATCTACGTGATCGGGCTGGTTCGCCAGCCGGGCGAGGTCGAGATGCCCGCCAATCAGGATATGTACATGCTCGACGCCCTGGCCAAGGCGGGCGACCGCAGCATGCAGGTGGCCGACAAGGTGTACGTCATCCGCCGCGTGCCCGGCCAGTCCCAACCGGTGGTGATCCAGAGTAGCGTCCGCCGGGCCAAGGTCGACGGCGCGGCGAACGTGCGGCTGGCGCCCGGCGACATCGTCAGCGTGGAAGAGACTCCGGCCACGGTCGTGTTGGAGGCGTTGAAGAGCTTCCTTCGTTTCGGTTTCAGTAGTGCGGTCCCCATGTTCTGACCGGCCGTCCATGTCCCAAGAACCCACCGTGTTGCAGTCCGAATCGCCCCACGAGTCGAGCACGCACATCGTGCACGCGCTGATGCAGTTCCTGCTGGCGATTCGCTATCGGTGGAACGTCGTGGCCACGTCGCTGGCGGTGGCCGGATTGTTGGGAGGGCTGTACTTCGCCACGGCCACGCGCTACTACGGCGCGAGGGCCAAGATCTTCGTCCGCCCGACCGGCGACAACCTCTCCCCGTCGATGACGGCCGACGGCATGCGGCAGCAGAGCCTCATGCCGACCTTCGAGAACCTGCTCTCCAGCACCAAGGTGGTGGAAGGCGCGATCAAGTACCTCCAGCCCGAGGATCGCATCGACCTGGCCGGCGCTCCGAAAACCGCCTGGGCGGGCATCCTCAAGAAGAATCTCTCCACACAGGTGGTCCCCAATACGTACGTGATCGAAGTCGGTTGTCGGTCCAAGGACGCCAAGGCGGCGGTCAGCGTGGTCAACGCCCTGGTGCAATCCTACATCGAGTTCCTCGACGAAACCCACCGGGGCGCCGTCGTGGAAATCAAGAACATCCTGACCGAAGAAAAGACGGAACTGGCCGGGCAGCTTGCGCAGAAGAACCAGCAGTTGTTGCAGGCGAAATACCAGGCCGGCGACCTGGGCATCCGCCCCGACAGCCCCACGGTCCATCCGGTCGTGCGGCGCGCGATCTACTTCAACGAAGTTCTGATCGAGGCGCAACGGGAGCGGGCGGAACTCGAAGCCACGCTGGCCACGATCGAGGCGGCCGTCCGCAGCGGACAGAACCTCCAGCAACTCACTCTGACCGTGGCCGACGTCGTCGGCAAGGAACTGCTGCTCCGCACGCTGGGCTTCGATTCACGCGACGCGGTGGTGCAGGCCAATCTGGAACAGGACCTCATCGGCGACCGCGCCGTGCTCAACGCCATGATGGAGGATCTCGGCCCCGCGCACCCCAGCGTGATCGCCAAGACGAACAAGATCCGGATGACCGAGCAGTATCTGCTGGAATACCAACAGCGGATCGACTCGCGGTTGGCGGAGATCCAAGACACCCAGCTCGGCCCGATGCTGCTCGGCATGGTCCGCCAGAAGCTCGACGAGACGCGGCAACGGGAACGCAACTTCCTGGCCGCGTTCCAGCAGGCGCAGGCCGAGGCCAACACGCGGACCTGCCAACTGGCCGAACTGGGGATCATCGAGCAAGATCTGCAGTGGCTGCGGGACCTGAACAACGCCCTGGCCGACAAGATCGCCAACATCAACCTGGCGCACGACGGGCGGGAGGTCCGCACCGCGGTCACCGAGCCGCCGATGATTTCGGAAAAACCCGTCTCGCCCAGCCTGCGCCGCATGCTCATGATGGTGTTGGCCGGGGGCTTGGGGGTGGGGCTGGCGTTGGTCTACGTGCTCGATATCCTCGACGACCGCTTCCGCAACGCCGAAGAGATGCAGGCCCAGTTGGCCGTGCCCGTGCTCGCCATGGTCCGGCAACTGAAGACCTCGCAGTCCGAGGGGCCGGAGGCCATCCAGGTCCACATCGATCCCAACTCCGCCGAGTGCGAGGCCTTCCGCACGCTGCGAACCGCCCTGGCCTTGGCCGATCGCGAAGCCCGGCAGATCGTCATCACCAGCGCCGAGCCGGGCGACGGCAAGACGACCGTGCTGGCCAACCTGGCCGTTTCCTACGCCCAGGCGAACAAACGCACGCTGTTGATCGACGCCGATCTGCGCCGCCCCGGCTTGACGGCCATGTTGGGGATGCGCGGGGTGGAAGGGCTCTCGGGCGTGGTTCGCGGCCAGCGCGACGTGGCCGAGATGGCCGCCGCGCATATTCGGCCGACGGGGATCGAGGGTCTCGATGTCCTCTCGTCCGGCCCGCGGCCCAGCAATCCGGCCGAACTGTTGGCCAATCCCCGCTTCTCGGAACTGCTGGCCTGGGCCGAATCGGTCTACGACCAGGTGCTGATCGACAGCCCGCCCGCGCTGGCTACCAGCGACGCCTGCGTGATCGGCCGGCTGGTCGACGGAGCGGTGATCGTGGTGCAACCGCACAAGAACCGCCGCCGGCTGGTGGTGCGCGCCGCCGAGAGCCTCGCCGCGTTGAAGATTTCGCTGTTGGGGATCGTGGTCAATCGGGTCGGATCGGAAAGCGACCGCGGCTACTACGGCTACGGCTATGGTTACGACTATGCGGCCGAGTACGGGGCGGACGAAGAGAAGGACGGCGTGGCGGACGGGACTTCGAACGAAGA
>DATLAN010000497.1:0-2873 GCA_035527455.1 Thermoguttaceae bacterium
GCGCTGGCCGCGCTGCTGGGCGACGAGGAACTCTCGCACATGGCCCGTTACGCCCTGGAGCCGATCGACGATCCGAGCGTGGACGAGGCGTTGCGCGAGGCGCTGGGCAAGCTGAAAGGGCGGCCGCTGGTCGGCGTGATCGGCAGCCTCGGCGTGCGGCGCGACGCCAAGGCCGTCGAGCCGCTGGCCAAGATGCTCGGCCACTCCGACGCCGACGCGGCGGCGACCGCGGCCCGATCCCTGGGCAAGATCGCCACGGCGGAGGCGGCCGACGTGCTCACGGCGTCGCTGCCGAAGGCCGCGCCCGCGCTGCGAGCCGCCGTGGCCGACGGCTGCCTCGGTTGTGCCGAGGCGATGCTGGCCCAGGGCAAGCGGACCGAAGCGGCCGCGATGTACGATCTGGTAGGCAAGGCCGACCTGCCCAAGCATTTCCGCATCGCCGCCGTGCAAGGAGCCCTCCTCGCCCGACAACCGGCCGCCGATCGGTAAAAGAACACGTAGGTCAGGGCTTGCCCTGACAGATTCTCCCGTTGGCTGTTCGATTTCGTCAGTAGTTCGGGCTTGCCCTGACAAATGTGTTCTACCGGATGTTCGATTCCGTCAGGGCAAGCCCTGACCTACGAAGGGGAAACGCCATGAAAGCCTGTCTTCTGTTCGTTGTTGCCGTCATGGTCGTCGCTTGGCCGACCGGCGACAGCTTTGCCCGACAAGAGGCCCTGCTGAATGTGACCGCCGGGCAGATGCCCACCGATACGGCCAGCGACGGTGCGACCAGGTTGACGCTGGAGGAGAACGCCGAACTGGGCGGGAAGGCCCTGAAGGTCGTCTACGTGCCCGGCGACAGCTTCGGCGATCGGGTGTCGAGGATCACGAACTGGAAGCAGTTCATCGCCTTGGAGTTCGACGCCTTCAACCCGGCGCAGGAAAACGTAACCGTCACCCTGACCGTCAAACACCGGCGGACCACCAGCTACGACACGCGGGTGGATGTGCCGGTGGTGCTCAAGCCGGGCAAGAACGCCGTGAAGATCGGCGTGGACGAGATGCTCAACGTCAACGGCACGGCCCCGGATCTGTCGAACGTCAGCCGGTGGTACATCGCCTGCGAGCAGGGCTCCGCGCCGACGCTCTACTTCGGCGACATCCGGCTGGTCGGCGACGACGCCCCGGCCGTTGCCCTTCCCGGCGTCGCGGCCGGAGCCGCCCGGGCGTATCGGGTCACCGGCAAGATCGGCGACATGCCGGTCGACCTGATCGTCACGCCGTTGGGAGGCGAGCCGGCGGGCAACCCCGGAGCGGGTACCGGGCGCGTCACCTCGGACCCCGCGCGATTGGCGCGAATCCGGGCCGCCGAGATGCCGCCGATCACCGGGCCCGTGCCGTTCGACACGCCCGAGGCCGACGCCATTCTCTCCGCGTTGGAGGTCTTCCCGCCGGACAACCCGTGGAACCAGGTCGTCTCCGACTGGCCGCTGCACCCGAACTCGGCCGCCATCATTGCGTCGATCGGCGCGGACAAGCCGATGCGCTACAACCCCGACATGGGCTTCGTGTTGGTGCCGCCGGGCCAGCAGCGCGTGGAGGTGAAGATCGCGGATTACCCGGGCGAATCGGACAAGGGCCCGTTTCCGGTGCCGGACGAGATCCCGATCGAAGGATGGCCGGTCAACTACCAGCGGCATTACGACGGCCCGACGCTGACGCTCGACGACGTGCAGCGCGACAAGCTCGGCCGCGGGGGCGACCGCCACGGGATCGTCGTCGATCCGGTCAACCGGATGCTCTACGAGTTCTTCGTGCTTCGCAGGACGGACGACGGGTGGCAGGCGGCCCAGGCGTCGATCTTCGACCTGAAGACGAACGCCTTGCGCCCCGACGGCTGGACCTCGGCCGACGCCGCAGGGCTGCCGATCTTCCCGGCGGTGGTCCGCTACGACGAGCTGAAACGGGGCGTCGTCGAGCACGCCATGCGGGTCACGGTCCGCAACACCCGCCGGGCCTACGTGCCGCCGGCCACCCACTTTGCCAGCCCGCACGAAAACGAAGACTACCCGCGCATGGGCGAGCGTTTGCGGCTGAAGCAAGACTTCGACGTTTCGGGCTTTTCGCCGGAGGTGCGGGCGATCCTCGAGGGCCTGAAGCGATACGGGATGTTCGTGGCCGACAACGGGATCGAATGGGCGATCTCCGTCGCCCCCGATCCGCGGATCCCCAACCTCCACGAAGAACTTCGGCGGATCGAGGGCTCGGCCTTCGAGGTCGTGCTGCCGCCGCGGTGATTTCGCATCCCGTAGTGGAGCGGAAGGCGCATATGCGGGGGGTGCATGACACGCCATCACGGTCGGTTGGTCCGGTTTGGGGTATTGTCACCGCCACTTGCGAGAGGTAGCATGAATAAGGGAGTGAATTGATGATGGGAACGATGCAAAGGCTTCGGCATACACAAGAGCGAGAAGATGTCTGACAGCAACCGGCTCACGTTCGTCGCCTGCCAGGTCGGCAACCAGGAACTCATCGAACACCTCGAAGAACTCAAGAGCCTGCAAGCCAATTGGAATGGATACGGTGCGGAGCCGATCCATCCCAGGACGATCGAAGCCGCGCAAAGGTTCGTCCGTTGGTTGCCGATTCGGCTCTCCGTCCTTCCCCAAGTCGTGCCTATGACACAAGGAAGGCTTCAACTGGAGTGGCATCGGGGCACGAAGTCTCTGGAACTCGAATTCGAATCGCCCAGCCAGGTTCATTACCTGAAATGGGATTCTTCCACCGGACTCGAAGAGGAAGACCTCGTGCCTGTCACCGAACGGTCGAGACTCCGAGACTTGATACAATGGTTCATGGCAGGGACGGAGAATGCCTGAGAACACGGGACG
>DATLAN010000498.1:0-3997 GCA_035527455.1 Thermoguttaceae bacterium
TCTCGCCCAGCCAACGCCGCTGCAGCAACGGGCCCTCACGTTACTGGAAGCCCTCCTGTAGCCAGAATCCGCGCAAATCCATTCGCGCTTAACCCGTGTCATGCCAACGCGTTACATTCAGTTCCCTGGGAGAAGTTAGGCTTAGGCTGGGTCCGAAGAGCTGGCAGGCGCTCGTCCGGTCCGGTCTCCCTGTCATCCGAATCGGCAAAGGCTCGTTTGTCTTCGCCGACGACCTCCTTGCAGCGATACGTCAGCAGCAGGAGGCCGCCTCGTGAACCTCCACATCGACCCAACCGAATTCTCCGACGTGATCCAAGCCGCCGTTGACGCTGCTGTGCGTCGACTTCTGGATGAACGGGCTACCACCGAGCCGGACAAGATCCTCGTCGACAAGCCCGGTGCGGCCGAAATCCTGTCTGTATCGGTCTCAACTGTAGATCGGCTACGCAAAGAGGGGCTCCCGTGCATCACGCTGGATGGTCGCGTCCTCTTCAGGCGGGCCAGCCTCGATGCGTGGGCAGCGGCACGGGAGGGAGGCAGGGCGACGATCGAGAAGGTGCTCGACGGGAACGACCAGACAAAGGAGATTCCTGACAATGGATAATATCACCCCACCCCAAATCGAGCAACCGTCCTCGCCGATCACCGTGCCGGCGCCCACTCCGGGTCTACCAGATGTCAGCCCTCTGTATTCAGGCGGAGACGCCTCGCTTGCGGTCCCCGTTGCACGAGCAGTTTTCGCGCATCTGCAAATCGAGTTCATTGGCATTTCTGAATGGCTCTGGCACCTTCGCACTCAGTTCTATTCGCGCCACACCGAAAGGTATTTCTGGCCCAATTCGACATGGACGTTGCCTAGTTGGATTCTCCGCGCGGGAACGCCGATCAGGCGGTTCGGCAGGGAACTTGGGGATCGCCGAGCCAGCGGCGTTTTGCGACGGGCAAGAGACGTGATGCTACTTGATGCGATTATCCGGCAGGTGGAAGCCGAGGAGGTTTCCGGATGACCGCACGATACGACAAAGACGAAATCAAAGCCGCTATCTCTGGCCACGAAATCGAGGTGCTGGAACACGTGGCCCGTATTCCCCGCGGCAATTTGGACGGCAGGCACCACGGTTGCCATCTGTGCGGCGGCAAGGACCGGGCTCGTTACGACACAGCGAAGCGATTCTATATCTGCAACCAGTGTTTCCACTCGCAAAATGGAGACGTTATAGCGGCTGTGCAATGGGCGTTGGGTTGCGATTTCCAGACGGCCCTAGCCGAGATCGGTAGCTACCTGGATATCAAGCCGTCCGCGAACGGCCAGCACGACGGCAGGAGGGAAGCAGAATCCGCCCCGTCCGGTCTGGCGACGGATCAAATCTGCTTTCACGACGGAGCGGCTGGGGAGATTTTCCGGCAGCGGTACGTCGCCTCGTGGGCGGCGGCAAAGGCGGGGTTGCAGGCCGAACAGATATTGAGGGCACGGCCGAAACCAGCACGCTGGCCACGCAAAGCACCGGCGGAGTTACAACAGGACGTTTTATGCTTTCCGGGTTTTCGTCCGGGCGACCGGCAGAACCCGACAGCGATCCTACTCTACCGATCGGACGGTCAACCGTTTCCTGCATCCGACAAACTGAGCCAGAGAAAGAGCCACACCCTACGCGGTTCGATTGATTCTCTTATCGTGGTTGGTACACCCGAGGAATTCGCCGCGGCCAAATCCGTCTGGTTGTGCGAGGGTTTACCTGATGCAATCGCAATCGCCCCCTACTTGCCATCTGGACACATTGCTTGCACGAACACCCACGGGGCCGGGTGTTTTGACGATTCACTCGTTCCAGCGTTCGCGGACAAGGCCGTTTACATCGAGATGGACGCGGACGAAGCCGGCGAGGAGGGTGAGCGGATTCGCGCCCGTAAGTTGTTCGGCGTGGCCGAATCCGTTTGCATCGTCAAGCTGCCCGTCGAGGAGATGATCGACCCGAGCACACCGCGCGACACCCTGCCCAATGACGTGCGCGACTTCGTGGCGGCCGGACGTTGGGAGGAACTGATCGACGCGGCCAAGGCGGCGGAACCGCTCACCGAGCCGCCAGAAGAGCCGCCAGGCGATGAGGCCAGCCAGGAGAGCAAACCGAAGGAACCGCCCGCGTTCGCGAAACTCATTCCCTTCGATGACTTCCTAGCGATGGACTTCCCCGACGATGCATTGATACCGGGCGTAGTCGTTGCAGGGCAGCCGGGAGTTATCGGGGCACGCCTCAAGTGCATGAAATCCCACATGGCTTGCGAGTGTGGCATTTCCCTGTCCAGCCAAACGAGATTCTGCAATCACTTTGACGTGGTTAGACAATGCCGGGTCGCCCTGTGGTCTGGAGAGTCCGGTCGCAAGAAAGTCCAGCAGATCTTGAGGGCACAACGTGAATCGCACGGCATCACGGAGCCGATTCCGTTATTCGTAAATTTTGCGTTGCCGAAGCTGTCTCTGTCCGAGCATCTTGAGGTTTTGCACAAGGTCATCACGGACAGCAAAATTGAGGTGTGCATCTTCGATCCACTGTATATGGCACTGCTGACCGGGGACAACGCAGGGCTTGCCGGTAACGTCTACGCGATGGGCGTAGTACTCGAACCTCTGACGCAATTGGGGCAGGAGACAAACTGCACGATTCTGGCTTGTCACCATTTCAGAAAGACGACGGCCCTCGACCAGGATGAACCATGTAGCCTCGAAGAGCTGAGTCAGGCCGGAGTTGCCGAATGGGTGGGCCAGTGGTTGCTACTGGCCAGACGCAGCCCCTACCAGTCTGACGGTCGCCATGAACTCTACATGCGGGTTGGCGGCCGTAGTGGGCATGCAAGCTTTTGGGCGGCCGACATCTTCGAAGGGGACCCGGCGGACGGGGCAGACGGCCAGCAGTGGAAAATCAGCATCCGACCAGTGGCCGACGCCAGGGCAGAGGCCAAAGAAGCCGCCGAAAGGCGGAAAGCCGAGGCCCGAGAGCAGCGGGACAATGATGACCGTCGGAGGATGTTGGAGGCGGCACGGAGGTGCGTGCCAGACGGTGACACCCAGACGGCCTTATCGAAGCTGGCGGGCATCAGCAACCAGCGGGGGGCCGATGCAATTCGAACACTGCTTGTGGAGGGCAGAATTAAGAGAGTGGAAATCAGGAAACACACCCGAACGGAGACGGGATATGTGGCGACGGGGAGATGATACCGGGATGCCCGGACTGCCCGGACAATGCCCGGACAAGTCCCGGCATTGTCCGGCCATGCTTTGTTGTTGCTCGGACTGGGATCTTATAGAGATCCCGTCTGAGCAACAACATCAGCACCAGTCCGGGCAGCAAACCAGTCCGGGCAGCAACTAACACTTCCCTGAATGGAGAACCGAACCATGAACTGCGGACGATGCCAGCACTTTTGCCACAGGGGGGGCGGGTACGGCCGGTGTACGGTCTTCTCCCTGGATGGATACGACGACCGACACTTCCCGCGGACGCACAAGGACGCCACGTGCCCGCTGACGGGGTTCAGGCGCCGGGAGGGGCGGCACCCTGGGCGGCGAGGTTTCTCGTCCACGGAGCTGGTGGAGGCCACCGAGCGGCTGGAGACCGAACTGCGGCAGATCGCCCGCCGTCGCCGCCGTGCGGTAGCACTTACTTCGCTGGGGCTGACGGGAGCGACGCCCCAGGACGCCCGGGAAGGCCCCAGGACGCACGCGGACGGGGGGACATGACACACGACACTAGGCAACGCCCCGACGCGTCAGGCGGGCGTAGGCGGCGGGGGTCGCTCTCGCCACCGCGAAAAAACCTCCGTCCGACCGCTTGGGCGCGGGCGCGCGCGCGAGGCTATTGATTCTTCCCACCGCTCGGCACCGAGCCCGAGCCGGGAATGGCCAACACGGGAGTTGAACGGAGTCTGACATGAGCCTGCAAATTCAATTCGACCAAGACGCCCTCCGGCCCCTGATCCGCCTGGCCGTGGCGGAGGCCCT
>DATLAN010000499.1:0-2995 GCA_035527455.1 Thermoguttaceae bacterium
GCTCATGCCCGCCCGGGTGCAGCCGCCCGAGGGCAACAACGACCAGGAGTGGTGGCCGTACAACTACAATACGGCGATCTACAGCGACGACGGGGGCAAGACCTGGCAGACGAGCGGGCCGGTGCAGAGCGGGACCGGCGAAGGGACCTTGGCCGAGCTGTCCACCGGCGCCATCTACTACAACTCCCGCTCGCACATGTCGGTGGACCACCGCCGACGCATCGCCTGGAGCCACGACGGCGGCCGGATGTTCGTGGACTGGCAGGTTTCCGAGCACCTTTTCGAGGTCGGCCAGCCGTTCTACTTCAAGTACGGCACCAAGCCCAGCTACGGCTGCAACGCGGGACTGGTGCGTCTGCCGCTGGAGTGCACCGGCGGAAAAGACGTGCTGCTGTTCAGCACGCCCGACGACCCGGGCGGCTCGCGCGTGCGGATGACCGTATGGGCGAGCTTCGATCGCGATGAAACCTGGCCGGTCAAGCGGCTGGTGTACGAGGGTCCCAGCGCCTATTCGTCGCTGGCGGCCGGCCGGGACGGCATGATCTACCTGCTGTTCGAGCGAGGGAAGGAGAAGCTCTATGAGAGCGTGGCGGTGGCCCGCTTCAACCTCGCTTGGCTTACCGAAGGAGTTGGTGGGCAATAGATCGGAGGGTGGCACGCCCTGAGGAACGAAGGGCGTGGTTTGGCACGCTTTCCACGCCCTTCGTTCCTCAGGGCGTGCCACCCCACCGGCTACAGGTGCCAAGGGCTGCGCATCGCGCGCGAAAGCAGGGTGTCGGCGATCCGGCCGTCGACAAAACGTTCGCCGCCGGCGTCCCACCGGAGCCGGCGTCCCAGTTTGGCCGCGATCGCACTGACTTGGCAAATCGTCTCGACCGCATAGGCCGAATCGATGTGACTGACGGGCCGGCCGCGGGTCTTGACGCAATCCAGCAGGTCCCGGCCGTGATTGTCGCTCTTGGGTAAACGGATCTCCGTGGGGCCGATCGACGATTGCAGCAGCCCGGGCGGGTCGGCATAAATGCCGGATCGGTCGACGTGAACCCACCCCTCGGTCCCGACGAACACGGTGCCGTGCGGCCCGTGTTTGCCGAAGCGGCCCCGCCACTTGCTCGACGAGGCCGGTCCGGCGAAGTTCAGCGTCACGCCGGTCCGGAACTCGATGGCCAGGTCCCAATCGGTGGCCGTATCGCAGAGCCCTTCGGCGGGAAAACGGCCGGTCCCTTCGATTTCCAACGGGCCGCTCAACGAGTCTCCCGCTCCCCAGAGCGCGATGTCCATCGGGTGGACGCCCCAACCGGAAATCCAGCCGACGCAATAGTCGGAGATGAACGGCCAGATCTTGGAGGGGTCGCCCGGCTCGAAGCGATTCGTCGAGCGGTGCTTCGTGTACGGCGACATCGGCGCCGGCCCAACCCACATCTCGTAGTCGAGCCACTCGGGCACCGGCACCCTTTCCAGCGATCCGCCCGCGTTGCTGCCGGGACTCCACACGCAGACCGTTCGAAGCCGCCCGATGCGCCCGTTGCGCACCAGTTCGCAGGCGGTGCGGAAGCGGCCGTCGGAGCGCTGCTGGGTGCCGAATTGCAGGACCGTGTCGTAGCGTCTCACCGCCGCGCGCAACGCCCGGGCCTCGGCCAGCGTGACGCCGATCGGCTTCTCCAGGTAAATGTCCTTCCCGACTCGGGCCGCGGCCAAGGCCATCACCACGTGCCAGTGGTCGGGCGTGGCGATGAGCACGACGTCGACGTCGTCGCGAGCGAGCAACTCGCGAAAGTCGTGGTGCGCGCGGCAACCGGTCGCCTGGTAATGGTCGTCGACGCGTCGCACGGCGGCCGACCGCTGCCGGGCATTCACGTCGCAAACCGCCACCACCCGGGCGTCCCGGTGGTTCAAGAGACCGTCGAGCACCTGGCGCCCGCGGTTGCCGACGCCGATGCAGCCGATCGCAATTCGGTTGCTCGCCGCCACCTCGCCGTCTTGACCCAATGCCGATGAGGGGACGAACCGAGGCAACGCGAACACCGCGCCGGTTGCCGTCGCGACAAAGGTGCGTCTTTTCATTTGCCGGATACCTGACGAACGTGCTCGGACCGCGCGCGGAAGTTGTAACGCGGGACTCCAATATACCACGACCGGGCCGCCTTCGACATGGGCCGGTCGGATAAGGTCAACGACCGTTCTCCTCCAGAAACAAGGACTTAGAAAGTGGAGACGAGCGGCTTCCGAAGTCCTGCCAACGACAAGCCATCGGTGGCCCTCAAGTTTCCCGCAGAAAACTTGGGATTTCGTCTGTTCGGGGCGTCCCACCATCTTCGTCTCGCACCAGGGTTATCGGACTTTTTGCCGTCGCCTTATCGGACTTCATCGGCTGTGCCGCCTTGCTCGCCCCCTTCCCTCCCCCCAACACCACCCCACGTACCGCTCCGGGATTCGGTTGCACCATCCCCATGATACGATGTTGGCGGTTCTCCAAAACCCCCCCGGCGAGTCAGAGGCACGGCTCATGGGGATCTCGGCTCCATCCAGCCCGGAAGCGCAATCCACAACGCGCGCCCGGAACCCACTACCGAGAAAGCGCCTACGCACATGCAATAACGGCGGCCTGCAAGCGGGCGGGCGTTCCACACTGGCATCCCCACCAACTGCGGCACAATGCGGGCACCCGGCTGCGCGCTAAACATGGGGTCGAAATCGCCAGCATCATCATGGGGCACTCCTCGATTGCGGCGACCGACATCTACGCCGAGAAGAACATGATCGCTGCCGTGGAAGCAATGGCGAAGTCGGGGTAGAGGGGCTGTTGTACCCGCGCGTGGAACCTGTAGCCTTCGGCTCCGGAGGCCGACGCTAGGCCTAACTTCTCCCAGGGAACTGAATGTAACGCGTTGGCATGACACGGGTTAAGCGCGAATGGATTTGCGCGGATTCTGGCTACAGGAGGGCTTCCAGTAACGTGAGGGCCCGTTGCTGCAGCGGCGTTGGCTGGGCGAGA
>DATLAN010000500.1:0-3133 GCA_035527455.1 Thermoguttaceae bacterium
TTCTTCACAAATTCTCCTGTCAATGCTACGCCAATGTCGCCCGGATGATACATTACACCGGGCATTCCATTTCCAGTTTCAAAAACTTATCAAGTAGTGCCGCGAAGGATCACTCCGCTTCCACCCAGAGCTTCTGTTCAAAGTCCTCGGACAGCGTGTCGCGCAGGGTGATCGACTCCAGTTCCGGATGGTCGGAGAACGCCTCCAGCGCGAGCCGGCTCGACGCACCGACCTTGAGCTGCGCAGCGGGCATGCTCTCGCCGTTCAGCACGCCGAAGAGCGCCACGCGAATCTTGCCGGGCTTGAGCGTCCCCTTTACCACCTTCTCCACTTCGTATTCATAGACCACGAGGGCTTCGCGGTACGGGGCAATCTCGATAGGACGCGGCGTCTCGGTGATCGCCAGCAGCTTCGCCTGCACCTCCACCCGGGGCACCACCTTTCGCGTCTGGAACTTCCCGGCATAGGCGGCATAGTTCTGCCCGACCTCGGCGGCCTCCAGGAATCGGGCATAAATCGCCACGCCCTCGATTCCCCCGGTCCACTTCAACTTGCTCCAGTCGGAGTTTGGAGCCAAGCCCACGCCCAGTTGCATGTCGCCCGGACCACAGTTCCCGGCAAGGTCACGGCCGATATCCCCGGCTTGCTCCGCCACCATCTTCCCGTTCCGATAGCAGACGATCTTGCCCGGCCGGCAGGCGGCCACGATATGCTGCGGTGTTTCATCCGCCACCTTGCCTAGGGACACGCGGGTGCGTTCCCCGCCCCCGGTATAGCGGAACACGAGTTCGCCGCCCTCCTGGACGATCTGGCTTCCCGAAAGGCAGAAGATCCCCGCGGGATCGTCCGGCGTCCCCTGCTGGAGTTGCGCGGGGTGAACCACCACCTCCATCGTCACGGCATCGTGTTCCCGCATCATGTGCATGATCCGGCCAGAAGGCTCTCCGGCCCACCCCGAGATAAAGGCCGTCCCGCCCTTGAGTCGGACAATGCCATTCCGGCCGAAACGGGCGTTCTCGCGCGGAAAGATGCGGCACACCTCGGATCGCGTGTCCTTCTCGACCAGAATGCGATTGTGGGCATCCGCGCCCTCCCAGCGGAACACCAGTTTGTCGTCGCTGGCGGGCCAACTGCCCCACTTGACGGCCAGCGGCGCCGCCACGGCGTTTGGCTTCTGGGCACAGTCCGCAACCCCGCGCAGGGTCACGGCATCGTCGGCCACCAGTGGTTCTTCCAGTTCGATCAGCAACTGTGCTGCATTCTCAAGCAGCCTGCACCCTTTTGCCGCCCTCCCCGACTTCAGCGAGGCAGTTGCGCCGCTCTTCTCGATCTGCACGGGTTCGTCGAAAAGCACTAGCAAGCGCCGCGGGCTCAGCATGCTAACCTTCCCGAGAGGAGCGCGCGATTCCTTCACCGTGACGTTGCCATGCCGCACGTCCTCGCCCTGGGTCGCCTTGACCGCATAGTCTCCCGCCTTGGCATAGGTGTGTACTCCGCCCTTTCCCTGGCTTCCGTCCCCATAATCCCACGACCAGGCGCCGGCCATCTGCTCCCGAGTGAACGGCGGCTTGAAGGGCGCTTCGCCGATATGCAATCCCAGCGCGAACTCGAGAGGAATGCCGGCTACCCACACCCCGCCGGCAACATCGTGCTGACCCTTTCCGTTCCGGGTGAGCTGGATCTGCTTCCCCGCCCCGAACGGGCTGTACAGAACCGCGTTGACCCAATCCACGTCCCAAGGAGCACCCCCGAAGCCCATGTTCTTGCCCTGGCTGACGGCGATCCAATCCGGGCTGTTCACGGACCATCGGAAGAACTGCCACTGGTTGGCCCCATCGCTTTGCGCAACGGCCCACTGGTTGATCGTGAACTTGGCCTTCAGTCTCGCGTTGGTGTCGAAGATCCGCCCAAAATTGTGACCGTTATTGTTGCCTATGACCAGGGTTCCGTCCGGCGACACGTCCACACCGCAGGCCCCATCCTCGCTCCACGTCGGAACGGAGTACAGGTCCCCGTCGCCCCGGCTCATGTCGTAGATCGGGGCGACTGAATCCCCCGGACGACAGGTGAAGGTTCCGAAGTCCTTGCGCGCATAGAGGGAGAGGCCGAACTCATTCGTCTCCATGTTGAAGCGGATGACGGGCTCCGTTTCCTTCGTATCGACATGCACGCGCCGCAATTCGCCCGGCACATCGATGTAGTAGATCCATTTCCCGTCAATGCCGTAAGGCCATTGAACCAAGGGGACGGCACGCTCGAGGCCCATGTCTCCCCTCACGCCGGACTGAATCTTCAACAGCGCCGTCGGCTCGCCGCCATTGATACTCATCACGACGATCGAGCCATCTCGTTTCGTAAACGCAATGCGGTCGCCCATCGGGCTGATACAGACAAAGCCCGCGTCGCCCCCCGTGTAGATCGGAGTGGTTTTGACCACCGCGTCGTCCTTGATGTCGTAACGGATCAGGTTTCCGAACCGCGGGAAATGAACGCTATTGGCTTTCTCCAGCGTGTAGCGGGTCGAGATGGCAATGCCGTCCATCGCCGAGCCGGCGCCGGCGCCCAGCATCAGGATGAGCAGACTGAATCTGAAGGGTTTCATCAAGGTCTCAGCTCGTGTAGTTTTGCCGCCCAAAAAGCAGGTCAAGAGTCTTGGTCATCATGGTCATCACCCGCGGCTCTAGTATCCAATGCGATAGAGAACCCCTGCGTCCTGCTCGCCCAGTTGCACAAAGCCCATCGGCTCCTGCCCGGTGCCCCGCTGGCCGGTCAGCCGGAACATGGGCGTGGCGGCGAACCTAAACTCCGTGTTGTCCGTGACGCGCATGGAGACGCCGAGGCAGGGGCCCGCCGGCGCGCACTTCACCTTCAACGTCCAGGCATCCGGTCCCGCCGGCACGAGCGACAGGGCCTCGGCCGGCAGTTCCGGCGATGAAATCGCCCGCACCACGGGCTTGCCGTCCGCCTGCACGAAACAGACTCCGATCCGCATGACGCCTTCAGGGTTGGCGTCGGCGTTGGCGGTGGGGCGGCCGATGGCGCTCGCGGGCCGCTGATCCAGAAGAATCTCCACCGCATCGCACGGCTGCCCCTCGCGGCTGTTCAGGTCGAGCAGCGCCGCGATGTCCTGGCC
>DATLAN010000501.1:0-4682 GCA_035527455.1 Thermoguttaceae bacterium
GTTCGGAAAAGTGTCCAGGTTGCGCAGCAACAAGAGGTATGGCGCGGGACGGTAAGAGCGGGTAGCCTGGACACTTTTCCGCGAAGGATGTCCCACTGGACAGGACTCGTTCGGAAAAGTGTCCAGGTTGCGCAGCAACAAGAGGTATGGCACGGGACAGCAAGAAGCGCGATGATGACCCGATGATTAAACGACCCATTTTCGACGGCGACCCGCACGCGCAGTTCGTCACGTTCTTATGTTATCGGCGCCGGCGATTGGGCGTGGCGTTCGGCGCGGTACTATGAAGTCCGTCGGCGTGCCGTTCGAGTGGATCCTCGGAGAACCTCTTGTTGCTGCGCAACCCGGTACCCGTTCCCGCCGATGCCGTTCGAGTGGATCCTCGGAGAACCTCTTGTTGCTGCGCAACCCGGACACTTTTCCGAATGCGTCTTGCGATATGGCGAGCCCTTCGCGGAAAAGTGTCCGGGCTACCCGTTCCCGCCGATGCCGTTCCAGTGAATCTTCTGAGACCCTCTTGTTGCTGCGCAACCCGGACACTTTTCCGAATGAGTCTTGCGATGTGGCGAGCCCTTCGCGGAAAAGTGTCCAGGCTACCCGTTCTGCTTCGCTGCGAGGGAAGTCCCCAATCCCCAATCCCCAATCCCTCGCCCCTCGTCCCTCACCCCTCGTCCCTCACCCCTCGTCCCTCACCCCTCGTCCCTCACCCCTCACCCCTCACCTAAAATCGCCTGCAGATCCTCTTCCGGCGTGCCGATCGGGGCGATGTTGAAATTGTCGACCAGCACCTGCAGCACGGCCGGGGTGACGAAGGCCGGCAGACTGGGGCCGAGGCGGATGTTCTTGATGCCCAGGTGCAGCAGGGTCAAGAGGATCGCCACGGCCTTCTGCTCGTACCAGCTCAGGATCATCGACAGCGGCAGATCGTTCACGCCGCAGTCGAACGCCTTGGCCAGCGCCACGGCGATCTGGATCGCCGAGTACGCGTCGTTGCACTGCCCGATGTCCAGCAGCCGCGGGATGCCGCCGATGTCGCCGAAGTCGAGCTTGTTGAAGCGGTACTTGCCGCAGGCCAGCGTGAGGATGACGCAGTCGTCGGGCACCTGCTGCGCGAAGTCGGTGTAGTAGCTTCGTCCCGGCTTGGCCCCGTCGCATCCGCCGACCAGGAAGAAGTGCTTGATCGCGCCGCTCTTGACGGCCTCGACGACCTTGTCCGCCACGCCCAGCACGGCGTTGCGGCCGAAGCCGATGGTGATCGTCTTTTCCGGTTCGTCCGCCTCGAAGCCGGGGGCCGCCAACGCCGCTTCGATCACCGGGGTGAAGTCGCGGTCGGGCCCGACGTGGGTCACGCCCGGCCAGGCCACCAGCCCGCTGGTGAAGATCCGCTGCCGGTAGCCGTCTCTGGGGTTCTGGATGCAGTTGGTGGTCATCAGGATCGCGCCGGGGAACTCGTCGAACTCCTCGCGCTGTTCCTGCCACGCGCCGCCGTAGTTGCCCACCAGGTGCTTGTATTTCTTCAACCCGGGATAGGCCAAGGCGGGCAGCATCTCGCCGTGGGTGTAGACGTTGATCCCTTTGCCCTCGCTCTGTTCGAGCAGCTCTTCGAGGTCCTTCAGGTCGTGTCCGGAGACGAGGATGGCTTTCCCCCTGATGGGGGTGGTGCGAACCTGCGTCGGTTCCGGATGGCCGTACGTGCCCGTGTTGGCCGCGTCGAGCAACCCCATGACCTTGAAATTCAACTCACCCACCTTCAGTGCCCAGCCGACCAGCTCGTCGGTGGTGGGGTTTTCCCGGGTGAGGAAGTCGAGGCCCGCGTGGAACGTGGCGTAGACCTCGGGGTCTTCCTGCCCGAGGATTCGGGCGTGGTCGGCGTAGGCGGCGGCCCCTTTCAGGCCGTAGAGGACCAGCTCTTGAAGGCCGGCCACGTCCTCGCCCAATGCCGTGCGGCGCGACGTGACGGAGACATCCAGTCCTTGCTGGACCAGCCCTTCGAGATCGCCGGCCGGCTGCCAGGCGGCGGGTCCGGCGAGTTTTTCGGGCGTTTGTCCCGCCTTGGCACAGGCGTCGGCGTAGAGGGCCTTGGCTTTTTCCCGTATTTCGGCAGCCCGGTCGAGGTGCTGTTTCAGCCGCTGGGGATCGAAATCGACGTTGGTCACCGTGGTGAAGAGGGCCTCGATGACGAACCGGTCGATTTCCCGGTCGGCGGCGCCAAGCCGCCCTGCCCGATGGGCGTACATCGAGATGCCCTTGGTCGCATGGACCAGCAGATCCTGCAGCGTGGCGGTCTGGTCGTCTTTGCCGCAGACGCCTACTTTCGTGCAACCGGTTCCGCCTTTGGTTTGTTCGCATTGAAAACAAAACATGAGATTGACTCCTCTATCGTCTGAAAGGTGAATTGTAGGATTGGCAGCGGGGACTCGGGACTCGGGGCTGGGGACTCGGGCTCCGCCGCGGCTAGTTTGGTGGAACGTTCCTTCTTATAATAGGCTTTCTCGCGAAATCCGGCCTTGACCTGGGTCAAGCCGCCGGAAAAACGTTCGAGGATTTCCCAGAAGCATAGAGTTGTTTCGCCCGTGCATCTTTGATCTGGATCAATTCCGCTGGAAAAAACGGGCGGAAAATCGTCCCGGGAGTTTGCCTTGTCGCTCAACGTGGCCGACATCCTACACGACTGCAAGCTGTTCCGCGAGGTCCCACCGGCGGGCTTTCAGCGGCTGGCGACCATGGCGCAGATGCGAAAATTCCGCAAAGGAGAGCTGATCTTTCGCCAGGAAGAGCCGTGCCCGGGCGTGTTCATCGTCGGCAGCGGGATGGTCCGCGTGTTCAAGACCGCGCCGGGCGGAAAGGAACACGTGCTGCACATGGTCGGCCCGGGCGAGACCTTCGCCGAGGTGGCGGCGATCGGCGGGTTCCGGCTGCCCGCCTGCGCCGAAGCGGTCGCGGCGAGCACCTGCGTGCTGTTGCCCAGCGACCGGTTGCGGCTGGCTCTGGAGGCCGACCACGAGCTATGCTTGGGAATGATGACCGGGTTGACGCTCTGGGTCCGCCACCTGGTCAGCCTGATGGAGGACATCGTGTTGCGCGACGCGGCCGGCCGGTTGGCCCGATTCCTGCTGGAGTCCCGGGCGGATGAGGACGGGACGATCGAGTTGCGGAGCCTGAAGCGGCACGTCGCCAGCCACCTGAACCTGACCAGCGAGACATTTTCCCGCACGCTGCGGCGTTTCGTCGAGGCCGGCCTGATCGCCGAGCCCGGCAGCAACCGCATCCGATTGATCGACCCCGGCCGCCTGGCCCAGGTGGCCGAAGGACAGTATCCGAAGATTTGAGAACCTTTGTCCAAGGAGTTGCCCATCATGAGAAAATCCACACTGGCACTTGCCACGGCCCTGCTCCTGCTGCCGGCTGCCGCCACCCGCGCGGCCGAGTCGGCCGAACCGAAGCGGCCGAACATCCTCTTTGCCATCGCCGACGACTGGGGATGGCCGCACGCCGGCGCGTACGGCGATCCGGTGGTGAAGACGCCGGCGTTCGATCGGCTCGCCCGGGAAGGGGCCCTGTTCCATCACGCCTACGTTTCCTCGCCGTCGTGTACGCCCTGTCGCGGAGCCGCGCTCACCGGCCAATGGCACTGGCGACTCGAGGGCGCCGGAAACCTCTGGAGCGTTTTCCCCGACAAGTTCGCCACCTATCCGGAACTGATCGAGCGGGCCGGCTACGAAGTGGGCGTCACCGGCAAACACTGGGGACCGGGACGGACCGAAACGCCGGGCCGAAACCTCTCCGGCAAACCGTTCGGCAACTTTCAGGCGTTCCTGGATCAGCGGTCGAAGGACAAGCCGTTCTGCTTCTGGCTGGGCAGTGGCGATCCGCACCGGCCGTACCAGAAAGATTCCGGCGCGGCCTCGGGCATACCGCTGGAGCAGATCCGGCTGCCCGCTTGTTTCCCCGATGCGCCCGAGGTCCGCGGCGACGTGGCCGACTATTACTTCGAGGTGCAGCGATTCGACCGGCTGGTGGGCGCGGCCGTTGCGTCGTTGGAAGAGATCGGCGAGCTGGACAACACGATCATCCTGATGACCGGCGACAACGGCATGCCATTCCCGCGGTGCAAGAGCAACATCTACGACACGGGAGTGCGCATGCCCTTGGCCGTCCGTTGGCCCGCCAAGATCCGGCCCGGCCGCACCGTCGATGATTTCGTCAGCTTCACCGACTTCGCCCCCACGTTCTTGGAAATCGCGGGACTGGAACCGGCCGCCGAGATGACCGGCCGCAGTCTGATCGGCGTCTTTTGCGGCGAGAAGTCCGGGCAGGTCGATCCGTCGCGGGATTTCGTGCTCTTCGGCAAAGAGCGGCACTGCCCGGCGCAGGAGGCACCGGACATGGGCGGCTATCCGTGCCGGGCGATCCGCACGCACGAGTTCCTTTACATCCGCAACTTCGAGCCCGAGCGCTGGCCGGCCGGCACGCCGAACTACCAGAAGGCCACCCTGCCCGGCTCCTGGTACGGCGATTGCGACAACGGGCCGACCAAGAGCTACATGGTCGACAACCGGGATAAGGACGCGACGCACCGCAAGCTCTTCGATCGGTCTTTCGCCAAACGGCCGGCCGAAGAGCTGTACGATCTGACCAAAGACCCCGACCAGCTCGAAAACGTGGCCGACGATCCGCAGTAC